>NZ_JBPPWJ010000003.1:0-181804 GCF_053547255.1 Rothia sp. 11273D007AR | reverse complement strand
GCATATTTACTTGTCAGACCGAGAACCTGTCTCAGCAACGGGTTCTACTATACGCAGCTTTTTTGAGGCGCGCAAGCTGAAAAGGGTGTTTGTGAGCACTTCCACAAAATAGCGGATCTTTACATCTAAAAATATATAAGTACACAAAGAAGCCCGACCGGACAACCGGTCGGGCTTCTTACGCTGTGCGCCCCCTGGGACTCGAACCCAGAACCCATTGATTAAGAGTCAATTGCTCTGCCAATTGAGCTAGAGGCGCATATTTACTTGTCAGACCGAGAACCTGTCTCAGCAACGGGTTCTACTATACGCAGCTTTTTTGAGGCGCGCAAGCCAAAAAGGGTATTTGTGAGCACCTTCATAAAAAGCGTATATGTACAGCCCATACAGAAGACCTCCCGCCGTATCGACAGGAGGCCCAGAAGCACTATTTACGGTACTCAGCAATCATCTCTGGCGTAATAACGTCCATAACAGCGGTATTGACGCGCTCAACGATAGGCTCCGCGACATTAGCCTCGGGTACGTCGGCTTCTGCCGACGGAGCCTCTGCTAAAGATTTAGTGATAGCCCCAATCTGGGCGGTGCGCTCACCGGCAACATCATCGAGTACCTCTCCACCACCATGGTGTTCATTGAGGCTTTCGATAATGTGAATGAGCATTTCGCGAAATTCAGGGTTTGAAAGCTCGCCGGCAGATCCCAGCTTGCGGTCAATATTCTCCGCTTCAGCCAACACACGCCGCCCCTCTTCGGTGATACCCAGAAGGTAGCTACGGCGATCTATGGTGTTCCTGGTGCGAAATACATGGCCGTGCGCTTCAAGACGAGCAAGGGTTTTACCCATGGTCTGCGCCTGCACACCTACGAGGGAGGCAACTTTCACCTGTGAAATCATGCCTTCGCGGGCGATGACACCGAGAGCTGTTACGCCAGCGTGAGTGAGCCCAAGTGACTTCAGCTGATCGTTCCAGCTGTATTCCAGCATGCGCGCTGCAGTTGAGAGGAGTCGATTAATCGACCAATTACGAATTTCTGGCATAGCACCATTATAAGCATACTCACCACTTATATGCCTAGACATGACAGGTGCTTGACACAATCCACCGTACACTGAGTAATTGTTGAACAACCCTGTTTTTCCGCTAAAAATCAGCTCTCCTTGCCCCTGATAAGCTGGAGGCAAGGCCGCAGCCCGGTGGGTTGCACCCCTATTCTGTTCACCATGTGAAAGGACGCCCGTGGAACGACTTACTCCGGGAACCCCCGCACCCCAGTTCACCCTGCCCGCTGCAGGAGGTGGAACTGTCACCCTGGCCGACTACGCGGGGCAGAAGGTAATCATCTACTTTTACCCCAAGGCATCTACCCCCGGGTGCACCACCCAGGCCTGCGACTTTAGAGATAATCTGGCCTCGCTCACCTCGCACGGCTACGCCGTCCTGGGCATCTCGCCCGATAGCGTCAAGGCCCTCGATACCTTCACTGAGAACCAGGAACTCACTTTCCCCCTGCTCTCTGATGAAGACCACGCGGTTGCGGAAGCCTACGGAGCCTGGGGCGAAAAGAAAAACTATGGCAAGACCTACGTAGGTCTAATCCGTTCCACTCTCGTCATCGATGAAAAGGGCATCATAGAGGTCGCCCAATACAACGTCCGGGCCAAGGGGCATGTTGCAAAGCTGCGCCGAGATCTAGGCATCGATGCCTAACCGCGACGGCCGTATTTAGCAAAACCTCTCAAGGTGTTGTAGCATAGACACTGTTGTGCTGACAGCACCGCATGCGCGAGTGGTGAAATTGGCAGACACGCAGGATTTAGGTTCCTGTGCCTTACGGCGTGAGGGTTCAAGTCCCTCCTCGCGCACATAGACGAAACACCCGTTCAGCCCGGTTTATCCACGGTTGGACGGGTTTTTTGATAGCTAAAACCTGACGGTAAGGTCTAGGTCAACGTGCCTCAGAACGAAGGGGATTCTCTTATGGCAGCATCAGCCCTGTCTCGCCGCACTCTGCTTCACTATGGTTCCATACTTACCGCTGGGCTAGCCCTTTCAGCCTGTTCGAGCCCGACTGAAGCCGACCCCGCAGCGTCCGCGTCCGCCACCGAGAGTGCAGGCCCCACCTTCCGTTTTGCCCAGGGCGCGCAAGTACTCACCCTTGACCCGGCAGCGACCTACCGGGTAGAAAGCCACCGCATCAGCGCCCAAATTCTAGAACCTCTAGTTCGATCTGATGTCAACACCGGTGAGCCCGCCCCCTCTCTTGCAACCAGCTGGGAGACTAGCGAGGACGGTCTCACCTACACCTTTAATCTGGTTGAGAATGCCACCTTTAGCGATGGCACCCCGTTGACAGCCAGTAGCGTACTGGCCAATATCGAGCGTTGGTCTACTCTGGGAAAAACTGCTCTCACCCGTATGACTCAGCCTTTTCATCAGCTCTTTGGCAGCGCTAAAGCCGCAGACGGCAACGAGATTAAGCCCCTGGTGACCGCCTGGTCGGCACCTACAGATACTAGCCTTGACATCGTTCTCAGCCGACCTTCTCGCAGTTTTCTCAAGGCCCTGAGCCAGCCAGCCTACGGGGTTGTTCTACCCAGCAGTATCGGGGCGGACGGCTACCTCACCGGCTCCCCCATAGGAACCGGAGCCTTTACGCTGAGTTCCTGGGATGGCGGTACCGCCGTCCTCACCCGTAACAGTTCCTACCGGGGCGAGCCCGCCGATCTCGGCACCATCGAGTTCCTTACCATTCCCGATGCCGAAAAGCGCTACTACAACCTGCTCGAAGGCAGCATTGACGCCTACGACCAGGTAGCCCTCAAAGACTACGTCCCCCTGGCCCTTGACGGTTACGCCGTACAGTCCCGCGACCCCTACGCAATTGCTTATATCGGCATCAACCTCTCCCACCCTGCCTTCGACGATGCCCGGGTTCGTCAGGCACTAGCCCGCTCCATCGACCGGGCTGCCATCGTCGAGACCTATTACCCCCAGGGCACCAATACCGCCCCCGACTTCATCCCCGCCCTCTTCCAGATGAAGAAAGAGGACATGGAGCAGGTCTACACCTATAACCTCACCCGCGCCAAAGAACTTCTCAGGGCCAGCACCTACGCCAATCAGGCCATTGATTTCTACTACCCGGTCAACCTGTCACTGCCGTCCCTGCCCTCACCCGAAGGTATCTACTCGCTCATCTCGGCCAACCTGGTCGAGGCAGGCTTCAATATTGTGCCCAAGCCCTACCGCTGGTCGGACGCCGGTACCGAGGACGTACCCACCGCCCACCCCGACTACGGGTTAGAACTGACCGGCTTTATCGGGGCTTTCCGCGACCCCACCACCTTTCTAGGGCATGTACTGACGCCGGCAGCGTCCGCCCCCACCACCATCAGCGAACCCAGCCCGAGCGCAAGCGCCAGTGCCAGCCCCTCCCCCACTTCCACAGCAGCAGCTACCGAACCGACCAAGGCTACTGCCAGCTACGCCAGTATCCGCCAGGCTATCAACGAGGCTGATACCCGCACCGATATCGCCGAATGGCGGGAAGCCTACAAGGACATCAATAACCAGGTAGCCAACCTGCTATCTGCAATTCCTCTGGCCTACCCTGTATCGGGCGTTACCCAGGGCCAGAGGGTGCGCACCTACACGGTGAGCGCCACCTGCATCGATGATTTCTCCACCGTGCACATCGACGACTAGCCCACCGCGGGCGTCCGCAAAAGTGCGTCAAAGAACCGTACGTGTTAGGTAGGTCGCCCTATCTGTACTACGCTAAAGATGAGAACGGGGCCGAGCGGCTCCACCCCAGCCGGTGTCCAGCGTCGGGCACCACAGTCTTAGAGTGACGGAGTGTCAATCACGTGGCAAACGAAGTACAGACCGATGTCGTCCTAGTGGGCGGCGGTATTATGAGCGCAACCCTGGGCGTCCTACTCAAGGAAGTAGAGCCCACCTGGAATATCACCCTGCTGGAGCGTCTGGATCAGGTAGCCCAGGAGTCATCTAACCCCTGGAACAATGCTGGTACCGGCCACTCAGCGCTCTGCGAACTCAACTACGCCCCGGCAGGCCCCGACGGCACCGTAGACCCGGCCAAGGCACTGGGTATTAACGAGCAGTTCCAGGTTTCCCGCCAGCTCTGGGCCTCCCTGGTTGAAGAGGGCAAAATTAAGGACGCCAGCTTCATCAACCCGGTGCCCCACATGTCCCTGGTCTTCGGTGAAGACCACGTGCGCTACCTGGGCAAGCGTTTTGAGGCCTTCGAGAACCAGAAGCTCTTTGAGCGCATGAAGTTCTCTACCGATTTTGACCAGATTCGCCAGTGGGCCCCCCTGGCCGTTGAGGGCCGCGACCCCAACCAGAAGATTGCCGCCACCTGGTCACCCGAGGGTACCGACGTAGACTTCGGCAACCTCACCCAGCAGATGGTGGACTACCTGGTAGAGCAGGGCGTCACCGTCCAGTACGGCCAGCAGGTCACCAACCTCGAGCAGCAGAGTGACGGCAGCTGGCTGGTCAAGGTTAAGAACCGCCTGAACTCCGAGCACAGCCAGACCATTCGTGCCAAGTTTGTCTTCCTGGGTGCCGGTGGCGGTGCCCTCAACCTGCTGCAGAAGTCAGGTATTAAGGAAGGCAAGGGCTTCGGCGGCTTCCCCGTCTCGGGCCTCTTCTTCCGCAATACCAATGAAGAAACCGCTCTCAAGCACAATGCCAAGGTCTACGGCCAGGCTTCGGTGGGTGCCCCGCCCATGTCTGTGCCCCACCTCGACACCCGCTACGTGAACGGCAAGCGCTCCCTGCTCTTTGGCCCCTACGCTGGCTTTAAGACCAACTTCCTCAAGCAGGGCTCCCTGCTCGATCTGCCCCTCTCCCTGCGTCCGGACAACCTGGTCCCCATGATTCGCGCGGGTCTGGACAACGTAGATCTCACCAAGTACCTCATCGGTGAACTGCTCAAGAACCGTGACGAGCGTGTAGCTTCTCTGCGCGAGTACTACCCCACCGCGGTAGCTGACGAATGGGAGCTCATCACCGCTGGCCAGCGTGTGCAGGTTATTAAGAAGGACGCCAAGAAGGGCGGCGTGCTGCAGTTCGGCACCGAACTCATTGCATCGGGCGACGGCTCCATCGCGGCCCTGCTCGGTGCCTCCCCCGGCGCCTCAACCGCCGCCCCCATCATGCTGACCCTGCTGGCCCGTTGCTTCCCCTCCAAGATGAACCAGTGGGAGCCCCGCATCAAGGAACTGGTACCCGGCTACGGCGTCAAGCTCAACGACAACCACGACCTGGCTGACGAGCTCTTTGCCCACACCGCCAAGGTGCTGGGTATCGATAACTAGCCCACCGGCGTCCGCCCACTACCGTGTGGGCTACCCTGTCTCATAGCTGCCCCGGCATCATGCGCCGGGGCAGCTACTGTTTTATCACGAAGCAGACGCTCAGCCAGCTCAAAGGTTTATCATGCTACTGATAAGATGTTTACTGATTAAATCACCGCATGCCCAAAGGACGACACTATGGCTCTCAAAGAACAAACCATTAGCCGGGCGGTTACAGAGGAGGCCCACAAAGAGGCTCCCAAGCCCGCCAAGCTCTCAGATATGAGCGGCTCTAGCTGGAAGTACATCTTCAAGCGCGCCCTGAGCGAATTCACCAACGACGGCTGCACCGATCTGGCCGCCGCCCTGACCTACTTCACGGTGCTCTCTATCTTCCCCGGCCTACTGGCTGTGGTCTCCCTGCTGGGTGTCTTTGGGCAGGGCCAGCAGACCACCAACGCGATTCTCAACTTCCTTGAAGACTACGCCCCGGCTGAAATGCTGACCCTTCTGGAAGAGCCCATCACCCAGCTCACCAGCTCAGACGCCGCAGGTCTGGCCCTGGTGACCGGTGTGGTCGGTGCCCTCTGGACTGCCTCGGGCTACATCGGCGCCTTCGGCCGTGCCATGAACAAGATCTATGGTGTAGTAGAGGGTCGCCCCATCTGGAAGCTGCGCCCCTTCAACCTGCTGGTCACCGCCGCCATGGTACTGATTGTTGTTGCCATGATGCTGGTACTGCTTTCCTCTGAAGACGTGCTGACCACCCTGCAAAACGCCGTGCCCGCTATCGAACTCGGCGGCTTCATCGGCGTATGGATGTGGCTGCGCTACCCCATCATGCTGGTGCTGGCCGTTGTGCTCATTAGCCTGCTCTACTTCGCCACCCCCAACGTCAAGCAGCCCAAGTTCCGCTTCCTCACCCCCGGCGCCGCTATTGCCCTGGTCGTGATGGCTATTGCTGCTCTGGGCTTCACCTTCTACGTCTCGAACTTCGGCTCCTACAATGCCACTTACGGCCTGATCGGTGGCGTTATCGTGATGCTGCTGTTCATCTGGATCATGAACAATGTGCTGCTGCTCGGCGCCCAGATTGACGCTGAGATTCAGCGCGGTCGCGAGCTGCAGGCAGGCATCAAGGCCGAGGACGAGCTTCAGCTGCCCCCTCGCGATGACACCATGGCGATCAAGCAGCAGGAGAAGAAGGAAAACCTCATCGAAGAGGGCCGCAAGATTCGCCTGGCCCATAACGGTGTTGATTTCCAGCA
Source organism: Rothia sp. 11273D007AR (assembly GCF_053547255.1). Taxonomy (NCBI): domain Bacteria; kingdom Bacillati; phylum Actinomycetota; class Actinomycetes; order Micrococcales; family Micrococcaceae; genus Rothia; species Rothia sp. 11273D007AR. The sequence continues at coordinate 175,207 of NZ_JBPPWJ010000003.1, read as the reverse complement.
GATGGCCGAGAAGCAGGAGAAGAAGGACTCCGAGTAGGCCCTATGTGCGAGCCCTGTCTTTCGGTCGAGATTTACTGTGCCCCCGTTGCTGGGGCGGACGCTCCGCCCCGGCTTCTTGAGGGCCAGCAGGTGGTGGCGGTGCACGGTTTTGCCTCCATCCCCGAGGTGACCTGGGAACGGACCGGTTGGGTGCGGCAGTTGCAGCGGGCAGGGGCAGATGTCCATCTGGTCACCCTGCCCTATCACCGGCTCGAAGAAGCGGGGCACGAAGGGGCAGGAAAGTCTAGCGGGCAGATAGCCGTCACCTGGCAGCAAGAAGGGCTAGTGACTTCCCTGGGCACAGCCCTTGCCCGGGCTCTGGCAGATGTAGATACACCGGTTCATCTGCTGGGCTATTCTCTGGGCGCCCGCATCTGCTGGCAGGTAGCGCTCAGCTCCCCGCACCTGGTACAGAGCCTGACGCTCGGAGGCCTGCCCCTAGCAACCCACCTCGATGAGGTGCAGTCCTATCTATCGGCGCCTTCCGCCGCCCCCGGCACCTCCATTCCAGAGGGGCTCGAAGCCGTCCTCGATACCAGCCCCCTGCCCCGCGCTGCGCTGGCCGCTTTTACAGCCCAGCCGGTTGAGCCTTTCACACCGAACAAACTACCTGCCTGCCCCACCCTCCTCTTTGCCGGCAGCGACGATACCCTAGCCACCGGGTTCCCTGCCCTTGCAGCTACCCTGCCGCACCCGGCGTCCGCCTATCTGGAGCTAGCTGGCCGCGACCATATTAGTGCCCTGACCAGCGGGCAAGCCCGTCGGGCATCCGCTGACTTCATGGCCCGTCATGCGGTCTCACGAGCTGGCAGCGAGCCGGACCACACGGTAGCGTAGAGAGTAGCAGCAGGTAGCTACCTGCCGATATTTTTCCCCTCCCGCTATCGAAGGAGCCCCATGCACAAGGTCAAGGCCGTCGTCTCTCTGGCCAAGGATCAGCCCGTTGAAGTTGTTACCATCAATGTGCCCAACCCCATCAAGGGCGAGGCCCTGGTGAAGGTGCTCACCTGCGGTGTCTGCCAGACCGACCACCACTACGTCCAGGGCGGGGTCGGCAACGACTACCCCTACCTGCTGGGCCACGAGTCAGCCGGTATCGTCGAGGCGGTGGGCGAGGGCGTCACCAACGTTGCCCCCGGCGACCTGGTCATTCTCAACTGGCGGGCTGTCTGCGGCGAGTGCCGGGCCTGTAAAAAGGGCAAGCCCCAGTACTGCTTCGCCACCCACAACGCCACCCAGAAGATGACCCTGGAGGACGGCACCGAGCTCTCCCCCGCTCTGGGTATCGGCTCCTTTGCCGAGAAGACCCTGGTGGCAGCCGGCCAGTGCACCAAGATTGAGGCTGAGCTGACCGAAGACCAGTATGCCGCTATCGGCCTGCTGGGCTGCGGCGTCACCGCCGGTCTGGGCGCTGTGCTCAACACCGGTGAAGTAGCCCGCGGCGAGTCAGTTGCCGTCATCGGCTGCGGCGGCGTAGGTACTGCCGCTGTTGCCGGCGCCAAGCTGGGCGGGGCAACCACCATCATCGCCGTTGATATTGACGACGAAAAGCTGGCCCGAGCCAAGGAGCACGGCGCCACCCATGTGATCAACTCTAAAAACCAGGACCCGGTAGCCGCTATCAAGGAGCTCACCGACGGCTTCGGTGCCGACCTGGTTATTGACGCTGTGGGCGTTGAAGCCACTTTCAAGCAGGCCTTCGAGGCCCGTGACCTGGCCGGACGCGTCGTTCTGGTAGGCGTACCCGCACCAGGTACCACCTGGCAGGCCCCCCTCGATGAGGTCTTCGGGCGCGGCGGCTCCATCAAGTCAGCCTGGTACGGCGATACCCTGCCCTCCCGCGACTTCCCCATGTTCGTGCAGCACTACCAGCTGGGCAACCTCGACCTGGACGGCTTCGTCTCAGAACGCATCAGCCTTGACCAGGTCAACGAGGCTTTCGAAACCATGAAGACCGGTAAGGTCCTCCGCTCGGTCGTTGAGCTCTAGGAGTTATCACCATGACAGAACGCATTGAACGAGTTATCACCTCCGGCACCTTTTCCCTGGACGGGGGAACCTGGGACGTCGATAACAACGTCTGGATTATCGGCAACGAAACTTCCGTGGTCATTATCGACCCCGCCCACGACGTCGATAAGATTTCGGCCAAGGTTGCAGGGCGAACCGTTGAGAAAATCCTGCTGACCCACGCCCACGACGACCACATCCGCTCAGCTAAGGAAGCCGCCGACCGATTCGACGCCCCGGTCTACCTCAACCCGGCAGACCGTCCGCTCTGGGAGATGGTCTACCCCTCCTGGGACTTCGACAAAGACCTGGCAGAGGGCGATACCATTACCGTCGGCTCCACCGAGCTGAACGTCCTGGCAACCCCGGGCCACTCCCCCGGCTCCGTCTGCTTCTACGCCCCCACCCTCTCCTGGGAGAACTCAGAGGGCGTGCTCTTCTCGGGTGATACCCTGTTCAACGGAGGGCCCGGCGCCACCGGCCGCTCCTTCTCCAGCTTCGAGACCATCATCGAGTCAATCTCAACCAAGCTCTTAACCCTGCCCGAATCCACCGCTGTGCTCACCGGCCACGGGGACTCCACCGGCATCGGCCTAGAAGCCCCCGAACTCGAGAACTGGATCAAGCGCGGCCACTAGCCGCGAGGGCGTCCGCCCCCCTCAGCCTATGCCAAGGGGCCCTACCGTCAGTTGACGGTAGGGCCCCTTGTGTTTGGAGTGATGAGGGTGCGGCGCTAGGGCAGTAGCGCCAGACGCTCCTCGTAGGTGCGACGCCACAAGAACCCGTAGAGATGCCCCAGGCAGAAGTACATCGCAGCGGCGATGAGAGGAATAATCAGGGCCACCTGGTAACTGTAGGAGCCGCTCAGATCGGCTGCCCACACGAACCCTACCGCGATACCACCCAGGGAACATGCCTGCAGGGTAGAAAGAGCGAGGTCGAGGTTTTTGCGCACCGAGAGGCTGGTGGCTACCGAGTCCATGGTGACCAGGCAAATACCGTAGGCAAGACCCACGCTAATCAGAGGAATCACCATGCCCACAGCTGAGGTGGGCAGCGACAGGGTCATGGCGGTAAGGGTCAGGCACACCCCGCTCACCAGCCAGGCCCCCCACCCGAACATAGGCAGGCGGTCAAAGAGCACAAACAGGGCAGAGATAACCGCGCACAGACCGAGCAGGGCGATCAGGAAGCCGGTCACGCCCATCTGGTCAGTCGAAATAGCGTAGGCCACGATAGCTGCCTGGGTTGCGCCCAGGGATAGTCCCAAGCAGATGGTGCCCAGCTGGGGTATCCAGAGTAGGGAGCGGCTTACGCCGCGCAGGGGCTTGCGGCGGTTGCCCCCGCTGACATCTCGGGTCTCAACCGGCAGGTTTTCCGGGCGCCACAGTAGCATGAGCAGGCCCAGCACATCGAGCACAATCACCGCGAAGAGGGCCGACTGGGCCGTCAAAAAGACCGTGGTCATACCGGCAATAACGGCACCGGCCGGTAGGGCGATGACGTCGAACATGGTTTCAAGCGAAATGGACGCGTTGAGCTTACGGCGGTCCTTGGTGGTGAGGTACTCGGCGCTCCAGTAGCTTCGCATCACCGCCCCCAGCGGCACGGTGGTCACTCCCGTCACCGCGCAGGCTGCGAGGAACCGGCCAATAGACCCGCTACTGGTCTCAGCAAAGTGCAGGGACTCCAGCATCAGCCACATCAGGGCCAGAATATTGAGCACTGTAACGGCAAAAAATATTCTTCGCTGGCCCCAGCGCTCAGAAATCGACCGATAGACCGGCACCATGAGAGCCGCACTCAGTCCCACCGTACCGGCGGCGTACCCGCCGAGGGTGGCCTCATTATTCTGCACGGCCAGCATCATCATCACCGCCAGCATCACCATAGCCGCGGGCAGGCGCATGAGCAGGGAGAAGAAGAGGAAGCGCCGGCCGTGGGCCAGCAGCAGGTCGCGAATACGGGTGCGGGCATACTCGGTTGAAATGCGCAGGCGAGTGACGCTCTCTCGCAGGTTATTCCGCAGGTCGGAGCCACTGGGCCACTGGCGGTCGCGCCGGTAGCCCAGCCCCGTGCGGGGAGAAGAGCTACGATTCTTGGGGTTACGGTGGGGGCTCACGCTGCTCCTGCATCTGCGACCAGGGATGAGCCCTGGGGCGAGCTTGTAAGGACGATGTGCTTGTTAATGCGGTTCTTCATCTCGGCCACATGCGAGATAAGGCCGATGACTCTCCCCCGCTCGCGCAGGGAGTCGATGGTGGTCATGACCTCTTCGAGGGTTTCATCGTCGAGAGAGCCGAAGCCTTCGTCAACGAAGAGGGTGTCGATGTCGATACCGCCATTGGCCTGCTGCACGACGTCGGCAAGCCCCAGTGCCAGGGCCAGGGATGCCATGAAGGTTTCACCGCCCGAGAGGCTTTCGGGGCGGCGGCTGGCGTTGTGCCAGGCATCGAAGATGTCGATAGCCAGGCCGGATTTCTTGTTGCGCCCCTCTGCCCGGTCGGTGTGTTCCAGGCGGTAGCGGCCGTGGGTCATTTTTTCGAGGTGCTCACTGGCTGCCTCGGCTACCTCGGCGAGCTGGTAGGCCAGCACGTAGGACGTCAGCGTCATGTGCAAGCGGTTATCGCTGCCAGGGGCCGCTGTGGCGGTCGCTGCGAGCTCGCGTTTGAGATGGGCGTCTTCGAGTAGCAGGCGGCTCTTTTCTAGGGTCGCTTCGAGCAGGCTCAGCACCTCGTGCAGCTCCTCGCGAGCACCGGTGAGGCGGGTAGCGTGGCTAATGTAGCTATCGCGCTGGGCGCTGAGCTGGGCGATTGCTGCCTTGAGCTGGGCTAGTTGTTCGGGGGCAGGTGGTTGGCCGCCGTCCGCCTGGAGCTGGGCGATAGCTGCCAGAGCAGGGCTAGTGAGCTGGGCTGTGACTGCCAGGGTGCGGTCGCGGTGGGTGGTGATCTGTTGCTCTAGCTGGCTGGCCTGGGCCTTGGTGAGTAGCTGGGCTTTTACCTGCTGGGCGTCCTTGAACTGGGCTTCTTGTAGGGCCTTGTTCAGTTCTTCCTGGGCGGACGTCTGGGCTTGGGCCTGCCGCTCCCGATCGGCGTAGGCGGCGAGCAGGGTGGGCAGCTGCCTGGTCAGCCGGTTGAGGGTGGCGATACGGTCGGCTAGGCCTGGGCCCTGTCGGTGGGGTGCCAGCTCGGCTTCAAGGCTTTCTCTCTGAGCGGTGAGCTGGTGCAGTTTGGCTTCTTCGCTCGTGTGCTGGCGTTCGGCTTCGGCCAGGTCTGCCCGGCTGGTCTCAAGGGTTTCTTCGGCGGTGGAGATGCGTTGGGCGAGGGCTTTGCGGTGGGCGACCTCAGCCTGGGCCTGGTTGAGGCTCTCCTGGGCAGAGGTCAGAGCTGCCCGGGCTTCTTCGGGTTCAGGGGTGCCCTGCTCTACCAACTGGTCGAGGGTGCTCTGGGCTGAGCTCAGGGCGGCGAGCGCCTGCTGGGCTTTTGCTTCTGCCGCGTCGCGCTGGTGCTTGGCGCGGGTGAGGGCTTCTTCTGTGACGGGTGGTGTGTTTTGGTCGTAGCTGGCGGGGGCGGGGTGGTCTGTAGAGCCGCAGACGCTACAGGGTTGGCCGTCGGTGAGGGTTTCGGCCAGGATCTGGGCTGCGGCGTCAAAGCGCTGGCGCTGTAAGGTTTCGGCTTGGGCGGACGCCTTCCGTCGGCTTTCTTCGGCCCCTTGGGAGGCCCGCTGGGCGGCTTCTAGGTTGGTGCGGGCCTGGGTGAGGCGGTCGGCGGCGGTGACCCGGTCGCGAGCCTGGGCCAGCAGGGCGCGGGCAGCTTCTTCGCGGGCGGTAGCCTGCTCGGTTTTCTCGTAGTCCTGGCGCTGCTGGGTGAGGCTCTGCTGGGCTTCTTCTAGGGCCTGGGTGAGCTGGGTGCGGCGGGTGGTCAGACCCTGGAGGGTGCTGGTGCTGGCCTGTGCCTGAGCGGCCAGGTTTGCGATGTCTTTTTCTGCCTGCTGGTAGCGGGTGAGCTGGTCGATGTGGGCGCTGGTGAGTTCGCTCAGCTGCTGGCTGGCATCGTCGGTGAGGGCGGTCTCGAGGGCGTCCTGGGCTTGGGTGAGCAGGTCGTATTCGAGGGCGGTTTCGGTGAGGTTTTCCCGAGCGGATGCCAGGAGCCTGCGGGTGCTGCCCAGGTGGGTTTCTGCCCGCTCTGCTGCCTGCTGATAGGCGGTTGCTGCCTGTTCAGCCACTGTTACCCGAGGCAGAATCTCAGCAGCTACCCTGTGCTCTTCGAGGCGGGTGAGGCTGGCAGCTATCTGGCTCTCCTCGTTTGCCAGGATTTCCTGTTCCTGGGTGAGCTTGAGATAGGTGGCCCAGTCTTTTTGCAGCTGGGCGGTTTCGGTGTGCTCGTTTGCCAGTGTTTCGAGGTCGTGGGCAGTTTTGTCCCGCCGCTCTTCTAGACTCTGAATGAGATCTGCTAGCTGGCTGAGTACCTGGCGCAGGTGGTCGGGCAGGCCCGCTACAGAGGTAGGTTCGGTGTCTTCTGGTGTGGAAGAGCTTTCGGTGCTTCCGTTTACCTCTTGCCCCAGGGCCCGTTGTGCCTGGTCGGCCCGGGCTGCCTGCTCGGCACGTTCTGCCCGCTGCTCTAGCACCCGCAGATCCTGCTGGGCAGCCTGGGCTGCCGCGGCGGCGTCCTTGGCGTATCTGTGGAGCAGGTCCTGTACCTTCTCGAAGTCCTCGGTGCCAAAGAGCTGCTTGAGCAGCTGCTCCCGCTCCCCGGAGGTAGCGACCAGGAAACGCTGGAACTGCCCCTGGGGCAGCAGCATGACCTGGTTAAACTGCTGGGCATTGAGGCCCAGCACAGAGAGCATGAAATCGCCGGCGTCCTTGTGGCGGGTGATGGCCGGGTCTGGCTCCCAGCTGCCGGTGGCGGTATCAAACTTCTCAATCAGGGTTTTAGCCTGCTCGGTGATTGTACCCTCACCGCGTTTCTTGGGGCGCTCGTAGGCCGGGCTACGGTCAATCCGGTAGCGGTCGGTGCCGATGGTGCAGTCCAGCAGCACCCGGGGCTGCACGTGAGGCTCAGCAAACCGGGATTTCAGGTCGGTGCGCCCCGATGAGGTGGAGCCGTAAAGGGCGTAGCAGATGGCATCGAGAATAGATGACTTGCCCGAACCGGTAGGGCCGTTGAGCAGGAAGATGCCCTCTCGGTTGAGGTCGTCAAAGTCGATGGTGACGGTTCCCGGGAAGGGGCCGTAGGCGGTCAGTTCTAGTCGGTGAATTCGCATTTAGTCGCTCGCTCCCCTGGTACGGGCCTGGTCTAGGACGTCGGTGAGATAGGTGGCTTCAGCCTCGTTGAGGGCACGACCGCGCACGTGCTCGTAGAAGGACTCGCAGATAGCCTGAACGCTCTGGCTCTCGCGGGTGCGGCGGTAGCTGTGCTCTGGGCGACTTTCGGCGCCTTCGGGAGCGAAGAAAAGTTCCTGGACGTGCTCGTAGTGGGCTTTGAGCCTATCGAGGGCAGCGGCTGGGCGCTCAGCGTCGGTCAGGGTAATACTGACAAAAGCCCGGCCGTAGGCCGCCACGGTGCTTTCGGCAAGCACCTCGTCGAGAGTGCCCTTGAGGGTCTTGAGCACCAGGTGGGTTTGCCAGGTATGTTCATTCACCTCGATAGTTCCGTCAGGAGCTACGTCGATAATCCAGGCCCCCTTACGGTGGTTTTGCTCGCTAAAAGAATAGGCCAAAAGAGAGCCGGAGTACCTGACGGTATCGGTAACCTTCTGCCGCCCGTGCAGGTGCCCCAGGGCGGTGTAGCTGGCAGCGGCAAAGGTGCTCGCCGGCACCTGCTGCACCCCGCCCACCGAGATATCGCGTTCTGACTCTGAGGGCTCTGAACCCGTGGCAAAGCAGTGGGCAAGCACCACCGTGGCGGCAACCTGGCGGGTAGCGGCGTCCTCTTCCACCCTCCTCATAGCTTCAGCCAGCACGCTCGCGTGGCTGGCCTCGGTGCCCCAGCGGGCAGCAATCGGGCGCGGCTCTAAGTAGGGTATGCCGTAAAAGGCCACCTCAACGCCCCCGGCAGCCAGCAGGACGGGCTGGCCCACCTGGGTTTGCGAGGTCACCAGGTGCACGCCCGCAGCGCTCAGCAAAGAAGAGCCAAAGCCCAGGCGAATAGCCGAGTCGTGGTTACCACTCGTTGCTACCACCTGTGCCCCGGCCTGCACCAGGCGGGTCAGGGTACGGTCAAAAAGTTGCACGGTCTCGGTGCGGGGCTGGGCCTGATCATAGACGTCACCGCTGATCAGCACCACGTCGATGCCCTGTTCCTGAACCAGGTTCACCAGCTCATCGAGCAGCTGCTCGGCATAGGAGTGCAGGGAGGTACCGTGAAAGGTTCGGCCCAGGTGCCAGTCAGAGGTGTGCAAGATACGCATACCACCAGTTTAGTGGTCCCACTCTTACCCCGCTTTAGAATAGGGAGCATGACTTCTGTTTTTCCTGCCCCCGATGCCCTCTCCCCCGCCTACCGGTCGGCCTTACGCGGCTCCCTGCTGGGTACCGCCCTGGGGGATGCCCTGGGCTACCCCCTAGAGACCAGCACCGTAGAACAGATTGCCGAGCACTGGGGCGGGCGTACGGGAGCCGACCTTATCGCGGCTATCGCCCGGGAACCCCTGCTGGTTTCAGACGACACCCAGCTCACCCTGGCAACCCTCGACGGGCTCACCGAGGTGCTGGAGTGGAACAACGAGGGTCAGGCAGCCGATGAGCTGGCCTGCATCTGGCTAGCCTACCTGCGCTGGTACGCAGGCACCGGCCACCCGGCGCCCGAGACCGCCCCCTATTCCCTTCCCCGCCCCCTCGATGCGCTTCAGGTGATGCGCCAGCAGCGCGGCCCGGGCAAGGCCACCCTGGCAGCCCTTGCCACGGGGGAAATGCAGTTTATCTCTAAGAACATCAACCCGCAGGCCCTGGGCACCGGGGCGCTCATGCGCTCTGCCCCCTTCGGTTACCTGCCGGTAGCCGATGACGCTACCGTCATCAAGCTATCCGCCCACGCCGCGGCCCTCACCCACGGCCACCCCGAGGCCATCATCTCTGCAAGCGCCTACGCCCTGCTCATTCGCTACCTGCTGGGTAGTGCCAGCCAGGGTGCCGGGCAGGCTCCCCGCCCCGGTGTGCTTAAAGCCTGCACCCAGCAAGTGCTGAACTGGCTGGGCACGGTGGAACAAAGCCAGGCCCTACCCGGCGATGCCGCGCTCACCCGCACGGCGCTGGGCACCGCCGTCCGCCTGGCTCAGCACGAGGCGCAGGTGGCGGACGCCCGCCCCCACTTCGGCGAACTCCTGGTAGCTCCCGATGTGCTCGGCTACGCCCTCTTCTTAGCTCTTCGGGCAGAGGCGGACGTCGCTGCGGGGAAGCTAAGCCAGCAGCAGGCAGTGAGGGAAGCCCTGGGCGCGGCAATTGCAGTCACCGGCGATTCAGATTCAATCGGGGCTCTGGTCGGCTCCCTGCTCGGAGCGCTCTGGGGCGACACTGCTTTCCCGGCAGACCTCGCCCCTGCTACCGACGCCGCAGAAGCCCTGAACCTGGTTGAGGTAGCCTGGTTCAAGCAGCTTGGGGTGTAGGTAAGGGCAGGCAGGCTCGCAGCGAAACTGCTGGCTGCGGGGCTGGCGTGAATCGCTTGTGAGCGCTAGCGAACCAGCGAGAGGGTCGGCAGTGAGCGTGAGCCTGTCTGCCCTTCTTTCGCTAGGGTTCCTAAGCTGCAAGCACCTCTGTGCGGTGGTCCAGGTACCATTCGTCAGCGCGTTCCACGGCCAGGCGTTGGATAGCTCCGCCCATGCCATTGCGCATGGTGTAGGCCAGGGACTGCAGCGGTAGCAGGCGGGCCACTATTTTGGCGCGTTCCAGCTGGGTTTCATCGAGCGCTTTAGAGAGGGAATCCCAGCCGTAGAAGTTACCCAGGGCTGCGTGGTCAACGGCCGCGTCCCCTACAGAGGCGTGGTCCCAGTCGATAACGCCGACCAGTTTGTCGCCGTTCCAGAGAATATTGTGGCCGGCTAGGTCGCCGTGGACGAGAACCGGTGAGGCAGGTTCCAGGGCCAGTACCCGGTCTATGGCTGCGTGGGCTACCTTCTGGGCGCCGGTGAGCAGCTGGGGTACGACCTGCTCGCGTAGGAGCACCTCCCAGTTATCGCGTCCACCCCAGTGCTCGTGCACCATATCGAGGTAGGGCCCGTAGCCGCTGAAATCTACCGAGTGGATAGCTTTGACCAGGGTGGCAAGCTGCTTGGGTGGGGCCGAGCCATGCAGGCGGGGCTCCCCCTTAATCCAGGTTAGCCCTACAGCGGTGAAGCCGTTTCGGGTGATAACCCGGGTGATGGGCCGGGGTACCGCAAAAGGGAGGTCCTGGGGTAGCCGCCGCAGGATCTCAGTGCGGCGGGCTACCAGGTGCCCGGTTTGCTGGGTTTTGGCGATACGCACACTCAGCTCCGACCCCATGTTCACGATAATGTGGGCAGAGCCGGTGGTTCGAATATCCCAGCGGTCGCGGGGAATGTTCAAACCGGCTTGCTCCATCACCGCCGTGACCACGGGAAGAGCCTTCATCTGTTCAATGAGTGTAAGGTGCGCTGCCATAGGGTACCTCGTACAGGATTGTTACTGGGCCAGGGCGGCCTGTAGGTGGGGAAGAAGCTTGGCTAGGGCCTGGCTCCGGTGGCTGATGGCATTCTTGACATCGGCGGGCACCTGAGCGCAAGAGAGGCCAGCGTATTCGCCGGTGAAACCGTCGGCTGCCAGGATCGGGTCATAGCCGAACCCGCCCTCACCGCGGGGCTCGCGCAGCAGGGTTCCGGCAAGCTCCCCCTCCTCCACAGCCTCTTTACCTTCGGGGGTAACCATCGAGGCGGCGCAGACGAAGCGGGCGCGGCGGTGTTCATCGGCGATATCTGAAAGCTGCGCTAGGAGCAGGTTGAGGTTGGCTTCATCGTCTCCGTGCCGGCCGGCCCAGCGAGCGCTGAAAATACCGGGGGCACCGCCCAGCACGTCGACCGACAGGCCTGAGTCGTCGGCAATAGCAATCAGGCCGGTAGCCGCGGCTACCGCGCGGGCCTTCAAGAGAGAGTTCTGGGCAAAAGTAACGCCGTCTTCAACCACGTCGGGGGCACCTGCTGCACCAGCGTCGATCACCTCGGTGTCAACGTCCAGCCCCTCGATAGCGCCGCGCAGCATCTCGCGGAACTCGCGCAGTTTCCCCTGGTTGTGGGTGGCAAGAACGATTTTGGCGGGCATTAGTCCTCCAGGGCTTCGCGCTGGATCTGGGCTAGCTGCGCGGTGCCGTGCAGGGCTAAGTCGAGCAGGGAGTTCAGTTCGTCGCGGTCGAAGGGGGCGCCCTCTGCGGTTCCCTGAACCTCAACGAATTTGCCTTCGCCGGTGACGACCACGTTCATATCGGTCTCGGCGCGCACGTCTTCTTCGTAGGGCAAATCCAGCATGGGAACCCCGTCGATGATGCCCACTGAAATAGCGGCAACAGAACCGGTCAGGGGCTTGGCCTTGGCCGGGATAATGCCCTGGGCCTGGGCCCACTTGATGGCATCGGCCAGGGCGATGTAGGCGCCGGTGATAGCGGCGGTGCGGGTACCGCCGTCCGCCTGGAGCACATCGCAGTCGAGCACGATGGTGTTCTCGCCCAGCTCAGCGGTGTCGATGACGGCGCGCAGAGAGCGGCCAATCAGTCGAGAAATCTCGTGGGTGCGGCCGCCAATCTTGCCCTTGACCGATTCACGGGTGTTACGGGTGTTGGTAGCGCGCGGTAGCATGGCGTATTCTGCGGTGACCCAGCCGGTGCCCTGGCCCTTGAGCCAGCGGGGCACGCCCTCGGTCAGTGAGGCGGTGCAGAGCACCCGGGTGTTACCGAATTCGATGAGGGCCGAACCTTCGGCGTTCTTTGACCAGCCGCGGGTGACGGTGATGGGGCGGAGCTGGTCGGGGGTGCGGCCGTCGCCGCGCAGGGTGGGTGCTGCCATGTTTTCTGTCATGGTTTCAGCCTAGCGTCTGTTGCCCGGGGCGTACAAAAACACGGGCGCTTTTCTGCACCCGTGTTGTCTGCGGTGGCTACTTGTGGGCAGGGGCGGCAGCTAGCTCCCCTGGTGGCGGCTAATGACGTTCAGGGTGGTGGTCTGTGGGTTGCTGGCGTATTCCTCGGGGCTACGGCGGGGGTTGACCCGGTAGGTTGCCGAGGCCTCAGCCACCGATATCGGCCCGTCAAAAACGCTCTTGGCTTCGGCCAGAGCAACAGCGGGGTCGTTCCAGATGGGCAGGTGGGTGAGCAGCAGGTTGCGGACGCCCGCCTCGGCTGCCGCTTCACCGGCACGTTTGCCGGTCAGGTGGATGCCGCGCAGGGCGTCGTCGCGGCCCTCCTGGTAGGCCGCTTCGCAGAGGAAAAGGTCTGCCTCGCGGGCTGCTTCAATCAAGCCGATGCAGGAGTCGGTGTCGCCGGAGTAGGTGAGCACGGTCTTGCCTTCACCGGTTTCGCACTCGATGCGCAGGGCGTAGGGCTCCTTGGTGGGGTGTACGACTACGTGCGGGGTCACTGTGAAGGGGCCGATTTTGACCTCGGCGTGGTTGGTCCACTCGTGGAACTCAAACTCGGTGTGCATGCCCGGTTCGATGGGCAGGCCGTGGGTGTTGACCAGGTACTGGTGAATATCGCTGGGCCCGTAGAGGGGAATGGGTCCCTTAGACCAGCCGTTGGGGTTCCACTTGACCGCTACGTGCAGCCCTGAGAGATCGATGCAGTGATCGGGGTGCAGGTGAGAAATCAGGATGGCGTCGATATCTTCGAGGTTGATGTGGGACTGAAGGGTGCCTAGGGCGCCATTGCCCATATCAACGATAATGCGCCAGGTCTTTCCCAGGTCATCAATGGTCGAGACCATGTAGCAGCTGGCCGCTGCGTTGGGCCCGGGGAAAGAACCGGTACAGCCTATGACGGTCAATCGCATCAGTGGCCTTCCTTCTTCTGTGTGTGTCTGTGGGTTAGGGAGTGTCTGTGGTGATGGTAATGCGCGGGGTGGTAACAGTCTGGGCGATGAGTTCAGGGGGAACGACGGCTAGGGAGCCGGTGGGGAATCGTTCTGCCACCGAGTTGGTGTGGCGCACCTTGGCGACCTCGGGGCCCAGGAAGCGGCGAGCTAAGTGCTCGAAGGTTTCGGTTTCGCCGGTGGCCAGGAATTCGTGGGAGGGCGGCAGGACGGCAGGGCGCTCTAGGCCAGCTCGCAGCAGGGCCTTATAGACGTCCTTAGCCGACTCTTCCGAGGACGACACGAGGGTAACGTCGTCCCCCATGATGTAGGAGATGACGCCGGTGAGCAGGGGGTAGTGGGTGCAGCCCAGCACCAGCGTATCGACCCCGGCCTCCTTGAGAGGAGCCAGGTATTCTTCGGCAGTCTCAAGGAGCTCAGGGCCGCTGGTAATGCCCTTTTCAACGAACTCTACGAAGCGCGGGCAGGCCACAGAGTAGATTTCAAGGTCGCTCATGACCGAGAAGGTGTCTTCATAGGCCCGGGAGGTCACGGTAGCTTCGGTGGCGATGACGCCGATTTTTCGGTTGCGGGTTGCAGCCACTGCTCGGCGGGCGGCGGGCTGGATCACCTCAACCACCTGAATACCGTACTTGCGGGTGTAGCGCTCGCGGGCGTCCCTCAGTACAGCGGCCGACGCCGTGTTGCAGGCGATGACGAGGAGCTTGACCCCGGAGTCCACCAGCTCATCCATGATGCTCAGGGCGTGGGCTCGTACCTGGGCGATGGTCAGGGGGCCGTAGGGACCGTGGGCGGTGTCGCCCACGTAAATCACCGACTCGTGCGGTAGCTGATCCATGATGGCGCGGGCAACGGTCAGGCCGCCCACTCCCGAATCGAACACGCCGATGGGGGCACTTGCAGTGGGTTCGGCAAGCACCTGACTACCCCAGGGGGTGACGAGTTTCGGGTTGGTTTCACTCATTACACACCTGACATTAGCTAAAGGTTGAAGAAAACTGTAGGGCGCCCATCGCAGCGACCGGCTTTTGAGTGGACTATCACGCCCCGGCGCCCGCGCGCGGCGTCATAATCGGTCACGAAAGATTATTTACGGTGCGGACGGCCCCGCCCCAGCGTCGTCCAAGCCCAGTAGGAGGCTCTGCATGAGGCTTTCTTGCAGCCAGGTAACGAAGTTGTAGAGCAGGGCCATGTAGTCTTCGGTGCTCTCTACGCTGCCCCAGTCGGTGTGTTCGCCGATGCGGTCGGCGTCCTCAGCGCTGTTGATTCCTAAGCGGGTGCCCAGGGTCAGGCGCACATCGTTGAGGGCAGCGGCCCAGCTATTAGCCCGCTCGGTATCTAGCCGCACAACCCCGGCCTGCAGGTCCATGGAGGCCTGGGTGAGGTGTTCAATTTTGGCCCGGCGTAGAGAAAGGTCGGTGAAGCGGCGGTATTCGTCGGCAACTTCCGGGTCGTCGCTCGCCACCGGCAACATGCGGGCAACAGCAGGGTCACTGGGAACACTAGCGGTCTCAGAAATCCCCACCAGGGCCGCCAGGGGGTCGGCGTTGGGGTCTTCTTCCGGCTCCAACGCCAGGGCGACGTCCTCAAACAGGCGGGTGAGCACCTGTACCTCTTCAGGGGTGAAGCGAGCGGTAATTCCGCGGGAGGTTGGGGTAAAAGGTTCAGCCATAAGACTATGCACCTGCCTGCTCGATGGTTGCCCACAGGCCCCAGGTATGCAGGGCGGTGGTGTGCCGTTCGGCCTCTTCTTTGGAGCCGCTAAAGACGGTGGCCTTACCTTCGGTGTGTACCTGCATCATAAGCTGGTGGGCTTTTTCGGTGCTGTAGCCAAACTGGGTGCGCAGCACATAGGTCACAAAGCTCATCAGGTTAACCGGGTCATCCCAGACAATGACCGCCCAGGGCAGGTTGAGCTGGGTGCTCTCGTCTAGGGCTAGATCGAGCTCAAGATCTGCCAGGGTGTCGGTGGCTGAGGCAGCCGAAGGCATAGGGCGTACTCCTTAGGTCATTTGTACCTTATCTATCATAGGGCTCTTCTTTCGCTGTACCCTAGCTCGTTCACTTTCGGGGCAAGCAGAACCGCGGCGGTAGGGCTGGGCTTGGGCACGGTCAAAGGATAAAGTTATACCCGTGACTCAAAAAACTTCCCTCCTCACCGACCACTACGAGCTGACCATGGTGCAGGCTGCCCTAGCCTCTGGCGCTGCCCACCGACGCACCGTCTTCGAGGTTTTCACCCGCAGGCTTTCGGGCGGACGCCGCTACGGTGTCTTGGCAGGCACCGGCAGGTTGCTTGAGGGGCTGGAGAACTTCCGCTTTGATACCGAAGAGCTGGAGTTTTTAGCCTCCCGTAAGGTGGTCAATGAGCAGACCCTGGATTACCTTGCTAACTTCCGTTTTTCCGGTTCTATCCGGGGCTATGCCGAGGGTGAGGTTTTCTTTCCTCACTCCCCCGTCTTGCAGGTTGAGGCATCCTTTGCAGAGGCCTGCCTGCTAGAGACCTTTATTCTCTCTATCCTTAACTTTGACTCTGCCGTCGCTACCGCGGCCTCCCGTATGACGGTTGCCGCGGGCAAGCGTCCCTGCCTTGAGATGGGCTCCCGCCGGGCCCATGAGCAGGCTGCTGTATCTGCCGCCCGCGCCGCCGTCATTGCCGGCTTTACCGCCACCTCGAACCTTGAGGCAGGACGCCGCTACGGGCTCCACACCGTCGGCACCAGCGCCCACGCCTTCACCCTGCTGCATGACTCCGAGCGCCAGGCTTTTGAAGCTCAGCTAGCCTCTCTGGGGGTGGGCACTACCCTGCTGGTCGACACCTACGATGTTGAAAAGGCAGTGAACCTGGCCGTTGAGCTGGCAGGAAAGGAGCTGGGTGCCGTCCGCCTGGATTCTGGTGACCTGGTTGCCCAGGCCCAGAAGGTGCGCGAGCAGCTCGATGCCCTGGGCAACACCGGCACCAAGATTACCGTGACCAGTGACCTGGACGAGTACGCTATCGCGTCCTTAGCTGCCGCCCCCGTCAACGCCTACGGGGTGGGCACCAAGCTGGTCACCGGCTCCGGGGTTCCTACCTCTTCCATGGTTTATAAGGTGGTTCTGCGTGAGAACTCCCAGGGAGTGATGGAGCCTGTCGCTAAGGCGTCCTCGGGTAAGGCATCTGTGGGCGGCAAGAAAACCGCCGTCCGCCGTCTTGATACCACCGGTACCGCCACAGCCGAAGTGGTGGGGCTTGATATTGAGGCTCCGGCTGACTCCAACGACCGCCCCCTCATGGTAGACCTGGTGGTCGACGGGCAGATCCAGCCCGGCTTTACCGGGGCTGAGGGCGTGCGCCGAGCTGCCGAGCGTCATGCCCGTTCCCTCACGGAGCTGCCGGTGGCCGCTACCCGTCTCTCCCCCGGCGACCCGGTCATTCCCACAGAATTTGTCTCTTAAGAAGAAGGATCACACGATGTCAAAAGCACTCATTATTGTTGATGTTCAGAACGACTTTTGCGAGGGCGGCTCGCTCGCTACCGAGCGTGGCGCAGAGGTTGCTGCCCTCATTAGCGAATATGTAGAGAACCACCACGGCGACTACGAGGCAATTGTGGCTACCCAGGACTGGCACGTTGACCCCGGCACCCATTTTTCTGAGAACCCCGATTTCAAGGACTCCTGGCCGGTGCACTGCAAGGCCGAGAGCCACGGCGCCGAGCTGCATGAGGATCTCGATACCGACTACATCGAGGCCTACTTCCGCAAGGGCGAGTTTGAGGCCGCTTACTCGGGCTTTGAGGGGCTGCTGGCTCCCGAGGATTCTGTGATGACCGGCGAGCGCGAGGCCGGTGCCCCGGCTCAGGATGATACCCCCAAGGTGTCGCTGGATGACTGGCTGGCTGAGCGCGATATTACCGATGTTGATGTGGTGGGCATTGCCACCGATTTTTGTGTGAAGGCTACTGCGCTGGATGCGGTGGATGCTGGCTATGAGACCCGTGTGCTGCTTGATTTGACGGCCCCGGTTGATGAGGACGCCCTCGATGAGGTGAGCGATGAGCTTGAGGACGCCGGGGTAACGGTCACCGAGGTGCTGTAGCCCAGGAAATTTGATGTTCTAGTGGCTGTGCTTGTGGTGCTAGCAGGCTGGCACATGGTTGGGTCTACGGCGGCTGGTGGTTGTGGTGCTAGCAGGCTGGCTCGGGGCTTACTCTACGGGGGCCGGTGGTTGTGGTGCTAGCAGGCTGGCTCGGGGCTGGCGTTTAAGGGTGCCTGCTGGCACCACAACCATCGGCCCTAGGCAAGAGTACCTACTTACGCCCCACGAACCAGTCCTGCAGCTTGTCCAGGCGGGCCTGGAGCTGTTCTGCTGAGGCCTGGGCAACGGCGGGCCCGCCGCAGATTCGGCGTAGTTCATTGTGGATAGAGCCGTGGGGTTTGCCGGTGCGGGCTGCCCAGGCTGCCACGTTTTTGGCCAGCTTGTTGCGTAGGTCTTTGAGCTGACGGTGGTCGACGACCTGGGGGGCGGCGGACGCCGGTCGGCGGGAGGCGTGGTCTTTTTGGCGGGCGCGGAGCAGGGTGCCTACCTGGTCGGCGTCGAGTAGGCCGGGGATGCCGAGGAAGTCTTGTTCTTCGTCGGAACCGATTTCAAGACCGCCGGAGGCGAATTCGGCGCCGTCGAAGAGGACGCCGTGGAAGGATGCCTGGGAGCCGATGGCTTCGAATTTGCCGCGGGTGAGCTGGTCGCTGGCGACTTCTTCTTTGTTAGCTTCTTCGATGAGGTGGTCGTCTAGGCCTTCGTTGAGGGGGTCTACTACTTCATCATTTGCGCCCTTGCGGTCGAGGGCGTGGTCGCGTTCGGTTTCCATTTCGTTGGCCAGCATCATGAGCTGGGGTACGGAGGGTAGGAAGACCGAGGCGGTTTCGCCGCGCTTTCGGGAGCGGACGAATCGGCCGATGGCCTGGGCGAAGAAGAGGGGGGTTGAGGTTGAGGTGGCGTAGACGCCGACGGCTAGGCGGGGGACGTCCACGCCTTCGGATACCATGCGCACGGCGACCATCCAGCGGGCAAGACCTGCGGAGAATTCTTCAATGTTGTTGGAGGCTTCTTTGTCGTCGGAGAGAATGAGGGCGGGTTTTTCGCCGGTGATTTTTTGGAGCTGTTTGGCGTAGGCGCGGGCGTCGGCGTGGTCGGTGGCGATGACGAGGCCGCCGGCGTCTGGAACGGTGCGGCGTACTTCGGTGAGGCGTTTGTCGGCGGCAGCGAGTACGGTGGGGATCCATTCGCCGTCGGGGTTGAGGGCGGTGCGCCAGGCTTGGGCGGTGACGTCCTTGGTAAAGCCCTCCCCCAGGTTGGCTGCCATTTCTTCGCCAGCGGAGGTGCGCCAGCGCATCTGACCCGAGTATGCCATGAAGATGACAGGGCGCACGACGTGGTCTTTGAGGGCAGGGCCGTAGCCGTAGGAGTAGTCGGACTTTGAGCGGCGGATGCCGTCGGCGTCCTCCTCGTACTGGACGAAGGGGATGGCAGCGGTATCGGAGCGGAAGGGGGTACCGGTCAGGGCCAGGCGGCGGGTGGCCGGTTCGAAGGCTTCTCGCAGGCCATCGCCCCAGGAGAGGGAGTCGCCGGCGTGGTGGATTTCGTCCATGATGACCAGGGTGCGACCGTTTTCGGTACGGGCCCGGTGCAGCATGGGCTTGTTGGCGACCTGGGCGTAGGTGAGGGCGACGCCCTGGTAGCCGCGTCCCATGGTGCCGTCGGAGTTTTTGAAGTTGGGGTCGATGGAGATGCCAACCCGGGCGGCAGCATCGGCCCACTGGCGTTTGAGGTGGTCGGTGGGGGCAACCACGGTCATGCGGTTGATGGTGCCGCGGTTGAAGAGTTCCTTGGCGACGGTGAGCGCGAAGGTGGTTTTACCTGCACCGGGGGTTGCCACGGCCATGAAGTCGCGGGGGTTCTCGGTGAAATACTTGGTCATGGCCTCGGCCTGCCAGGCGCGGAGCTTGGGGGCGGTTCCCCAGGCGGCGCGGTCGGGGTAGGCCGGGGGCAGAGGCGGGTTGGAACCTTCACCGAAGAGTGGTAGCTGGCTGTCGTTCATCTCGTATCTTCCCTTCCCTCTGTGGCTGCCCTCAAGGTTTTTGGGCACCACAAAAGTTTAGCCCCATTCGGGAGCGAATGGGGCTATGAGTCATCTCTCGATGAGTCTGGTTGACTAGGCTACCGGCAGGGCGGGTAGCAGGTTGCTCAGGGTTTGGCCGGCGAGGTTGATGGTTTCAGTTCGGCCGTCGGTGGCGTTGATAACGATAGCGCCGGAGACCACGGTGAGGACGACCTCGAAGTCGGCTTCGGGGTTGTCCCCGTAGTAGACCGGGGCCTGGCTGAGCAGCAGCTGGGCCAGGGTTGAGGTGCTTGAGCCGTCTGAGGTGAGGGTGATGGTCTCGTTGGTGGTGTAGGTGACGCTCACGGTCTGCTGCTGGCCGTTGGTTGTCTGCGCTCCGTAGGTTGCGGTCATCTCTGCGCTGTTGACGCCGGTGGCGGTTACGGCGCTGCCGCCGCTCTGCTTGACCAGGTGGCGGGTTTCGCCGTCACGCGCGCTGTCGATGGGGAAGGGGTCCCAGCCGTCGGGGAAGGTAACCACGTAGTCCAGGCGGAAGGAGGCTCCCGCGGCGAGGACGGCGGTGCCCGCTACGGGTGCTCCGGTGGTGTCTTCGGGGCTGGAGAACCAGAGGCCGGTGCCGCCGTAGGTGCCGGAGTTGAAGCCGCCCAGGCTACCGCCGGGGGTGAAGGTGCCCTCGCCGTTGGCAACCAGGCCGGTTGCGCCGTCCGCAATGAGGCCGGTGGAGTCGTCAAACTGCACGTCACCGCTGGTGTTGCTGGTACCGCCGAAGGTTGAGGCTACGCCGACGTTAGTGTTGTAGCCGGCGCTGGCGTCCTCGATAGCGACCTGGGAGAAGAGCCCCCAGCGTACAGTCAGAGTAGGGGTAATGACGCTGGTGCTGGCGGCGTAGGCAGGCACAAGGGCTGAGGACGCGACGACGGGCGCCGCCCAGAGGCCGGCTGTGGCCAGGGTACGGCGCGAGGTTTGGGGTGAGGTCATGTAGATGTGTTTCCTGAGTGGTGGTTCTGAAGAACGGGAGTAATGTCTGCTCTTTAGTTCTCGTCGTTACCGGGGGCAAGGCCCTCGTAGATTTCCTTGCACTCGGGGCAGACGGGGAATTTTTCGGGGTCGCGGCCGGGGGTCCACTTTTTACCGCAGAGGGCGCGCACGGGCTTGCCGGTGAGGGCGGATTCCATGATTTTTTCTTTGCGCACGTAGTGGGCGAAGCGTTCGTGGTCGCCGGGTTCGACGTTCTGGACTTCTTCGCGTTCCAGTAGGGCGGTGCCGCCGGAGTGGGCGGTTTCGGGGAAGGGGTCTTCAATGCCGGGAATCGATGACATGCCGGGTCTCCTTTTAGGTTCAGAGCGGTTTGGTCTTGTCTTCCAGTGTAGTGCCCCCGTCAAGACGGCGCCCGGTTCCTGCCGTGGGGCAGGGGTCGGACGCCGCTGGTGGGGTTGCCTGCTTCTAGCAGGTTGAGGGGTGGGTTAGCTGTAGCGGGCTACTCGCTGGTACATGTCTGCTACGTGCCGTTCGTAGTTTTTCGCTCCGGCGCGGACGCCCAGGTAGAAGGCTGCTACCCCGATCAGGGCAGTGACGGCGGCACCCAACCAGAGCCAGAGCATGCTACCGGTAATAGCCGTGGCCCCCATACCGATGAGGGACGGCAGGGAGAGAGCCATAGGGATAAAGATGATAAGGCCCCGTGCCATGGTCTTAGCCATACCGTCTGGCTGTTCCGGGGTCTTCCAGGGGCTGGTTCCCGGTGGTACCACGGGTGCGTTGAAGACGGTGTCGAGGTAGTTGGCCATGCCGTTGGCGATAAAGTAGGTTCCCAGGGAGCTCACCAGCAAGGGCAGAGCCCAGGCAGCATGACCGGTCAGGAGGGCAAAAGCCAGGGTGCCCAGCACAATCATGGGCAGGTAGAGCATCATCATGCCGTAGGCCCGCCCCAGCCTATCGTCAATGCCGCGCAGGGGTGAGAGGGCGTGCAGGGAGAAGGCCGAGCCTTCAAAAGAAGCCAGGGCAGACTGGGAGTAGCCTGCCATAGCCGGTATGAAGGCGACCGCCATGACGAAGGCCATGGGGTTCGTCATCTCTTCCTCTACCCCGTTCGCTGAGACGATAAAGCTCCCCGAGATAAAAACCATCAAGATATACATGAGCGGCATCATGAGCACGTTAAGGTTGGCCCGGGAGTCCCGGAGCATCATATCGAGGGTACGGGCGGCGATAGCCCCGCGCACGGTGGCCGGGAAGCGCCCAAGAAGCCCCAGGTTACCCTGGGCCAGGGTTTTGCCTTCGTCCTGTACCCCGGTGGAATCTCCCACGCTGGCCATGGTTTTAGCCGCAAAGAACTGCCAGATGAACCAGGCCAGGCCACAGTAGACCAGGGTGAGCGCGGTGAGAGCTAGAGCGATGCCGTAGCGACCGGCTCCTACCTGCGGGGTAATAGCCCAGGCTGAAGCTACAGGAGTCCACTGCAGGTAGCCGAGAACCTGCCGGAGCTGCTCGGTGTTGCTGGTGATGCCCGTGATAGTCGCCAGCATCAGGGGCCCGGCAAAAATCAGGGCCGCAAAGGCAAGAAGGGTGAGGGCGTTACTCACTGAGCGTCGCGAGCGGACGGGTATAGAAGCTACCGCGGTCAGGCGTCCGCCCAGAATGGCAAGGGCAAGACCCAGTAAACCTGCCGGGATGAAAGCCAGGGTAGCTGCTAGCGAGTAGAAGTTGGAGGTCGTCAGAGCCAGGACGGCTAGTACCGTCAGCGCACCGGGCACCCCGATCAGAGCCCCCAGGGCTTGGCCGCCCATGAGCTGGCGGACGGTAATGGGATAGGGTGCGAGGCGCTCCGGGTCTAGGGTGGGGTCGGCACCGGCTGCGACCAGGGGTATCAGCCACCAGGCCAGGGTCAGCAGGCTACCTGCCAGCCCCAGAATCAGTAGGGAATCGGTGGGGTTTTGCAGGGTGAAACCTATACCGGCCACGCCCGCCAGGGCGCCGAGCCCGTAGAGCAGGCCAAAGACCAGACCCACGATAGCCCAGGCGTTCCCGTTACGGAAAATTGCAAGGAAGTGGTCGAACTTGAGTTTTAGGAGGACTGCAACCATGAGATTCCCTCCGATACAACGCGTCCGCCCACCAGTTCAACAAACCGTTCTTCCAGCGATGCGCCGCCGCGCACCTGTTCCACGGTGCCAGAGGCCAAAATACGGCCGGCGTTCATAATGGCAACGTGGTCGCACAGGCGCTGGACCAGGTCCATGACGTGGGAGGAGATAATGACGGTTCCGCCGCCTGCTACATAGGCCTTGAGAATATCCTGGATGTTCGAGGCCGAGACCGGGTCGACCGCTTCAAAGGGCTCGTCGAGCACCAGCAGGGAGGGGGCGTGGATCATGGCGCAGGCCAGGGCTATTTTCTTGGTCATACCGGCTGAGTAGTCGGCGACCTTGCGGCCGGCGGCCCCGGTCAGATCCATAGCGATGAGCAGGTCGCGGGTTCGCTCAGCCACGGTTGCCTTATCGAGCCCGTGTAGGCGACCGGCGTAGGTGAGGAGCTGCTCGCCGGTGAGCTTGTCGAAGAGGCGGACGCCGTCGGGCAGCACGCCCACCCGGCGTTTAGCATCTAGGGGGTTGGCCCAGACGTCCAGGCCGCCCACCAGTACCTGCCCGGCGGTGGGCTTGAGCAGGCCTGTTGCCATGGAGAGAGTGGTGGTCTTACCTGCGCCGTTGCGCCCTACCAGCCCGTAGAAGGAGCCTCGGGGCACAGTGAGGTTGACTCCGTCTACCGCAGCCTGCTGGCCAAAGACCTTCACCAGGTTGATGATGTCCAGGGCTGCGCTGCCCCTGCTGGCTTCTGCCACTTCAGCTTCTACCGGCGCTGAAACCGGCTCAGTCAAGCCGCTGCCGGGTGCCTCTTCAGGCCGGTTGTGAGTTTGATTGTAAGGTTCATTCTGCGGGGGAAGGTTCTCGTGTGCCATATCTCCACTGTAGCCAGCATCACGAGCCTTTCCCTCCCCCGCTAGGGTGATTCCTTAAAAAAGAGCCATCATCAGGGCTGAACGGGCCTTTGTGACGCGGGGGTCGGCTGAGCCTACAACCTCGAAAAGTTCCAGTAGGCGTTCGCGTACCGTGGTTTTGGTCTCCGCGTCCACGGCCTTGAAGAGGGCGATAAGACGGTTGAAGGCGTCTTCCACATGCCCGCCAGCTACATCTAGGTCGGCGACGTTGAGCTGGGCCTGCACGTTGGTAGCATCGGCGGCAGCTTTTTGGCGTTCTTCCGCCAGGTTTAAAGTAGAGACGCGGTGAAGCAGGTGCACCTGGGCTAGGCCGATTTTAGCGTCCGTATCGCCCGGGTTCTCGTTGAGCGCGCGTGTATAGGCGGCTTCCGCTCCCTGGTAATCGCCCCGATCTAGAGCCTCAATAGCTTCCCTATGCAGGGGCGGTAGGGGCTTCTCGGCCTCTGACAATACCGGTTCGAACCCACCGGGTAGGCCCTGCTGAGCGGCGAGCTGCAGCACCTGGCCCAGCACCTCGGTCAGGGCCTGGGGCTCAACGGGACCGTTAAAGAGCGGGGCCGGGCGGCCAGCAAGCACAGCCACGGCCGCAGGCACACCCTGAATCTGGAAGGCCTGCCCGATCTCGGGGGTCTTGGTAATATCAACGGCAGCCAGCAGTAGGTTGCCACCGGCAGAGTTCACCAGGGCCTCTACCTGCTCCAGCATCTGAACCGACGCCGGCGAGTGAGGTGCCCACAGGGCAAAAATCACGGCGCCCCGGTTGGACTCCTGCACCAGCTGCTGGAACTGGGCTACATCGGTCACATCGAGTCGCCAGCTGGCAGCGGAGCTCTCCTCAGCAGGCTCAGCGCTGGAAACTGCCGACCCCGCAGCCCCCAGGTCCAGGGCGTTTCGTACCGAAGCGGGTAGGTTCTGATCGTCAATCCCGGCCATTGGCCTTCCTTTCACAGCGACAAATATCTCTACTGTCTATGGTGCCAAAGCTCAGCCGGTAAGCGGGCACCCCTGCCCTAGTTCTAGCCCAGGGCAGAATCACGATAAGGTTGAACACAGTAACTACACCCCTACCCGAGTAGCCAGCATGCCCTCATCTTTTTCTCCCTCCCGCCTCCTGCGGTCTCTGACCTCCCGTACCAGCCGCGCACAGGCGTCCGCGCAACCAGATTCCCCGGCCAACACCGAAGAAAGCGGCACCAGGCAGTCACAGAACAACAAGTTCGCCCTAACGGCTATCCCCGGTGCCCGGCCCCGCCACCGCCTCCAGGTGCCCGAAGAACCGGCCCACCTCAAAGAGAATAAGGACGGCGCCGCCCCCGCTCCCCCAGAAACCCACGCGCTGGCCCCCGGCAAGGGCCGCTACATCAGCAACCCTATCTACTTCGGATTTATGCTGGCTGTAGGTGTGGGGCTTGCCTGGATGGGCATGTACTTTGTCCTCAACATTGGTGCCCTGGCAGGCTGGCTCACCGGTGCAGTCTTTATCGGCCTGGGGCTAGACCCAGCCGTGCGAAAACTAGAGAAGTGGGGCCTGCCACGCGGAGCGGGCGTCACCCTTGTTTTCCTTCTCTTCGCGCTGGCAGCTACTGCCCTCATTTTTTGGATCATTCCCCTCATCGCCCGACAGGCGGTTTCCTTTATCACGGGCTTCCCCCAGCAGTTTGAGAACTTCCTCAACTCAGACTTTTTCTCGGGTCTGGACCGGCAGTATCACATCCGTTCAGCGGTAGATGCTGAGGTGGAAAAATTCTTTGCACAGCTCACCTCCGATACGTCGGTGGTCAGCGGATTTCTTAACTCCCTCATGAATGCAGGCTCCACTCTGGCAGAGGTCACCACAGGCACCATCATCGTGCTCTTCCTCTCCATCTACGTACTCGCGTCCCTACCCACCATCAAGGCCTGGTTCATCCGCCTTGCCCCCGCCTCAAAACGCGACCGCGTAGGCTATCTCACCGAAAAAATCACCAGTTCAGTCGGCCAGTACGTGATGGGCCAGGCCCTGGTAGCGATCTGCAACGCTACCTGCGCCGCCATTATTATGCTTGTTGTTGGTGTTCCCTTCGCCCAGCTACTCATGCTCTTCGTCCTGCTGCTGGCTTTCATTCCCCTCGTTGGTGGCGTTAGTGCCGCTATCCTGGTCTCGGTTATCTCGCTAATCGACGGTTGGCAGACCGCCCTCTTCTTCCTGATCCCCTACCTGATTTACCTGCAGGTTGAGGCCTACTTCATCTCCCCCCGCATCATGAGCAGGGCAGTAGCAGTGCCCGGTGCTGTAGCTATCATCGCGGTGGCAGCCGGCGGCTCTCTCTGGGGTGTGCTCGGTGCCCTCATCGCGATTCCCGTCGCAGCATCCCTGCTGATCCTGGTCAACGAGGTACTCGTGCCCCGCCAGGACCAGCTCTAAGCGACCGCCAGTTTCCCCGCCCGGTAGCACCCTGCCTTTGAGCAGTGGCCGCTACCGGGTTTTTCTATACTTCTAACGTGACCTAGATGAAGTTGGCTTTCGCCGGGTTCTACCAGAATCTACGAGTTGCCCAGCACCGCTCGTGCCAGTGGCGGCGTTCCTCGATAGCCCGCTGGGCACCAAACATGTGGTCCTGCTGCCAGACCACCAGGTGCGCGATACCTGGGTGGATAGGCCGCCCACATTCGGGGCACTTATAGGTTTTCAGAGCGTTAATCGAGGGAATGTATTGCACATACCAGTCCCCGTCTTGGGCCCGTTCCACTCGCGGGGCGGGGTCAAGAATACGGGAAATATCGCGCCCAGCGGGGCGGGCTTTCTGCCACTTGCTGGGAGCTGCCCCGGAGTTAGAGTTAGGGCGGCGGGGCTTAGATGAAGAACGACGAGGCATTCCCCCATTCTTTCATGCACCGGTGTACCTGCCCAAGCCACCTGTTAGAGTGGTACGGTGCGTTTAGTTATAGCTGATTGTTCCGTAGACTACATGGGCCGTCTCAATGCCCATCTGCCCCGTGCTACCCGCCTGCTCATGATCAAAAATGACGGCTCGGTGCTGATTCACTCCGACGGCGGCTCCTACAAGCCCCTGAACTGGATGAGCCCGCCCTGCCGCCTGCATATTTCCCCTCGCGAAGAGTTCGAAGGCACCTCGGTAGCCGAGGATCTTGACCCCGATGTGAGCGAGCTGTGGACCGTGCAGGCTGCCAAGAGCGACGACAAGCTAGTCATTCGTGTCTTCGGCACCCACGGGGAACTCAGCCACGACCTGGGTATTGACCCGGGCCTTATTAAGGACGGCGTTGAGGCCGACTTACAGCGCCTGTTGGCTGAACAGATTGAGCTTCTTGGTGCGGGCTACCGCCTGGTGCGCCGCGAGTACCCCACGGCAATCGGCCCGGTGGATATTTTGGCTAAGGACGCCGGGGGCGTCTCTGTGGCTGTAGAGCTCAAACGTGTGGGCGATATCGACGGCGTAGAACAGCTCACCCGCTACCTAGAGCTCCTCAACCGCGACCCCCTGCTAGCACCGGTTCAGGGTGTATTTGCCGCCCAGCGCATCAAGCCCCAGGCCCGCACGCTGGCAGAAGACCGTGGCATCCGCTGTGTGGCTCTCGACTACGATGCCATGCGCGGAGTAGATGACGTGGAATCTCGCCTCTTCTAAACAAGAAGAAAGCTAAAAAATAAGGACGCCGCCCTCCCTCATCTCTGGGGAAGGGCGGCGTCCTTTCATCACAGAAATCTAGTTAGATCTGTGCGTGCTTAGCTGCGATGGTGACTCGATCGTTAGAGACGGTCAAGAAACCTTCGTGCAGGCGGGTGGTCTTCTTCTCACCGCTGGTTGCCTCGATCAGAAGCTCACCGTCTTCAGCGAGAAGGGCCATGGTGGGGATGTGACCTGGCATGATACCCAGGTCGCCATCGACGGTGCGTGCGCGCACGTACTTGGCTTCGCCAACCCACACGACTCGTTCACGGGAAACGACTTCAACTTTCAGTGCCATGATTACTTGGCTCCAGACTGTGCCTTGATTTCCTCGTAACGGCGCATGACGTCGTCCATACCACCGATGTTGTAGAAGGCCTGCTCGGGGATGTGGTCAACATCGCCGCGGCAGATCATCTGGAAGGATTCGATGGTGTCCTTAATCGGCACGGTTGAACCCTCGACACCGGTGAACTGCTTTGCAGTGTAGGTGTTCTGTGAGAGGAACTGCTCGATGCGGCGGGCACGTGAAACAACGACCTTCTGCTCTTCGGAGAGTTCGTCAACACCGAGGATGGCGATGATGTCCTGAAGTTCCTTGTTTTCCTGCAGGATAGCCTTGACCTGGATTGCGGTGTCGTAGTGCTCCTGACCGATGTACTGGGGGTCCAGGATTCGGGAGGTGGAGGACAGGGGATCAATCGCGGGGTACAGACCACGAGAAGCGATCTCACGGGAGAGCTCGGTGGTTGCGTCCAGGTGGGCGAAGGTGGTTGCAGGTGCGGGGTCGGTGTAGTCGTCCGCAGGAACGTAAATCGCCTGCATGGAGGTGATGGAGTGACCACGGGTTGAGGTAATACGCTCCTGCAGCAGACCCATTTCGTCGGCCAGGTTAGGCTGGTAGCCCACAGCGGACGGCATGCGGCCGAGCAGGGTTGAAACCTCAGAACCTGCCTGGGTGAAGCGGAAGATGTTGTCGATGAAGAGCAGAACGTCCTGGTTCTGAACGTCACGGAAGTATTCCGCCATGGTCAGGCCGGTCAGCGCAACACGCAGACGGGTTCCCGGCGGCTCGTCCATCTGGCCGAACACGAGAGCGGTGTCCTTCAGAACGCCAGCTTCTTCCATTTCAACCCAGAGGTCGTTACCTTCACGGGTACGCTCGCCGACGCCGGTGAATACTGAGGTACCACCGAAGTTGCGGGCAACGCGGGTAATCATTTCCTGGATCAGAACGGTCTTACCAACGCCTGCACCACCGAAGAGACCGATCTTACCGCCCTTGATGTAGGGGGTCAGAAGGTCGATTGACTTGATGCCGGTTTCCAGCATCTCGGTCGAACCTTCGAGGTCTGCGAAGCCGGGGGCTGCGCGGTGGATGGGCCAGTAGGTGTCGGCCTTGATTTCGTCGTTGGAGACGTCGAGGGCGTCACCGAGGACGTTGAAGATGTGGCCCTTGACGCCGTCGCCTACGGGGACGGAGATGGGAGCGCCGGTGTCAACTACAGCCTGGCCGCGGACGAGGCCGTCGGTCTGCTGCAGGGAGATTGCGCGTACCAGTGAATCACCGAGGTGCTGGGCAGTCTCGAAGGTGATCTTACGGGTGGTGCCGTTGAGGGTCAGATCAGCGGTCAGCGCGTTGTAGATGTCAGGTACCTGGCCGGCAGGGAACTCAACGTCAACGACAGGGCCGATAACGCGAGCAATGCGACCGGTTGCGCCCTGAGCCGGCGCGGTAGCCGATTCGTTCAGAGTGGCAGTCATTGTTCTCACTTACCTATGTAGAGAGTGGAAAGTTGTCTGGTGGATTAGGAGGCGAGTGCGTCGGCGCCGCCAACAATTTCGCTGAGCTCCTGAGTAATTTCTGCCTGGCGAGCGTTGTTCATCAGGCGGGTGTACTTCTTGATGAGCTCGTCAGCGTTATCACCTGCGGACTTCATCGCGCGCTGGCGGGACGCCAGTTCGGAGGCCGCTGCTTCTAGCAGGCACGCATAGATGCGGGAGGCGATGTAGCGGGGTAGCAACTCGTCGAGAACTTCCTTGGGGCTGGGCTCGAATTCAAAGACTGAGTTCTGCTGGAACTGGTCGTCTTCGAGACGTTCGCCGGGCAGGATTTCTTCACCGAGTTCGCGTGCGTCTGCTACCTCGATGGGGAGCAGACGCAGGACGCGGGTTTCCTGGCTGACCATGGAGACGAATTCGGTGTAGATGATGTGGAGGTCATCGACGTCACCGTTTTCGTAGGCTGCCAGGATGGCGTCGCGTGCTGCAACGGCCATCTCGACGTTGGGGTTGTCGGTGTTGCCTTCCCATGCCTGCTCGTATTCGCGTTCGCGGAAGTCAAAGTAGGACTTTGCCTTGCGACCGATGAGGTAGAGCTTGACTTCACCTCCCTCACCGCGGAGCTTCTCAATAAGACCCTCGGTTTTTTTGAGGACGGATGAGGAGTATGAACCCGCAAGGCCGCGGTCGCTGGTGAGGACGAGTACTGCGGAGCGACCGGTCTTAGCCTTTGAGCGTGCGTTAAGCAGGGGGTGCTCAATGTGGTGCTGGGTCGCGATGGCAGTGACAGCCTTAGTCAGCGCATTTGCGTAGGGGCTAGCGGCCTCTGCGCTCTTACGTGCCTTGTTAATGCGTGAGGTTGCGATCATCTCCATCGCCTTGAAGATCTTCTTCATAGACGATGTTGAAGTAATCTTTTGGCGGTAAACCCTAATCTGGGCTCCCATAGAGATTCCTTTCACTCCTAGGGTGAGGGCCCCTCCCCCAGGTTCTGTTGGAGGGGCGTCTCACGTGCTAGGAAAATCGCTAACCGATGGTTTCCTGTGATACTTCGCTGTCTGACAGGGGCTTGTGCTCTTCGTGGCCGGCCTCAACGAGGTGGCTGGTGCCTTCGGAGCGGAAACCCTGCTTGAAGTCAACGATGGCAGTCTTGAGAGCTGCTACGGTTTCGTCTTCGAGCTTGCCTGATGCTGCGATGTCCTGCAGTACTGAGGTGGAGCGGCGCAGGTGGTCGAGGAACTCTGATTCAAAACGCAGAACGTCTGAAACTTCGAGGTCATCGAGGTAGCCGTTGGTGCCTGCCCAGATTGAAACAACCTGGTCCTCAACTGCGTAGGGGGTGTACTGGGGCTGACGCAGCAGCTCGGTGAGGCGAGCACCGCGGGTCAGCTGGGCCTTTGAAGCGTCGTCCAGGTCGGAAGCGAACATTGCGAAGGCTTCCATGGCGCGGTACTGTGCAAGGTCGAGCTTGAGGGTACCGGAGACCTTCTTCATCGCCTTGGTCTGTGCCGCACCACCAACGCGGGAGACGGAGATACCTACGTCGACCGCGGGACGCTGGTTAGCGTTGAAGAGGTCTGACTGCAGGAAGATCTGGCCGTCGGTGATGGAGATGACGTTGGTGGGGATGAAGGCTGAAACGTCGTTTGCCTTGGTTTCAATGATCGGGAAGCCGGTCATTGAACCTGCACCCAGCTCGTCAGAGAGCTTTGCACAGCGCTCGAGCAGGCGGGAGTGGAGGTAGAAGACGTCGCCGGGGTATGCTTCGCGGCCCGGAGGACGACGAAGCAGCAGTGATACCGCACGGTAAGCTTCTGCCTGCTTTGAGAGGTCATCGAAGATGATGAGGACGTGCTTGCCGCCGTACATCCAGTGCTGGCCAATGGCGCTACCGGTGTAGGGAGCCAGGTACTTGAAGCCTGCTGCGTCAGATGCGGGGGAAGCCACGATGGTGGTGTATTCCAGAGCGCCCTGCTGCTTGAGGGTTTCGCGTACTGCTGCGATGGTTGATGCCTTCTGACCAATAGCAACGTAGACACAGCGAACCTGCTTGTTGGGGTCACCGGTTGCCCAGTTGTCCTTCTGGTTCAGGATGGTGTCAACCGCGATAGCGGTCTTACCGGTCTGGCGGTCACCAATAATCAGCTGACGCTGGCCACGGCCGATCGGAATCATGGCGTCGATTGCCTTGAGACCGGTCTGGAGGGGCTCGTGAACTGACTTACGCTGGGTAACGCCGGGAGCCTGAAGTTCGAGGGCGCGGCGGCCTTCTGCTTCAATGTCGCCCAGGTCGTCGATGGGGTTGCCCAGGGGGTCAACCACGCGGCCCAGGTAGGCGTCGCCTACGGGTACTGAGAGAACCTCGCCGGTACGGTGAACTTCTTGGCCTTCTTCAATGCCGGTGAAGTCACCGAGGATGATGACACCGATGTCACGAGTGTCGAGGTTCTGTGCCAGGCCAAGGGTGCCGTCTTCGAAGCGAAGCAGCTCGTTAGCCATTACTGAGGGAAGGCCCTCAACGCGTGCGATGCCGTCGGATGCTGATGCAACACGACCCACCTCTACGCGCTCTGCATTGCCGGGTTCGTAAGACGCTGCGAATTCGTTCAGCGCGTTACGGACATCATCGGCGTTGATGGTCAAATCGGCCATCTTATGTCCCTGCTCTCCTAATTTGTTGGTGTGCCTGCCGACTGGCGGCAGGCCCACCGAAACTTGTGTGACGTGCTCGGGCTGTGCCTTTAGGCTTGCCCGATGTCGTCTGTGTATCTTCTAAATCACCGTCGAGGTCTCGACTGTGTAAATCGCCTATGCGAAAGCGCGGCTGAGTTCTGACAGTCGGGTAGACAGTGAGCCATCGATGACTTCGTCCCCTACCTGCACGCGCAGACCGCCCAGAAGTGCGGGGTCTACGGTGATGTCGAGCTTCAGCTCCTTGCCGTAGGTCTTGTTGAGTGACCCCTGCAGCTTTGCAATCTGCTCTGCAGTCAGCGCGGTTGCTGAGGTGACTCGTGCGATCCAACGGTTTTGACGCTTGACGATGATTTCTACGAACTCGTTAGCCAGACGGGCTGCGGTGGTTCCGCGGGCCGCAGTGGCAACTCGTTCTAGCAGAAGCTTGCCTTCAGCGGTAGCTACATGTCCACCGAGGCTGACAGCCAGCTTCTTGAGTGCTTCCTTGCTTGCCCTGGTATCGGCAAGAGCAGCCTGTGCTTCTGCTGAGGCATCAACGGTGTTGATGAAGGTCAGTAGTTCGTTGACGGTCTGCTCTAGTGCATCGATACCTCCGCGCTGTTCAGCAGAAAGCGCTACTGAGGTAACAGCGGTTGTTTCGAGGGCATCAGCCAGATCGCGTTCTTCACTCCAGCGGGCTTCTGCTGCTGCAGAAACAATAGCCAGAGCGGCGTCGGAAATCTTGCCGCCCAGAACGGAGCGGGCGATGCCTGCTCGCTGCGCTGCTTCGCGGGAAGGATCGGTTAGACCTCGCCGGAACCCGCCGTTGCTGTCGATAGCGTCGACAACAGCGAAGAGCTCTTCTGCGAGGTGGGTCGGGTTATCGGTAGGCTGGGCCACCAGAACCTGTTCCACCTTGTTCAGTGATTCAGTCGATACTGCTGACATTAGCGGGCTGCACCTGCCTGCTGCTGCGCGTCAAGGTCAGCAAGAAAACGATCGACTACACGTGCGGATCGCTCATCATCGTTGAGGGATTCGCCCACAATCTTGCCAGCCAGTGAGGTTGCCAGAGCGCCAACTTCGGTACGAAGTGATGCTGCGGCAGCTGCACGTTCTGCCTCGATGGTTTTCTGGGCGTTTTCGGTGATGCGAGCGGCCTCAGCGTTTGCGCGCTCCTTAGCTTCTGCCACGATGGCGTCGCCTTCGGCGCGTGCTTCTTCGCGAATCTTCTGAGCTTCCAGACGAGCGCTTTCGAGCTGCTGGCCGTACTCTTCGCGTGCTGCCGCGGCCTCTGCCTGAGCCTTTTCAGCCTTGGCTAGACCACCCTCAATTGCTTCTTTACGGTCCTGGTAAATCTTTTCGAATGCCGGGACAACGTACTTGGTGACGATGAAGAGGAGGAGCAGGAACCCGATGGCGGTAATGGCGATTTCCCAGACATTGGGGATCAGAGGGTTCGCGCCCTCTGCTGCTGCCATTAAGTGAGACATAGGGGGTTTTCCTGTTCTATAGTTTGGTCAATCTTTTGGCGGGGCCAAAAATTACTTGATAAACGCAAGAACCAGGCCGAGAACTGCCAGTGCTTCAACCAGTGCGAAGCCCAGGAAGAGCATGGGCTGCAGGGTGCGCTGTGACTCGGGCTGACGGGCAACAGAGGTCATGTAGGCTGCGAAGATCAGACCTACGCCGATGCCACCGCCGATAGCTGACAGACCGTAACCAACTGCGGTAAGTGAACCGGTGAGTTCCATGATGTTTGTTTCCTTTCACAGTGCCCCTTGCGGTTTGTGTGTTGTGTAAGGGGCAGAGTTTTGATGTGGACACTCCCCGCTAAAGCGGGTTGCTTTTCTCGTCCGCCGGTATAACCAACGGAGAAAACCTATATTTTTAGTGGCCTTCTGAGACCGAGCCCTGCAGGTAGACCGCAAGGAGCAGGGCGAAGACGTAGGCCTGGATAACCTGAATCATGAGTTCCAGGAAGTAGAGGAAGAGACCCAGGGCGCCTGAACCGACCGATGCGATAGCGGCGATTCCGCCTGCTTCAACAATCAGGTACTGGGTAAGGGATGCTGCAACCATAATCGCCAGGTGGCCGCCGAACATGGTAGCGAAAAGACGCAGGGCGTGAGTTGCGGGGCGGATGAGCATGTTTGACATGAACTCAATCGGAATCAAGATGATGTAAACAGGCCAAGGAACGCCTGAGGGCATCGTGAGATCCTTGAAGAACTTCCCCAGACCCTTGCGCTTGATACCAACACCAACCCAGGTCAGGTAGGCGATACCTGCCAGGGCGTAGGCAGAACCTACGTGAGACATGGTGGGCAGCTGGACGAAGGGAATTGAACCGTAGAGGTTGTTCACCAGGATGAAGAAGAAGGCGGTGAAGAGCAGGGGAACGAAAGGCTTGTAGTGGTGGGCGCCAATCAGTTCCTTGCCCAGGCTGTTACGGACCAGGCCGTAACCCATCTCGCCCACGAACTGGGTACGTGAGGGAACCATGGCACGCTTGCGGGCAGCGAAAAGGAAGAAGCCAGCAACGATGACCACCGACAGGATGACCAGAAGCATCTGCTTGCTGAACTCAAAATCACCGATCGTGAAGATGGCAGGCAGGTGCATATCATCGATAGTGGGCGGAACGTAGCCCTGCTGCTCTCCCGCTGCGACAACTAGCCCGTTTGAAATCAAGGCAAGTCCTTTCATTGCTTCGTGTTGGCCGCTGGCTCCAGCAACCTCAGAGGTTTAAAGAATCAAAAGTATGTGTGTGCCAACCGGTTCCAGTTGGTCTTATTTACGCTGCTGCATGTGGATAAATACCAGGTAGATACCACCAAAGGCGCCAACGAATCCGCCTACCCAAGCAATCCAGGTTGTACCTAGTAAGTGGTCCAGACCATAGCCTACCAAACTCCAGATACCAATGCCTATCATGACGTACAGAAGTGTCATAAAGGCTCCGGCTGTTCCGCCACCGGCAACCAGGTCGCCAGCAGAGCGCAACTGCTTATCTTGCTTGTACCACTTATCGTCGGTGTTGCCCACGGGTGTATGCTCCTTTGCCTAGTTTCATCCTACCGAATCGAAATAGAGGATTCTCTGTTTCGAGATAATTTTCGTTTCGATGACAAGCTGGGCCGCCAGTGCCAGGACGGCTCCGGTGAGAAGCCAGCCGTTACGAAAATCCTGCGGTATAGGGGCGAACACTAAGAGGCCGGTGAAAACCATAATCTTGAACGGATACATGGCCGCTAGAGCCGCTGCCGCCGCTTTCATCGACTTCTTCTCAGCCGGTATCACAACCATGATTCCGACCGCGAAACTGAGATAAACCAGGGCAAGCCCCGTAAGGAACCCACCCGCAGCCGGTTTACCTGCGATAAGTACACCAACTATCGTACCGACTAGGGCCAAGATAGCCAAAGCCAGTGAGACAGACCGGAAGATTTTTAACCAGGGCATCTCGTTGATGCCCAGCGGCTTAGGCCCCATTTTTCTGACGCACCTTCCCGAGCATGGTCGGCAAAAAGATGTAAAGGGCCAAGATAAGCACAACTAATAGGGCAGACCAAACAGCATTCTGGGTCTCGAAGGGTAAAGCCAGCACGGTCACAGCAGTCACCACAAAAGTAGTGAGTGTCACAAGGGTTGCACTGCCCAAGTGGCTGAAACCGACATCCGTCAGGCGCTGATAGGCATGAGTGCGGTGGGGTTTGTACCACTGCTCACCCCGCACGATTCGGCGCAGTAGCGTGGTTCCGGTATCTGTTAGGTAAACCAGTAGAGGGGCAAGGATGTACTCAACATAAACCCCCGAAAGGAAAGCACCCACCGCCATAGAAGCGATAGCTCCCCCCAGGAAGTAGGAACCAGCGTCCCCCAAAAACACATTTTTACCGGTGCGCACGTTCCAGGGCAGGAAGGCCAGGCAGGCCGCAGCCACGGCCGCTCCCCCGGCAAGCAACCAGGGCATTTGATTGACCCACCCCGCGTAAGCGTAAGCCCCGCCCACAGCAAAACCGTGAAGGCCCGAGATGCCGTTAATGCCGTCCATAAAGTTCACCACGTTGATGTATGCGGCGATCGCAAAGACCCCTAGGGGAACCCAGAAGATGGAGGTCCCCAGCATCAGGGTCATTCCCAGAGTGACGATAGCGCCGATGAGCAGCTGGGCCGCAAAGCGAACCTTGATAGAGACCCCTC
This sequence comes from Rothia sp. 11273D007AR, assembly GCF_053547255.1. NCBI lineage: Bacteria > Bacillati > Actinomycetota > Actinomycetes > Micrococcales > Micrococcaceae > Rothia > Rothia sp. 11273D007AR. The sequence continues at coordinate 139,709 of NZ_JBPPWJ010000003.1, read as the reverse complement.
GGTAGTCCTCCATCCAGCCCAGGGCGCCCGATGCCACCATGCCAAAGAGCACGAAGAGGGCGATAGACCGATCAGTAAAAATCTGTCCGTCGATGAGGGCAACCAGGTAGGCCAGCACCGCTGCAAGTGCGGTTGCTAGCCCCATGCCTCGGAATACCGGGGAGCTGTGGGAAGACCGTGCGGTGGGGATGTCGACCAGGTTCCAGCGGTGCAGGAGCGGACGCACGGCGAAGGGTAAGAGCAGACCAGCGACCAGGCCGACAACGGTGGGCACCAGAAGCAGAGCCAGAAGTTCTGAGGTAGTCATTAGGCCTCCTGCCCCCGGTGCTCGGTGCGGTCGTATCCGCGGTGGCTACGGTAGTTTTCAAGCCAGCGGGCGTAGTCAAGGTCAGCTGGGTCAAGCCTGGGAGCTTGAGCCCTCATGATATTTTCGTTCTCTTCGCTGCGCTCGTGTACCTCGTCCTGGCCGAAAAGTACCTCGTCGCGCTTTTCGCCCGCACGCAGGCCAATAACCTCGATAGCCACGTCGAAGCGCTCATAGAGGCTGCGCATATGCTCCGCCACCTTGAGAATCTTAACCGGCTCGCCCATATCGAGTACCATCACCTCGCCGCTGCGTCCGATTGCCCCGGCCAGCATGACCAGCAGGCAGGCGTCTGGAATCAGCATGAAGTAGCGGGTGGCGTTCCGATCGGTCACGGTCAGGGGCCCGCCGTCCAGAATCTGTTTGGTAAAGAGGGGCTTGATAGAACCTCGAGAGCCAAAAACGTTGCCGAAGCGCACCGAGACATAGGTACGCCCGGTCTGCTCGCCATACCAGCTCGTCAGCATTTCCGCGCTGCGCTTGGACTGCCCCAGGGCTGTAGTGGGGTCAGCAGCCTTGTCGGTCGAGATATTGACAAAAACCTGAACATCAACCTGAGCTGAAGCCTTTAGTACGTTAGCGGTACCCAGAGTATTGGTTTTGTAGGCTTCCTTTGGGTAAGCCTCAAGGGCAGAGACGTGCTTAAGAGCGGCAGCGTGAAATACAACCTCAGGCTGACGTTCAGCAAAGACCGCCTCTAATGCCTCAGCATCCCGTACGTCCGCCAGAATCACGCTGGGGTCGTCCAGGCTTGATAGGCCGGTCAGAGAATACCGGGTATCCATGAGCAGGGACTCGTCGCGGTCGAGCATCATAAGCTCAGCCGGCTGGTAGGCACTAATCTGGCGGCAGAGCTCAGAGCCAATCGACCCACCAGCGCCGGTCACAAGTACCCGTCGACCCTGCACATAGCTACGAATGAGGTCATGGTCAATCTTGTAGTCAATTGTGCCGCGAATCTTCTCAAGAAGCTCCCGCTCATTATTCTCTTCACTGCGTCGGCGACCGTGACCAATATCGGGAACGGCAGAGTTGATACGTATGGTCTCTACGCCCAGTTCTTTCATACTCTGAGCGATGCGAACCAGGCGTCGTTCAGGAATTTCTTCACCAATAGCAATGAGCACTTTCTCAGCCTGGTGGTGTTTTACCAGAGCCGCCAGATCAGCGCTGGTTCCCTCAACCTTAACCGAATGAATACGGGCGTTCCGCACCGACCGGTCATCGTCAACAATCGCGACCGGCAGGTACTTGGCCTTGGGGTCGGTCATCAAGGTTGACACCAGGTTGCGGCCCAGAAAACCTGCGCCGTACACAATCACCCGCTGCACATCTTTACCGCTGGGGCGGTTGGTCTTTTCCTCATAGATTCGCTTGCTATAGCGGAAGCCCATCATCAGCAAAACAGCGATGGGGAAGGCAATCAGCACCACCGAGCGGGGTACCCCAAAGGCTCGAGACGATACCATCAGCAGTATCTGCATAATGATGGTGTTAGCTAATATCAGGGGGTAGAGCTTGCTCCCCTCTTGCAGGGTGCCGTAGCTGTGGACGCCGCGGTAGAGACCCATCATCAGGCCACCACCGATTTGCAGGGTGACCATCACCAGGGCAACCGCGGTGAGCCCGCCTACATCAATCTGGCTAAGGTCCATGCCGTAACGCAGAACAAAGGCAGCGGGTAGGGCTATCAGCCAGGCTAGGGAGTCGAGCCCCATCTGCACGTACTTCCACCAGGTCTTCCGCTCGGTGCTCGATGTCAGAATGGGAATAGAGGTAGTCTGCGGGGACGCTTCTTTAGACATTGCTGCCCTTCTCTTTCTTCCCCTGCGGGGTTCGGCCGGTCATGGCCCTAAAGGCCCGGGTGCGCAGTTCTTCTGGTGCTAGGCGGTAGACACCGCGTATGGCTAGGTTCTGGGCGAAGCGGACGGAGCTCAGCACTCCCCCGGTATAGAGCCTGCGCTGGACCTGGAGGTCCTTGCGCAGAGCTTCTAGCCCGCCGCGTCGGGTATAAGCTGTGGCGACCCGGTAGCTTACCAGGGGCTGGCTCAGGTTGCCCAGGACGAATCCGGCGCGGCTCATGCGGGCCCAGAGCCAGTAATCTTCAGCGCCCGGAACCTCAACGTAGCTACCGACAGCCTCCACAGCGCTCTTACGGAAGACCACGGTGGGGTGCAGCATGGGGTTGCGCTTCGGTAGTGTCTCTCGAATAGCTCTCGCCCCGGTCACCGCCTTCCGTTCAGCCTCGGGGCGGGCGGGGTCATCCTTAAACTCGTGCATGGCGCTGCCCAACACGTCAAAGTGGCCCTGAGCGACCAGAGGTATCTGTTGGGCAAAGCGTTCAGGAGCAGAAACATCATCTGAGTCTGCTCGGGCAACTATATCGTACATACAGTATCCCAGCCCCTCGTGCAGGGCAGCAGCTAGGCCGTGATTATCTTCAAGACGAACCACGGTCACCGGCAGGGAGCTCTGCTCTTCAAAATCAGCGATAACCTGAGAAAGCTCAGCGCTCACGGGGCCATCTTGCACCAGTACCAGCTGGTTGGGCTGCAAGGTTTGACCCTCGGTGTTCGAGGTTAGGGCCAGGCGCAGATGCTCGGGCTGATCCCCGGAATAAACGCTCATCAAAACAGAAAATTTGGGGTCGCTCCCGTAGTTTGCTTTGATACGCTGGGCCAGCTGGGGGGTTTCAAGCTGGTATACACCGTCCAGTACCTCGCTATTAGAGCGATAGCCGGCGGCAGCGTCCTGAAGTCCCTTAAGAAAATAGCCGGTGTAGGTCTTCTTCTCATCGGTGCGCAGCAGGGTGCTGACCCACAGGCGGGCTGTCGAACCGCCGTAGAGCAGCTTCTCCAGCGGAGTTAGGGTGCGACGGGCACAAAAAACCCAGAGCTTATTGCGTACATCGTTGTAGAAACGGGGGCCGGGTTTTGCATCTGTGGTACCAAATGTCTTGGTGTGATGACGGGCTACCGACCTCTCAGTAGCAATACCGTTGCTGTGGTGAATCAAGCGGGTGGTGTATTCGAAGTCGTCGTTCCAGATAAAGAAGTCCGCCAGGGGCAGGTCGGTGGCTCGCATGGCGGCAGCGTCCATCAAGATTGAAACAAAGGACGCCGAGCGGATCGGGCGGGCGCCGACAGCAGCTGCCCGCGCGGTACGGTCAGGGCCTGCGGCGAACATGGTGCGCATGGTGTTCATGGGGTGGTCCTGGCCGTTGGTCCACACCACCTTTGAGGCTACAACGGCCGGGCGCTCTGCCCGTACCGGCGAGTAATCAGCCCAAGCCCGGTAGGCCTCAGAGAGGGTATTTTCGGTAGGTTCCGTGTCGTCATCCATGACCCAGACCAGGTCTGCCGCATGCCGGTTCAGGGCCCGGTCAATGCCCACGGTAAAGCCGCCTGCACCTCCCACATTTTGTGGTAGGTGCACAATGTCGGTAGCCAGCGAGCTCTTGTAGCCAACCAGAAATTCCTCGGTGCCGTCGGTGGAAGCGTTATTGACGATGATGACCGTATCGGGGGTCAGCTCCCCCGCCTCTATCCCGGCTAGGGTCTGTTCAAGCAGCTCACGGCGGTTATACGTTACCACTACAGCGACAATGCGCTCCTGGGGGCGCGGCTGGGGCATAGGGGCAGATACCATGGGCAAACAGGTCCTTTCGTGGGGTGAGGCCACCTGTACACGTGTGTTTATGTCGGGGTCAAGGCAAAATTCACACAACTCTATCTAAGTTTAGCGAATTCACCTGTGGATTAGCCCAGCGCCAGAGATCAGCTACCCCGAAGCGCACCCCTTTATAGCCTGTCCTACGTGTAATTCTGCCTGACCTGTGTCACCCTAGGGGTAGGGTCACAGACGACCTACCGGTAACCACCGCACGGACGGAGTATAGGCATGGCTCAGGCCACATGGAAAGTAATTGGGGCAAGCGGGTTTGTGGGATCATCGATTGTCGCCCGGCTGGCTGCTGAAGGTGTTCAGGTTGATGCTGTTGAAGCTCCCCGCCTGCTGACCCGCACAGCCGAAGCTGAGCAGCTCATTCGCGAGGCCCGTCAGCTGGACGGTATCATCGACACTCTCGCCGAGTCTTTCGCAGGGTGCGAGGTAGTTATCAACGCTTCGGGCCTGGCTGCCCCTGATCAGGAAGACCTAGCTCCCCTACTGGGCGCAAATGCCCTACTCCCTGCCGTTATCGCTATCGCAGCCCAGCGCACCGGTGTCAGCAGGGTGATTCACCTCAGCTCGGCAGCTGTGCTTGGGCCTGTTCCTACGCTCACTCCGAGCGAAGAAACACAGCCGTTCTCTGCCTACTCTTTCTCGAAGGTCCTGGGCGAAGAGGTGCTTCTGGCCCTGCGGGCTTTTATCGAAGAAACAGCTGCTCAGGGGCAGGCTCCCGGCTCTGAAGCGTCGGAATTCCCGGCGGCTCCTTCTCACTCCCCCGTCGCTGTAGCCGGGGATCACGCGGTTGATATCTGCATTATCCGGGCTACGAGTGTGCAGGGCCGCGGACGCCGAACCACCGAGGCTTTCGCAAAAATTGCGTCCTCCCCGCTGGCGTCCGTCGCAGGGCGCACCCCGCGGCGCACCCCGGTCTCCTCCAACTACGCCCTGGCAGAATTCGTCTACCGGGTAGCCAGTTTCACCGGCCCTCTGCCCGCCATCGTAATGCAGCCCTGGGAAGGGGCAACCACCGAGTCCGTCCTTATTGACGCAGGACGCCGCCGCCCCCTGCATCTACCGGTCGCCCTCTGCCGGGCTCTGGTTGCCACCGGTTACAGGGTCTCTGAGCTCCTGGGTGACCGTCTAACCGGCCCCGTCCGCCGGGTCGAGGTGATGTGGTTCGGCCAGGATATCGACGATTCATGGGCTCAAAAAAATGGCCTGGTACCCCAAGCACGGGTGAGCGAGGTGCTTCGCACCGCCCACAGCGCGCTAGGCACCAGGCAGGACCGCAAGTTTGAAAACTAGACGGTAGGAGTTTCGTTACCCTCGCCATCCGCTTCGGTCAGCGGTTCGGCGGGGGCTTCTTTCTGGGTGCCGAACACCAGCGAACGGGCGTCGGCCACCGAGTAGGGCTTAGTATCGCCTTTCACCACGCGAGTCTCAGGCGCGTGAGCGCTTGCCGTACGGCGCTGGTCAACGGCTGCGGTGCCGCTAGCACTGCCTACCAGACCCGCAGCGAGCGAACCAGCTACAGGAGCGGCGGCCTGGCGGGAGGCAGCCTCAACCTCTTCTGTCTCAGGCTCATCCACCTGGCGGGGCGAAAACTCGGTATCTTCCATCGCCTCTGAGCTAGCTACCAGAGCTGACTCAGCTTCGCGGCGGGCCTTCTCCTGGGCCTCAAATTCGGCGCGGGTTAGCACACCGGGTACGACCTCGCGCAGGCGCTCTACTGAAATTGCGCCCTCGCGCACCACGACCAGGCGGTCAGAGGTGCAGTCCACGATGGTCGAAGGTAGGGCGTCCTTGGCTTCAAAGCCCTCAGGGCGGTTTTCGGGGCGGGGACCGCCGTCGAAAATCACCTCAACGTCGTTACCCAGCTGGGTCATGGCTTCCTGGGCGGTCGTAGCTGCCGGGCGCCCGGTCTTATTGGCTGAAGAAACAGCCAGCGGGCCCAGGTTTTTCAGAAGCTCAATAGCAACCGGGTCATTAGGAACGCGCAGGGCAACGGTTCCCTGGGTCTCGCCCAGGTCCCAATTCAGGGAGGGCTGAGAATAGAAAATCAGGGTGAGAGCACCGGGCCAAAACTCGGTAGCCAGGGCGCGGGCGTCCTCAGAAATCTCATCGGCCAAACCCGGCAGCACAGACTGGTCGTAAATGAGTACCGGCGGGGGCATCTGCCGGGTACGGCCCTTAGCGGCAAGCAGGTTCCCAACGCCCTCAACGGAGAAGGCGTCGGTGGCGATACCGTACACGGTGTCGGTAGGAATCACGATGGTCTTGGCTGCGCCGATTGCTGAGTTGGCGGTCGCGATGGCGTCGCCCAGGGTCTCAGGGTCGGTTGCACTAACAATGGTTGCTTTCACGCTCATTATTCTTTCACATTCTTAGGTGCCTGGTAGCGGTTTATAGCCCGAGGTGTGACGGGGTTTACCCGCGAAGTCGTCAATAGATTCGATACCTTCAAAGCCGGCGGCGGCAAGGGCCTGACGCATCAGTTCCTGCTGGGTTTCGGCGTGCTCCATAATCAGGTAGCCGCCGGGAGCGAGAAGGGCATAGGCCCGGGCTGCGATGGCGGTAGGTAACTCCATACCGTCCTCTCCCCCGCCGTAGAGAGCCAGGGCCGGGTCGTGGTCGCGAACCTCTGGATCTTTAGGAATTGCCCCGGCAGGGATATAGGGCGGGTTGGAAGCCACCAGGGCCACGGTTCCCTCGTAGCCGGGCAGGGCCGTGCGGGCATCGCCTGCTACCAGTTCCACCCCAGCGGGGCCCAGGTTACGCTCAGCCCAGGCAGCCGCTTCGGTCGAGAGTTCAACGGCAAGGACGCGCGGGGTCGGCACCTGCTCATCTGCGGCTAGCTCGGTAGCAAGGGCAGCTGCAATGGCGCCTGACCCGGTACACAGGTCAACCACCAGGGGCTGGGCGGGCAGGGCCTCAGCCATGCCCCGGTAGGCGGTGAGGGCGTGATCCACCAGCAGCTCGGTCTCGGGACGGGGCACAAAAACACCCGGCCCCACCGACAGGGTCAGGCCCCGGAAGTGGGCCTGGCCAGTCAGGTGTTGGAGGGGCAGGCGCTCACCGCGCAGGGTTACCAGACGGGCAAAGCCCTCAGGTGCCGGGTGCCCCAGCAGGGCCAGGGACTGAACGCGCCCCCGCGATACCGGCTCACCGGCGTCCTTCTCCAACAGGTAAGCGGCAAGAAGCTGCGCATCTACCGCAGCCGAGTCAATACCGGCTGCGCCAAGATAGAGCGCAGCCCGGCGAAGGGCTGAATCAAGCTCTTCGCCGGGCTCCAGGCTAAAATCAGCCACGCTTACTTGTCTTCCTGACCGAGCTTCTCAAGGCGGGCAGCCTCGTCCATCTCAATAGCGGACTGCACAACAGCCTCAAGGTCACCGTTGAGTACGGCATCCAGGTTGTAGGCCTTGTAACCGGTGCGGTGGTCGGCAATACGGTTTTCAGGGAAGTTGTAGGTGCGGATGCGCTCTGAACGGTCCATGGTGCGCACCTGAGAATGGCGCTTCTCGGCGTTCTCGGCGTCAATCTGCTCCTGCTGCCAGGCAAGCAGGCGGGCACGGAGCACGCGCATAGCAGCTTCACGGTTCTGAATCTGTGACTTCTCATTCTGCATAGCAACCACGATGCCGGTGGGCAGGTGGGTAATACGCACAGCGGAGTCGGTGGTGTTCACCGACTGACCGCCGGGGCCAGAAGAACGGTAGACGTCAATCTTCAGGTCGTTCTGGTTGATCTCGATTTCCTCGGGCTCATCAACCTCGGGGAAGACCAGCACACCGGCAGCTGAAGTGTGGATACGTCCCTGGGACTCGGTCGCCGGAACACGCTGCACACGGTGCACGCCACCCTCGTACTTGAGGTGGGCCCAGACGCCCTCGGCGGGGTCATTCGAGGTGCCCTTGATAGCTACCTGGGCGTCCTTGTAACCGCCCACGTCGGTGGTCTGGGAGGAAATCATTTCGGTCTTCCAACCCTTAGACTCGGCGTAGCGGGTGTACATGCGCAGCAGGTCAGCAGCAAAGAGGGAAGCCTCGTCGCCACCTTCGCCACCCTTGACTTCGAGAATGACGTTGCGGCCGTCGTCCGGATCACGGGGAATCAGCAGACGGCGCAGCTTCTCTTCAGCCTCGGGCAGCTGGGCTTCAAGCTCCTTGACCTCGTCAGCAAAGTCGGGGTCTTCGGCAGCCATCTCGCGGGCAGCTTCGATGTCGTCGCGCAGGGTGTTGACGCGGTTGTAGGCTTCAACGATGCCGTTGAGCTCTGAGTAGCGGCGACCCAGCTTACGGGCCTTACCCTGGTCAGCGTGGACGGCTGGGTCAGCCAGCTGCTTCTGGAGGTCTGCGTGCTCGTCGAGCAGACCCTGGATAGATTCAATCACGGTGATGTCCTTTCCTTATTCGCCGTGGCCCAGGCCGCTCTTAGCAACGGTGAGCAGGAATTCGACGTTGGACTGGGTCTCGCGCAGCTTGGAGAGCAGAACAGACAGGGACTGTTCCTGGTCCATGCCGGCCAGCACGCGGCGCAGGCGCCACATAATCTTGACCTCGTCGGGTGAGAGCAGGGCCTCTTCGCGACGGGTTGAGGACGCGTTGAGGTCGATGGCGGGGAAGATACGCTTGTCTGCCAGCTGGCGGGAAAGGCGCAGTTCCATGTTGCCGGTGCCCTTGAATTCTTCGAAGATGACCTCGTCCATCTTGGAGCCGGTCTCGACCAGGGCGGTCGCCAGAATGGTCAGTGAGCCGCCTTCTTCGATGTTGCGGGCAGCGCCGAAGAACTTCTTGGGCGGGTAGAGGGCAGCTGCGTCTACACCACCGGAGAGGATGCGGCCTGAGGCGGGCGCTGCCAGGTTGTAGGCGCGGCCCAGGCGGGTCATGGAGTCCAGCAGGACGACGACGTCGCGGCCCTGCTCCACCAGGCGCTTGGCACGCTCGATGGCGAGCTCGGCAACGGTGGTGTGGTCATCTGCCGGGCGGTCAAAGGTGGAGGCGATAACCTCACCGTTGACGGTGCGCTGCATGTCGGTGACTTCTTCGGGGCGTTCGTCCACCAAAACCATCATGAGGTGAACCTCGGGATTGTTGGTGGTAATCGCGTTGGCGATGGACTGCAGCATCAGGGTCTTACCGGCCTTGGGAGGTGCCACAATCAGGCCGCGCTGGCCCTTGCCAATGGGGGCAATCAGGTCGATGACGCGGGTACCGAGCTTCTTGGGATCGGTCTCCAGACGCAGGCGCTCCTTGGGGTAGAGCGGGGTGAGCTTGTTGAACTCGCGGCGGCCCTTGGACTCTTCGGGGGTCAGGCCGTTGATGGAGGTCAGCTGTACCAGGGCGTTGAACTTCTGGCGGTTGTTGTTATCGCCTTCGCGGGGGGCACGGATGGTACCGACCACAGCGTCACCCTTGCGCAGGCCGTAACGCTTGACCTGGGCCAGGGAAACGTAAACGTCGTTGGTGCCGGGCAGGTAGCCGGAGGTACGCACGAAAGCGTAGTTATCGAGGACGTCGAGCACACCGGCGACGGGAATCAGCACGTCGTCTTCGCTGATCTCGGGCTCGTAGTCGTCGCGGCGGTTGTTACGGCGTTCGCGGCGCTCTGCCTGACGGTCGCGGCGGTTCTTGCGGTTGTTACGGCGGTCTTCGTCGGGGCCGTTGTTGTTCTGGCGGTCGTTCTTGCCACCGCGGTCGCGGTTATCGCGATCCTGCTTATCGCCGCGGTCCTGACGGTTATCGCGGTCGTTGCGGTCGCGACGGTTCTTGCGCTCAAAACGCTCGTTCTTCTCGCCGTTCTCAGCGGAGGCCTCGTTCTGCTCGGCAGAATCGACGTTCTCACCCTCGTTCTTGCGGCGACGGTCGGTACGGGTGCGGGTACGGGTGCGCTTGGCACCCTCTTCGCCCTCGTTCTGCTCGTTGCGGGCAGCCTTCTGGGACTCCAGGCCGTCAAGGGCAGCTTCAACCGCCTCAAGGGCAGAGGTATCGGGCTTGGTTTCATTCTGGGCCTCAGCAGCTACGGTTGAGCTGGTGGCGCGACGGTTACCGCGACGCTTGGTAGCGGGCTTCTCAGAAGTAGCTTCAGCAGGTGCGTCAGCGGCTTCGGCGGCGTCCTGCCCCTTGGGCTGCTCTGCTTCGGCAGCCTTTTCAGCTGCGGTCTTGCGGGTGCGGGTGCGCTTGGGCTTCTCTGCCTCAGGCTGAGCCTCGGCGGGAGCTTCTGCTTCGGCAGCCTTCTCGGCTGCGGTCTTGCGGGTACGGGTGCGCTTAGGCTTCTCTGCCTGGTCAGCAGTCTCCGCAGGGCGGTCTGCTACAGCCGAGCCGCGCTGGTGGGCTGAGATAGCCTCAACCAAATCTGATTTGCGCATGCGGCGAGCGCCGGTGATGCCCAGCTGGGAAGCCAGGGACTGGAGCTGAGCAAGTTTGAGGGTGCTCAGGCTGGGGGACTTCTGCTCAGCCGCTGCTGCGGCCTCCGTACCTGCGGTCAGGTCGGTGTTTTCTGCCACGAAGATTCCTTCTCTCGAAATGTTGTTGATTTCGCGGGTTGTTCTGGCGCAACAGATGCGCCATGCCCAGAGCGGGCGAGTGATAGTTTCAGGGGTCAGGTGACGCTGTCGCTGGGAAAGCGAGAGTATCAGGTGACCCGGGTTCGGGCGCCCGGCTGCACCAAACGGTAGCTGACGGGATACCCGGCAAGGGAACGCCACCACTATTTCAGTGAAAGACGTAAATGAACGGTTGAACCTGCTGAGGCTTCTACAGACCTGCCAAACCGTGGGATGAGGCCAACACAGGCGAGCCCGGGCACAATTAGTGCTGGAGCGCGCTAGGCGGTTTCCTCATAAGTAAGCATAACACCTTTAGTGTCGATATCGATATCGAGCACCCGCCAGCTTACAGCCCGACTCTCGTGCTGATTAGGCTCGCTTTCGGTGGCGAAGGCCTCAATGGCTTCGCGAACTCGGGCGCGTTCGTCCGCCCCGTTAGCCAGGGCCATGACGGTGGGCCCTGCCCCCGAGATGACCGCGGCAAAGCCCTTGCCGCGCAGGTACTTAACCAGGGCCGCTGAGGGCTTCATGGCAACGGCGCGGTAGGACTGGTGCAGCAGGTCGCTGGTTGCGGGCAGTAGGTAGTCGGGGTAGGACGCCAGTGCCTGGGTCAGCAGGGCCGCACAGCCGGAGTTGGCGGCGGCTTCCCTGTGGGGAACGGTCTCGGGAATGAGGCCGCGGGCTACCTTGGTCGGCACCTCGTAGTCAGGAATTGCGATGACCGGCAGTACGTTCTCGTGGGCCGGTACGGGCAGGGAGTGCCAGCCCGAGTCGTCCCCGTAGGAAATCACCACATGGCCGTAGAGGGAGGGGGCCACGTTATCGGGGTGGCCTTCCATGCCCGAACAAATCTGCAGTACAGCCTCGTCATCAAGCTGAAGTTCAGCGGGGAGCAGGCCGTTCGCTGCAGTCACGCCGGCCACGATGGCTGAAGCGGATGACCCCATACCGCGAGAATGCGGGATGCGGTTATGGGCCTGAATATGCAGGGAGGGCAGTTCGAAGAGCCCCACGGCCTTCCAGGCAGTCGCCATGGCCTTGACCACCAGGTGGCTGGCGTCCTGCGGAACCTCGCTCGCCCCCTCACCGGTGAGATCGAAGGTCAACTCCCCCACCCCGGGCACGCGGGTGACCGTCAGGTCATCATAGTGGGCCAGGGCCAGACCGAGAGAGTCATAGCCGGGGCCGAGATTGGCTGAAGAGGCCGGGACCTTGACGGTCACGCGCGCGCCAACGGGGATTACATCGGGCTGGACGAAGGGCTCGTCTGAGCCGTCGATCATGGGAAGTGACATAAGAATCGGTGTTTAGCCTTCTACACGGATAACGGAGGTGATGTCGCGGACGGTATCGAGGGCGTCCACCACGGCCATGGTCTTGCGCAGGTTAGCGTCGGTGGCGCGGTGGGTGACGATACGGATGGAGGCGCTGGTGCCGTCGCCGGTGCCCTTAGCCTGGCGCATGGTCTCGATAGAGACTCCGTGCTCGGCAAAGATACGGGCGATGTTGGCCAGAACACCCAGCTTGTCTTCCACAACGATACCCACAGAGTAGCGGGAGACAACGTCGTTCATGGGGGTGGCAGCCAGCTGGGCAAAGGAGGACTCGGGGATACCCGGGCCACCGAGCACCAGGCGGCGGGCCAGGGAAACGAAGTCACCCAGTACCGCAGAGGCGGTGGGGGCGCCGCCTGCGCCGGGGCCGTAGAACATGAGCTCACCGGCGTTTTCAGCCTGCACGAAGACAGCGTTGAAAGCACCGTGGACGGACGCCAGCGGGTGGGTGCGGGGCACCAGGGTGGGATTCACACGAATGTTGATGCCCTCGCCGTCCTTTTCGCAGACCGCAAGGAGCTTGATAACGTAGCCGTCGGCAGCGGCTGCCGCCACATCGTCGGCGGTGATGGAGGTAATGCCCTCGCAGTGAACGTCGTCGATGGTGAAGTCAGAGTGGAAGGCCAGGGAGGCAACGATTGCGGCCTTCGAGGCGGCGTCGTGGCCCTCGATATCGGCGGTGGGGTCAGCTTCGGCGTAGCCCAGGCGCTGAGCCTCGGCCAGGGCGTCGGTGAACTGGGCGCCGGTGGTGTCCATCTGGTCCAGGATATAGTTGGTGGTGCCGTTCATGATGCCCAGCACGCGGGTAATCTGGTCACCGGCCAGAGAGTCGCGCAGGGGGCGCAGGATGGGGATAGCACCAGCAACCGCAGCCTCATAGGAGAGCTGGGCTCCGCTCTTAGCTGCGGCAGCAGCCAGTTCTACACCGTGCTTAGCCAGCAAGGCTTTGTTACCCGATACCACCGACTTGCCGGCGTTCAGAGCACGCAGGATGCGGGTGCGGGCAGGCTCGATACCGCCGGTCAGTTCAATGACCACATCGGCAGCGTCAATCAGCGCCTCGGCATCGGTGGTGTAGAGCTCGGGCGCAGCCTCATAGTGGCGCTTGGCTGAGGTATCGCGCACGGCAATACCGATGAGCTCAACCGGCGCACCAATGCGGTCTTGCAGGGACTCGGCGTCTTCGGTGAGCATGCGGGCTACCTGCGAGCCGACGTTACCGGCGCCCAGTAGCGCTACTTTGATGGTGGTGTTGCCCAAGAGCGTCTCCTGACGTAGATGGGAAATAGGTTCAGGGGTACGCTCACCATGCTAGCGGGTAAGACAGCATAACCCAGAGTATGAACTTTATTTTCTCACGGAGTGGTTGATGGCAGGACGCCGCCTCACCGCTCCCTGCCCGCAGGCAGGGCAGCTGGCAGGCGGCGTCCTGGTAAAGAAACCTAAACTAGACCCAGGTCTCGGGCCAGCATGTCTTCTTCAGTTTCGCGGCGGATAATAGCGCGCGGTTCCTTACCCTGAGCCGTAGCGATGACCGGCGGGCGGGTCAGGTAGTTGTAGTTCGAGGCCATAACGTGGTTGTAGGCACCGGTGGCCGGAACAGCCAGAATGTCTCCCGCTGCCAGGTCAGCCGGCAGGTAGCAGTAGCGAATCACAATATCGCCGGATTCGCAGTGCTTACCCACCACGCGGGAGAGAATCTGCTCCCCTGCCGGAGCCCGGTTAGCCAGGGTTACGGCGTAGTCGGACTCATAAAGCACCGGGCGGGGGTTATCGCTCATGCCACCGTCGACCGAGACGTAGCGGCGCACGCGGGTGTCCCCGTTCTCGTCCTCAATCGCCACGTCCTTGATGGTACCGGCCGTGTAGAGGGTGATACCCGAGGGGCCCGAGATGGAACGCCCAGGCTCAAAGGAGAGGTGAGGTATAGCCATACCCACGTTGGCGCAGGTCTTAGAGACCATGTCGGCCAGCTCGGTAGCAATATCGGCTGAACCGCGCGGGGTGTCCTGCTCGGTGTAGCCGATACCGTAGCCGCCACCCAGGTCAATCTCGGGCAGCACCACGCCAAAGCGCTCATTGAGCTGCTGCATGTAGGTCAGCACCTTCTCAGCGGCCTTACCGAAGCCCTCGGCCTCAAAAATCTGGGAGCCGATATGGCAGTGCAAACCGCGCAGGTCAATGTGCTCACTGGCCAGGGCCAGAGCGGCAGCCACGGTGGCGTAGGCATCATCCGCCGTGATACCCAGTTCGGCCAGTTCTTCAAGTGACAGGCCGGCCAGGGGTGCTGTACCGGCTGCCAGGGACTGGCCAAACTTCTGGTCCTCGTGGGCGGTGGCAATGAAGTCGTGGGTTGAGGCGTGGACGCCCGGGGTCACGCGCAACATGACCGGAGCGACCAGACCGAGCTCGGCTGCTACCCGGGCAATGAGCTGCACCTCGGGCACCGAGTCGGCCACCAGGCGTCCTACCCCGTAGCGCAGGGCGCGGGCGATTTCATCAGCCGACTTGTTGTTACCGTGCAGGGCGATTTTCTGTCCGGGAACTCCGGCGCGCATAGCAATAGCCAGCTCCCCGCCGCTGGCGGTATCGAGGCACAGCCCTTCTTCCTCAGCCCACTTGGCAACAGAGGTTGCCAGGAAGGACTTACCGGCGTAGTAGACCGAGACCTCAGCCCCGTGCTTCTCAAAAGCGGTCTCAAAGGCTGACCGGAACTCAGCGGCGCGGGCGCGGAAGGTGGTCTCAGAAAAGACGTATTCGGGGGTTCCGAAGTCAGCGACCAGGCGGCTGACGGGGATGCCGTCTACCTCAAGTTCGCCGGTCTTGGAGCGGGTGAAGGAGGGCATCCAAATCACCGGGTCAAGGTCGGCCGGGGCGGACGGGTAGCTCAGCCAGTCGGGCTTGAACAGTGCGGCTTCTGCGCCCATTTACATCTTCTCCGGTGCGCTTACACCCAGCAGCCCTAAGCCGTTGGCCAATACCTGGCGGGTAGCGTTGTTCAGCAGCAGGCGGGTGCGGTGCAGGTCGGTGACCTCTTCATCGCCCTTGGGGGCAACGTGGGAGACACCGTACCAGCGGTGGTAGGCACCGGCCAGGGTTTCCAGGTAGCGGGCCACGCGGTGGGGCTCACGGAAGTCAGCGGCTTCTTTGACGGCACCGGCGAACTGGCCCAGGGCAGCCAGCAGGGCTGAGTCTGCCTCTGAGTTCAGCAGGGCGGTATCGACGGAGTCGGTGGTGACGCCGGCTGCCTCAGCGTTGCGGGCGATAGCGCAGGTGCGGGCGTGGGCGTACTGCACGTAGAAGACCGGGTTCTCGTTGGACTGCTTGGTCAGCAGATCCAGGTCGATATCGATGTTGGAGTCTACCGAGTAACGGGTCAGGGAGTAGCGGGCTGCATCCACGCCCACGATTTCAACCAGGTCTTCCAGGGTCACAACGGTACCGGCGCGCTTGGACATACGCACGGGCGTACCGTCCTTGACCAGGTTAACCATCTGGCCGATCATGACCTCAACCATGTTGGGGTCATCGCCCAGGGCAGCGGCAGCGGCCTTGAGGCGGGCTACATAGCCGTGGTGGTCAGCACCCAGCATGTAGATTGCCAGGTCAGCGGGGTTCTCTTCGCGCTTGGTCTTGTCCTGGAAGTAGGCGATATCACCGGCGATGTAGGCGGCGTTGCCGTCAGACTTGATGACCACGCGGTCCTTATCGTCGCCGAAGTCGGTGGACTTGAGCCACCAGGCGCCGTCCTTAAAGTAGAGGTTCTCGGATTCCTTGAGCTTCTCAAGCAGCTCGTCTACCTTGCCGTTTTCAAAGAGGGAGTTCTCGTGGAAGTAGACGTCAAAATCGACGTGGAAGTCGTGCAGGGAGGCCTTGATGTCCTCGAACATGAATTCAACACCGGTAGCGCGGAAAACTTCCTGGGGATCTTCGGCGTCAAGGGCGTCGGGGCGAACTTCAAGCACCCGGTTGGCGATATCGGTGATGTACTCGCCACCGTAGCCGTCCTCGGGAGCCTCCTCACCCTTGGCGCGGGCCAGCAGGGAGCGAGCAAAACGGTCAATCTGGTTGCCGTGGTCGTTGAAGTAGTACTCACGCACGACCTTGGCACCCTGGGAGATGAAGATACGGGCCAGGGAGTCACCCACAGCGGCCCAGCGGGTACCGCCCAGGTGGATGGGGCCGGTGGGGTTAGCGGAGACGAACTCCAGGTTGATGGTCTGACCGGCCAGGGTTTCATTAGTACCAAAAGCTGAGCCCTGCTCAACGATGGTCTTGGCCAGCTCACCCGCCGCGGCGGCGTCCAGGGTGATGTTGAGGAAGCCGGGGCCAGCGATATCGACGCTTGCCACACCGGCAATCTCGGTGATTCGGGCAGCCAGGATCTGGGCTACCTCGCGGGGGTTCTTCCCCACCTTTTTAGAAATCTGCAGGGCGATGTTGGTGGCCCAGTCGCCGTGGTCGCGGTTCTTGGGGCGCTCTACGCGCACAGAGGGGGCGGTTTCGCCGTCGGTCAGGGTCAGTTCGCCGGCTTCGAACGCTGCGGTCAGCGCGCCGTCAATTGCACTTGAGAGTTCTTCGGGAGTCATAGGGTCAAGTCTACAGGGTGAGCTGTTCACCTACCCAGCGAATGATATGTTCCCAGGTGCTCTCACTGGCGTAGATGGCCGGGTCGGAGTGCTCTGCTCCCCCGATGAGGGTGAGTTCGGTGGCGATTCCGGCGGCTGAGAGGGCACGGTGGGCCTCGACGGACTGATTGGGCGGTACGCAGGTGTCTGCGGTGCCGTGGATGTAGTAGACCGGGGCGTGGGTTCGGTCGCCGGTTCTCTGGGCTTCTTGTATGTAGTCGATGGGGTGGGCTTTGGCCCAGTTGATCTCTGCTGGGGTGCCTGTCGGGGCGGGGTAGGTGGAGCCGAGTAGCCGCCATTCGGCGCCGTCGTCCTCGGGGTGGTCGTAGGGGAAGCCCCAGGCCACGCGGTCATCGAAGATGGTGCGCAGGTCGCTGACCCCGTAGATTGAGACGGCACAGCGGACGGACGAATCCGACTCACCTGCGATGGTGCGGGCAGTGAGCGCACTGGCTGAGAGGCCTTCGAGGTAGGGCTCGTTCAGGTGGCCGGTGGCGGCGGCTAGCTGGACCAGGTGCCCGCCCGCCGATCCGCCTGCGAGGACGATACGGTTGGGGTCGATTCCGAAGTCTTCGGCCCTGGTTTTGAAGTAGCGGATGGCTGTTTTGAGGTCGTTGATTTGGGCGGGGAAGAGGGCTTCGTGGCTGAGGCGGTAGTTGATGGAGGCTGTGGCGTAGCCGGCGTGGGCGAAGCGTTCGCGGACGCGGTGTAAACCGTTATCGGCTAAGAGGAAGGAGGATTTATCGCCGAATCGCCAGGCTCCGCCGTGGACGTAAATGAGCAGGGGCACGGGGTGATGTTCACCGGTGGGCGCACTGGGCGGGTAGAAGTCAAAGGTCTGGGAGGGGTGGTTGGTTCCCGCGTAGTTGCCGGTGAGTGTGGTCATTGATTCAGCCCTTCGGTGCGCTGGTCTTTGTTCCTACTGTAATCGGTTTGTGTTGTGGGGCGGGGTTTCTGATAGAGTAATCAGGTCTGAGTTTCACTATCTATTGTGAAGGTTCAGTGTTGCCCTCGTAGCTCAGTGGATAGAGCACCAGTTTCCGGAGCTGGGTGTCGAAGGTTCGAATCCTTTCGAGGGCACAAAAAGAGAAGGTATGCCAGAATGCGCGAAGCGCTGGCATACCTTCTCTTTTTGTGCCCGGCGTGAAGAAAGGCCCCAGTGGGGCCTTTTAGCCGGCTAAAACAAGCGGAGCCAGAATGCGCGAAGCGCTGGCAGGTCTTTTCTATTTGTGCCCGGCGTCCGCCTTCTTCCCCGCATTTATTCTGTTTTACCCGCAACTAGTTGCGGGGTTTTCAGACTAAGTGCGGGTTAGTTTGGGGCAACGAGTTCCACTTCAAACCCCTGCTTATTTTCGAGGTAGAGGGCGTAGTGGTCGGGGCCGCCTGCATGCGGGTATCGGTCTGCGAAGAGTTCACTCCAGCCGTGGCTGGTAGCCTCGCTACGGAGCTTATCGAGCAAGGCCGCGGACGGCACTGTGAAGGCCACGTGGTTGAGCCCAGCATGGGTACGGTTATGGGGGCCGGTGGTATCGGGGGATTCTTCAAGGACGAGGTAGGAGCCATCATGAGCCTGCCAGGAGATTCCACCGGGCCACTCCTGATAGGGCGTCCACCCTAGTTGCTGGGTGAGCCAGGCCCAGGATGGTAGGGCTGTTGCCAGGGATTCGATCCAGAGTTCAACGTGGTGGAAGCCGGGGCGGGAAACTGCCTCCTGGCGGCGCAGGCTGGCCGTGGCGCGTCCGTCCTTGCGGAGCCTAGCAGCTATCACCGCGTCGTAGGTCTGCCCGGCGTAGAGGAACTTCTCCTGCTCAATCCCTTCAATCTGGAACCCGGCTGCGGCGGCAACGGCTCCGCTCGCGGGGTTGTTGGCCCGGTAGCCCAGTTCCAGGCGGCGGAGGCGGGGTGAGGGTAAGGACGCCAGCAGGCCGGTATCGAGAGTAGGTAGGGTTGGTGCGGGGTCGGGCTCGCCCAGGGCCCAGGCGCACACCGCCGTGAGAGCCGCTTTTGTGTAGCCCCGCCCGCGGTAGGGGTCAGCTAGCCAGTAGTAGACCCAGGCCCTATCCCAGGCTCCGGTGTCACTGCGGGCCGTAAAGTTTAGGCCGACGAGCCCTGCGGGCCGCCCCTCGTCGCTGAGGCAGAAAATAGCCCGGTTTTCAGCCGGTAGGTAGCTGGTTTCGATGAGGTTCCGGGCGTCCTCTTCGCTGGTGAGGGCTGGCATCTGCCGCTCCAGGCCTGAGGATGTGCGATAAATCGAGTAAAGGTCAGGGGCGTCGGTGAGCGCCCAGTAGCGTAGCTCCATGTGCCTAGTTTAGATCAGGAGCAGGCCGACGGAAGGCAACCCAGACTGCTGCTATCACTCCGATAACCAGGGCAAAAATGATAGAGAAGATAGCATCGAAGATAAAGTCCTGCGGGTCGATGCGGGGCAGGCCTATTCCTAGCCCGAACACCGCGCCCAGCAGGAAGGCACCAGTGGGGCGAGCCGTAAACTGCCGACGGTAGATCAGGTGAAGGTCGGGGCCGGGGAAGCGCAGGGCAGCCAGGCTCATCAAAGTCAGGGCAACTGCCCCAATCGTCACACCGATAAGATAGGGCGTCAGTTCTTGCTCTGGGAGCACGAAGGCCCGCAACAGACCGATGACGCCGCTAATTGAGGCACCAAAAGCCGCGACCAGGGTGAGATAGAGTGCTTTCGTCATTGAATACTCCTTTCGGCGTTCCCTCCCAGACTACCAAATTACTAAGTAGGGTTGCTTATATGACGCCGGGTAGACTAGGGGGAAAACCCCACCCTTTCGCACCAGAAATGAGAGTGACATGGCAGAAGCCGTCAATACCCCGCACATTGCTCCGAACGGCGCTGAAATTGCCGAAACCATCCTGCTGCCCGGCGACCCCCTGCGCGCCAAGTTCATTGCCGATACCTACCTTGAGAACGTCGTACAGTTCAACACTGTACGCAACATGTTCGGCTTCACCGGCGACTACAAGGGCCAGCGCATTTCGGTCATGGGTACCGGCATGGGTATCCCTTCGGCCAGCCTCTACGCCCACGAGCTGATTCACACCTTTGGCGTGAAGAACCTGATCCGTATCGGCACCTGCGGTGGCATGGCTGAGGGCCTTGACCTTTTCGACCTGGTTGTGGCTTCAGCAGCTTCGACTGATTCTAACTTCATGCACCACTACAAGCTCCCCGGCACCTTTGCCCCCACCGCGTCCTGGCCCCTGCTGTCGGCTGTGGCCAAGGAGGCCGAAGCCCAGGGCAAGACCCTCAACGTGGGTAATGTGCTGTCTTCTGACGTTTTCTACCGCTCTGACTTCTCCGACGCCGCTAAGTGGGCTGAGATGGGTGTGCTGGCTGTTGAGATGGAAACCGCCGGTATCTACGCTGTGGCTGCCGCCGCCGGTGTACAGGCTCTCTCTGTTTTCACTGTCTCGGACCACCTCTTCAAGGGGGTTGAGACCACCGCCGAGCAGCGCCAGACCGCTTTCACCGACATGATGGAGCTCGTTCTCCCCGTCGCTGCCAGCCTCTAAATTTTCTGTCAGGACGCCCGCGCCCCGCTCCCCTGCCCCAGGGCAGGAGGACGGGGTGTCCCCGTCTCTAGGCAGCGTTCAATGGAACGATAGCTGCCAAAGTCTCAGCCTTTGTTTCTTCAAGCATATCTAGCTCATACCGGGCCTGTAGATTGAGCCAAAACTCAGCGCTCGTGCCAAAATAACGAGACAGCCGGGCCGCAGTATCAGCTGTTACTGCTCGCCTACCATGCACAATGTCGTTAATCCGACGCGGTGAGACTCCTATGGCCCGGGCAACCTGGTTCTGGCTCACGCTAAGGGGTTCCATAAAATCTTCGAGGAGAACCTCCCCGGGGTGTACCGGAGGCAAACTAATGGTAATCAACGATTTCAACTCCTTCGGGCCCTGCATGAGTCCAGGTAAAACAGATTCTCCATTGATCATTAATTCTTATACTATGTTGCCCAGCCCTATCACCTTTGAGGGCTTCCAGACGGTTACCCGGGGGCACTCTCAAGTCATTGAGTGATGTAGCGGCATCCAATAATCTCAGTTTCCTTAGAGCAACTCGTTCAATGCGCGTGTCAAAAACGGGAACCCGCTGGCGCTGGGCTAGCTTCTCCGTGTTTCGATCTGCGAAAGATTGAATCATAGCTCCAGGCTATAACGCGAGACGTTATAGCTCAATAGGTAGGCTGGCTTAAACCCATTTATCACACCAACGAACCGAAAGTTTATCGACTATAGTCGATAAACTTCTTTTTTTGATATTTTTATCGACTATAGTCGATAGTCTTCACGCGCCCAGTGAAACCTGACCGTTCGCACCGGCTCTGCCCTAAAATAGAGGGCAGTATGTCTAGTTCAGATTCTTCCCGCACTCCCGCCCAGCCCCTTTCCGCTATCGCCGCTGCTATGCACGGCGCGGGCGTCCGCGCATCCGAGCCCACCGAACCCCAGACCGCCGGAAAACGCGGTGGCAGGGAGAAGCAGGCTTCCGGATCTCGTGAGGGGGCGGACGCACCCGCCCGCTCCCAGCGTCGCGGCCGCAGCGCAGCCCCCCGGGGCAAGCAGGGCGGGAAGAAAGCGAACCAGCGCCGCCCCTACACCCCGCTGATTCCCGAAAAAATCACCTATCCCGAGGCTCTGCCCGTCTCTGCCCGCCGGGACGACATCATGGCAGCCATTCGCGACAACCAGGTCACCATCGTCGCGGGTGAAACCGGCTCGGGTAAGACCACCCAGCTCCCCAAAATGCTCCTTGAACTGGGTCTAGCGGAAAAGGGCATGATTGGCCATACCCAGCCCCGCCGTCTGGCTGCCCGGTCGGTGGCTGAACGCATCGCCGAAGAACTGGGGCAGACAATCGGCGAAACGGTGGGCTACCAGGTGCGCTTCACCTCAGAGGTGGGCGAAGGCTCCGCTATCAAGCTCATGACCGACGGTATTCTGCTGGCCGAAATTCAGAACGACCGGCTACTGCGCCAGTACTCGGCCATCATCATTGATGAGGCCCACGAGCGTTCCCTCAACATTGACTTCATTCTGGGCTATCTCAAGCGCATTATGCCGCAGCGCCCCGACCTAAAAATCGTCATTACCTCAGCCACCATCGACCCTGAGCGTTTTGCCCGCCACTTCTCCCCCAGCTTTGTGCCCGGTGTCGGCATCGTCGATGACAGCCTCAGCCCCGAAGAAAAAGAAATCGCCGAGGCAACCCTGCCCGATGACGCCCCGCCCATCATTGAGGTCTCCGGCCGTACCTACCCGGTCGAAATCCGCTACCGCCCCTTGAGCGAACCCCGCACCGGCGACGGCGGGGAAGACGAGGCGGACGCCGGTGACGGCCTCGAGGACGACGACCGTGACCCGATTGAGGGCGTACTTGATGCCATCCGGGAGCTTTCCGAAGAGGCCCCCGGCGACATTCTGATTTTCTTCTCGGGCGAGCGCGAGATCCGCGACGCCGCCGACGCTATCGAGGATATGGTGCGATCCACCCGCCGCCTGGCCGACTACGAGGTACTACCCCTCTACGCCCGCCTGTCGATGGCCGAGCAGCACAGGGTTTTCAAACCCGGTGGCCGGCCCCGCATCGTGCTGGCAACCAACGTGGCTGAAACCTCCCTGACCGTGCCCGGCATCAAGTACGTGATCGATACCGGCACCGCCCGTATCTCGCGCTACTCCGCGCGGACCAAGGTGCAGCGCCTGCCCATCGAGCGTATTTCGCAGGCCTCAGCCAATCAGCGTTCGGGCCGTTGTGGCCGTGTCTCTGACGGTATCGCTATCCGTCTCTACTCCGAAGAGGACTTCCAGGCCCGGGCCGAGTTCACCGACCCCGAGATTCTCCGCACCAACCTGGCCGCGGTCATTCTGCAGATGACCGCAATCGGCGTGGTCAAGTCCCCCGCCGATATTGAGAAGTTCCCCTTCGTTCAGCCGCCCGAAACCCGCGCCATCAACGACGGCGTCAACCTGCTACGCGAGCTAGGAGCTCTTGCTACCCCCGGCCGTGATGGGGCGGACGCCCTCCCCCGCGATACGCGCGGGGCACGCGGTAGAGGGGGGCGGCGTCCGTCCTCACCGCTGACTGCGGCCGGACGGGCTATGGCGGCCCTGCCGGTTGACCCCCGCCTGGCCCGCATGATTGTTGAGGGCTCCAAGCGCGGGGTGGCTAAGGAAATTATGGTGTTGGCTGCTGCCCTGACCATTCAGGACCCCCGCGAGCGCCCCTCCGAGCACCGGGGCGAAGCCGATTCCCTGCACGCCCGCTATAAGGATGAGAAGTCCGACTTCACCTCCTTCCTCTTGCTCTGGCAGTACATCAATGAGAAGCAGGCAGAGCTGTCATCGAGTCAGTTCCGCAAGATGTGCCACAGGGAGTACCTGAACTTCCTGCGTATTCGGGAGTGGCAGGATCTCTTTGCCCAGCTGCGGGAAATTGGCCGGTCAGCCGGTATCACGGTAGAGGGCGGGCGTGAAATCGACCCGGCTGCCAGTGAGACCGAGGTGCATAAGTCCCTGCTCTCTGGTCTGCTGTCGCATATCGGTATGCAGGATGAGCAGAACCGCCACGAGTACCGGGGCGCCCGCGGCACCCGTTTTGCGATTTTCCCCGGTTCTGCTCTCTTTAAGAAGAACCCGGTCTGGCTGGTGTCTGCCGAGCTGGTGGAGACCTCCCGTCTCTGGGCGCGGGTGAATGCCCAGATTGAGCCCGAGTGGGTTGAGGAGCTAGCTGGCCCCTTGCTCAAGCATTCCTACTCTGATCCGCACTGGTCGTCCCGTCAGGGCTCTGTGCTTGCCCACGAGAAGGTCACCCTCTTCGGTCTACCCATCATTGCCGACCGCCGTATCCAGTACTGGCGGGTTGACCCGGTAGCTGCCCGCGAAATCTTTATTCAGTCTGCCCTGGTGGAGGGTGACTGGCAGACCCGTCACCGCTTCTTTGCCCGCAATCAGAAGGCTCTGGCTGAGGTTGAGGAGCTTGAGGCTCGCCTGCGCCGCCGCGACCTGCGCGTGGACGACGCTGTTCTGTTTGACTTTTACAACGCCCGCATACCCGAGCACGTCGTCTCTGAGCGCCACTTTGACCGCTGGTGGAAGGATGAGCGCCGGGTCAACGAGCACCTGCTCGACTTCACCCCCGAGAACCTGATTGATGAAGAGGCAGCTGACTACGACGAATCCCTCTTCCCCCGCACCTGGATAGCCCGCACCTCTGGCGGGGAGCTTGCCCTGGATCTGCGCTACGAGTACGCCCCGACCGTGCAGATTGGCGGGGTGCGCTCCTCTCAGACGCAGACGGACGGTATCGCGGTGCAGGTTCCGGTGCTTTTCTTGGGTCAGCTTGAACCGGCTCCTTTCCAGTGGCTGATTCCCGGTTTGCGTGAGGAACTGGTGACGGCCCTCATCAAGTCCCTGCCCAAGCAGATCCGGAAGAACTTTGTTCCCGCCCCGGACGTTGCCCGCCAGGCAGTCGAAAAGCTGAACGCCGACTACTCCCCCGCCACCGACTCGCTCACCGAGTCCCTGGCCCTGGTGCTGCGCCGCCTGCGGGGGCACGTGGTAGACCCCGCCGAGTTTAATTGGGAGGCTGTACCCGAGCACCTGCGCTTTACCTTCCAGGTGCGCAACCACCAGAACAAGATTCTGGGTGAAGGTAAGGATCTGGTTGAACTCCGGGGGCTCCTGCACGCTGAAATTCGCTCCGCCCTAGCTGCCTCACTTGGCGCTAGCCCCGAGACAATGGGCAAGATGGCGGCTCTTGCTGCAGGTAAGAAGGGGGGCCAGGACGCCGGTAGCAAGTCAGTGCCCCCTGCAGCTCCCAGCACCGCTGGTAGCCTCGTGCCCGGGGCCAAGGGGGCCCAGGCCTCCACCCCGGTGGGCCCCGGCAGCAAGGCTGTGCGGGAGGTTTCAGGACTGACCGACTGGCCGGAGCAGGATCTGCCCCGCAAGGTCGAACGAGTGATTGCCACCCAGACTGTCGCCGGCTACCCGGCCCTGGTTGACGAGGGTTCAAGCGTGGCGGTGCGGATCTTCCCCACCGAGGCTGAGGCCACCGCCGCCCAGCGCGGGGGCGTCATCCGTCTGCTCAAGCTCAACACCCCCTCACCTGAGCGCTACGTCTCTGAGCACCTGAATAACCGGGAAAAACTGGTCTTCACCCAGAACCCCCACGGGTCAATTGACTCCTTGATTAGTGACTGTACGGTCGCGGCAATCGACCAGCTCACCCCAGCTACCCCGCCCTTTACCCGGGAGGCCTACACCGCCCTATATAACAGCGTGCGGGCTGAGCTGATTGATACGGTCTTTGTGATCACCAAGCTGGTAGCCGATATTCTCTCTGAGACGGCTAAGGTACAGAAGCTCATTAAGAAGTCCACCTCCCTGGCGGTTATTCATGCCATGAGCGATATGAAGAGCCAGCTGGAGAACCTGGTTTACCCGGGCTTTGTGGCGTCCACCGGTGCGGTGCAGCTTCATCATCTGCCCCGCTACCTTAAGGCCATTACCAAGCGCATTGAGAAGCTGGGGCCGAACGTCAACCGGGATAACCAGCTCATGCTGACCGTGCAGGAACTTGAGGACGCCTACGATAAGGCTGTGCAGTCCCTGCCAGGGGGTACGGTGCCGACTCCCGAGCTGGAGCAGGTCGGCTGGATGATTGAGGAACTGCGCGTGAGCTTCTTCGCCCAGGAACTCGGCACCGCCTACACCGTCAGCGAGAAGCGGGTGGCTAAGGCCCTGCGTGAGGCTATGGAGGCCATCAAGAACGCCTAGGCCCGCCCGTCCTTGCCCTAGGTACCATCTAAATCAGAAAAACCCACCTAGTTGGTGGGTTTTTCCGATTTTCCTGGTCATTTCTCTCTTCTAGTTGTTCTCGGGAGCATCGGGGAAGAAAATATCCTCGATCCGGCAACCGAAAACTTCAGCAAGCTGGAAGGCCAGGGGCAGGGACGGGTCAAAACGTCCTTTCTCAATTGAGATGACGGTCTGGCGTGACACTCCGAGCACGTCGGCGAGCTGCTGCTGAGAGTAGCCCCGCTCAGCACGTAGTTCTTTGAGCTGGTTCTGCACAGGCTATGCATCCTTACGCTTGTAGACCTGGTAGCTCACAAGGAAGACCAGCATGGCAAGTACGGTGACGGAGGTCAGCAGAAGGGCCGGCGATACCTGCCAGTCGAAGATAGCGAAAGCCCCGGCACCCAGCCCCATCACTGCAATCATGAGGTGAAAGGTAGTTTCTGCGGCCTTTCCGTACCAGTGGTTTTCGATGCTGGATTCTGGGTTGCGAGTGGCTCCTTTGACGGTGTTTCGGTCGACCAGAAGCGCCCAAAAGGTGGCGGCTAACACCGGAACAAAAGCTAACGAGGCAACCGGCACCCACCACCAGGTGACCTGCTCAGAACTAATGACAATAATGCCCCAGGCCAGTAGCTGGGCCAGTGCAGTTGCACCCAGAATACTGACAAGTATCAGGGTTGCTTGGCTACCACCGAAGCGAGAACGGCCCCAGGTGCTTTGGGTCTTGTCGATGCTCATGCTATCTCCTTATGTAAAGGTTACTTTACAGTTGATGTGAAATAAACTTTACATACAGGCGCGAAGCTATGTCAAACACACTTTACTTATTTTTAGGCCGTCGGCCCCTACGCCCCAGACACTCAGCCACTACACCAGAAAAGACCATCTAAATCAGAAAAACCCACCTAGTTGGTGGGTTTTTCTGATTTAGATGGTACCTACCTGGCGGAGGGCTAGGAAGCTACCGAGTCGCCGTAGCCCAGCTCGGTCAGGGCTGCCCGCAGCTTTTCAGCAGCCTCGTCCATGGCAGCTGCATCGGGGTTACGGTTAGCCTGTTCGAAAGTGAACTCGCTCTGGTCAACAGCGGGCCACACATGAATATGGGTATGGGGCACATCAAAACCGGCAATAATCATGCCCACACGGGTGGGCTCAAAAGCCTTCATCAGGCCCTTCGATACCTTCTGAGCCACGTCAAAGAGATGGGCAGAGAGCTCCTCGGGCAGGTCAACCCAGTGGTCAATCTCAGCCTTGGGAACCACCAGAGTATGGCCATACTGGAAGGGCTCAATAGTCAAGAAGGCAACTACCTGCTCGTCCTCCCAGATAAAACGGCCGGGCAGCTCGCGGTTAATAATCTTGGTAAAAACAGTGCTCATGGGGCTTACTCCTAAATCTCTACAGACTGGCCGGGGGCCAGGTACTCAAAGGTGGTGCCGTACTTCTGACCAAAGTTGGTTGCATGGCCAACAATCATGTTTCGACCGTTTTCAGCAAGCAGTGAATCATGAATCTGGAAGGCCCGCGGGGCACGCACAGCGATAATGAAGTCAATGACCTCCTGGATCTTGTTCCAGGGAGCGTGAATCGGCACCAGCAGAGTGCCCACCTCAATGCCGTGGGGCACCACAAAAGAATCCCCTGGGTGGAAGAGGTTATCGTCAATCAGGTAGCCCACGTTATCAATCACCGGCAGCAGGGGGTGGATGACAGCGTGGTTGCCACCGAAGGTTTTGATAGAGAAGGACGAGAGAGTCAGCTCCCCATCAGCTTCCACCGACTTTGCAAGAGCCTCGGGCAGGGCCGCCAGCACAGCATCGACCACTGCGGCGGGGGCGTGAATGGTGGCCTGCGGGTTTTCTCGCAGAAAAGCAACCACCTTGCCCTCGTCGAAGTGATCGGGGTGCACGTGGGTGACCAGAATATGGTGGGCCCCATCCAGTGCCTGCTCGACCTCGGAGAAGTTGCCGGGGTCGAGCACCAGCACGGCGCCGTCCTTTTCGAGCCTGACGCAGGAGTGGGTGTATTTCGTAAGTTTCATACCTACCACCCTAGTAGCTCCCACCACAGTCAGACTAGTTGGAGCTGACGGTTTCTTTCTGCTGAACACATACGCTGTTACGTGAAAACGTTGTTTTTCGCCCCGCGCGAGGGCCGTTTCTGCCCCGGGGAACCTGGTGTACAGTAGGCACAGAGAGAGACCGATTTTAGACGAGGGAATGACCCGTGAACACCAACTCAGCGTCGTCAGCCAGCAAGCCCACCGAAATCCGCAACACTAAACAGCGCCGGGCAGTCACCGCAACCCTCGAAACCCTCGAAGACTTTATTTCTGCTCAAGACCTGCACCAGCTCATGCTCTCGCGCGGCGATAAGGTGTCGCTGGCAACCACCTACCGTCTCTTGCAGTCCATGGTGGGCACCGGTGAGGTAGAGGCCCTCAAGACCGAGGACGGCGAAGCTATCTACCGCCGCTGCGACTCCGAGCACCACCACCATCACCTGCTCTGCCGTATCTGTGGGGCTGCCCGGGAATTTGAGATTCCCGAGCTTGAAGAGCTAGCCCTGGCGATTGCGGCAAAGAACGGCTACACCGAGGTCAAGCACGTCATTGAGATTACCGGGGTCTGCTCTAACTGCTCTGCCCACCAGCAGGGCTAGGTGCTGCTGCGGCTTCAGATGAGCGGACGCGCCCCGATGCTGAGTAGCGCTGACGGACGGCTCGTACCAGGCGGCAGACCACGAAGATGAGGAAAGACAGGGTGGTCACGTAGGGGCTGATAGGCAGGGAGCCTGCCAGAGCCAGAAGAATACCGCCCACCATGGCTGTTTCTGCAAAGAGCACTGAAAGAATTAGAGCGCGCAGGGGCGAGGCTGTGATTTGCAGGGCTGCCGCTGCCGGGGTAATCAGCAGGGCCAGAACCAGCAGGGAGCCCACCACCTGCACCGACAGGGCTGTGGCAATACCCAGCACAATCATGAAAGCAATGGAAAGGGCCTTCAGCGGCACCCCCTTGGCTGAGGCAACCACCGGGTCAAGCGAGGCGAACATGAGCGGCCGCCACATGATAGCCAGGGCCGCAATAATCACCACCCCGCCGATGATCATAGAGGTCAGTTGGGCAGAGTCAACTGAAACGATTTGGCCGGTCAGCAGCGAGAATTTGTTAGCTGCTCTGCCCGAGTAGAGGGAGAGAAAGAGGATTCCCAGCCCCAGCCCAAAGGGCATCAGTGCACCGATAATAGAATCGTTTTCGTGGGCCCGGGCGCCCATCAGGGCAATCAAGAGGGCAGAGATAATGGAGCCCACCAGGGAACCGGTGACCACGTTATAGCCCAGGAGTAGGAAGAGGGCAGCTCCAGCAAAAGACATCTCGGCGATGGCGTGCACCGCAAAAGCGTGACGGCGGAGCATCACAAAGAGGCCTACAAAGCCACCGATCACACCCAAGATAGCCCCGGCGATAATGGACTGGCTCAGCAGGGCCACCAGCTCACCGTAGCGGTCAAAGACAAAGACCTTGCCCATAAAGTCCGCAAAAGTCATCGGTTATCTACCCCTTTCGCGGGTGCAAGTAGCTGGGGGTGGTCGGTTTCTAGGGCGCAGTGGTGCTCCCCGTGCTCGCCGCCCACCACCACGTAGCGGCCGTTGGTCTGTATCACCGATACCGGAGTCTGGTAGAGGTCGGTGAGCACCTCGCTCCGCATAACCTGCTCCACCGACCCCACGGTGAAGCGTCCTCCCGCGAGGTAGAGCAGGCGGTCTACATGGTCGATGATGGGGTTGATTTCGTGGGTCACGAAAACGACCGTAGCTCCGTGATCCCGGTTGTAGCGGTGAATCAGGTCTGAGACAGCGTACTGGTGGTTGAGGTCCAAAGAAAGCAGGGCCTCATCTGCCAGGATAATCTTGGGGTCATTGGCAAGGGCCTGGGCGATACGCAGGCGCTGCTGCTCGCCGCCCGATAGAAGCCCCACCGGCACATTGGCGTAGTCGCTGGCACCAACCGCATCGAGCAGGGAGTCAACCTTCTCCCGGTAGGCCCGGTTCTTCACGCGGAAGCCCCAGCGGTGGCCGTCCACTCCCAGCCCCACAAAATCGCGGGCCCGCAGGGGCATCTCGGTACCAATTGCCTTCTGCTGGGGAATGTAGCCGACGCCGGGGTTCCCCAGGCGGGCAGGGGCACCCAGAACCGAAATTTTGCCGGCGCTCAGCTGGGTCAGACCCAAAATGACCTTGATAAAGGTCGATTTGCCCGAGCCATTGGGCCCCAGGACGGCAAAATATTCGCCCTGTTCGACGGTGAGGTTGAGATCCTGCCACAGGGTACGGTGGCCAAAGGAAAGCCCGCCCCCGGTCACCGTAAGGGCGGGGGCGAGCTGGGTAGAAGAGTGAGCCATAGGCTTTATGCTACTGCCTTTTCTAGGTTGTCGATGTTCTGGGTCATCCAGTCCACGTAGCCGGTGTTCTCGGGCAGGGTCTCGGTGAAGGAGACACTGGCAACTCCGGCTTCCTGAGCGAAGGTATAGATTTCGGTGGTCTGGGCGGTCTGGGTCTGCTCGTTGAAGGCCAGCAGGTCGATGCTGCCGCCGGTGAGGGCGTCTTTGGCTTCCTGCAGGGTCAGGGGGGCGATATCGCTTTCGCTATCGACCGCTGCGATCAAATCTGCCGGGGTGGAGTCGGTGAAGCCGGCGTCCTCCAGCATGTAGCCCGAGACCGGCTCGGTCGCCAGGTAGGTACGCTCTTCGGTGTCGATAGCCTTGAGACGGTCAAGTAGCTGGTCAGCATCGGTGGAGAAGGTGGCAGCTGCGCTAGTGTAGGCGTCAGCGTTGGCGGGGTCGAGCTCAGCCAGGTCGGCTGCCACCTGATCAGCTACCTTCTTCATGGTGTCCAGGTCGTACCAGACGTGCTCGTTGTAGGAGTGCACGTGGTCAGAGTGGTCTTCACCGGTGGAGCTGTGCTCTTCTGCCATGTGGGCCAGGTCGTCGGCGCTAAAGAGGCCCGAGAGTTCTACCGCGTTCACCACGATCTGGTCGGGGTTATCGGTGCCGGCCATTTCGGTGAGGAAGGTGTCGTAGCCGCCGCCGTTGACGACAACCAGGTCAGCGTCTTTTACGGTCAGGCGGTCCTGGCTGGTGGCTTCGTAGGAGTGGGGGTCCACAGCGGTTGAGGCGATGAGCGGGGTGACCTCTACCTTATCGCCGCCGACTGCTGCCACCACATCGGCATAGACGTCGGTGGTGGTGACGACCTGCAGGGTTCCGTCGTTTGAGGACGAGGACGCGCTCGTCCCGCTTGACCCGCAGGCAGAGAGGGCCAGCGCCGATACGGCAAGCAGTGAGACGGTGGGGAAAATCTTTCGCATGGCGCTGTCCTTTGGTACAGAGTAAGGGATAGGGCTTCTGCCAGCCTACTCCTTTCTGCGAACGGTTCGCAAATAAAAAGCAGGTACACCGCATCACATCCGCTCCACGCTAGGAATAAAAGGACGCCCGCCCTATCTTCCCTGCCACGGGGCAGGAAAGGCGAGGCGGGCGTCCGCGCACCGGCAGAAACCGGTAGCTAGCTAGAGGAAACTAGTCGGCGCTGTGCTTTGAAGCGGCCTCCTCGCGGCGGCGCACGTGCTCCTGGGTGGTGTCCTTAATTTCACCGACCAGTTCTTCGAGGACGTCTTCCAAGAAGAGCACGCCAACACTCTGACCCTGGGCGTCAACCACGTGGGAGACGTGGGCCCGATTGCGCTGCATGGTGGCAAGAGCCTCATCGATGTCGGTGTCAGGCTTGACGATCGACATCTGACGTAGCTTAGACCAGGCAATGGGCTGGTCCATGCGGTCAGCTTCGTAGACCAGGGCGTCCTTGATGTGCAGGTAGCCCATGTAGGTGCCGTCTTGCTCGTCCTTCATCACGAAGCGGGAGTAGCCGGTGTGGGCAACAGCCTTTTCCAGCTCAGCGGGCGTACAGGGGAAGTTCATGGTAACCAGCTGGTCACTGGGCACCATAATCTCAGCAACGGTCTTCGAGCTGAATTCCAGGGCGCCAGACAGCACACCGGAGCCGTCGTCCACGGTTCCCTCTGCGGTTGATTGAGCCACAATGCTTTGAAGCTCATCAAGGGTGAAGGTTGAGGCCACCTCGGCCTTAGGTTCTACCTTCATCAGGCGCAGGGTGTGGTCGGCAATCCAGTTGAGGAAGCCCACCAGGGGCTTGAGCACCCGCGAGACCGTGACCAGGGGCGGGGCAATCCACAGGGCAACGCCCTGGGCAGCCAGCGATACCGCCATATTCTTGGGCACCATCTCGCCGAAGATAACGTGCAGGTAGGTCACCAGAATCAGCGCGAAGGCAAAGCCTACAGCGCTAGCCACCTCGTAAGGAATGCCCCAGCTTTCCAGGGGTGCAGACACCAGGTGGTGCAGGGCCGGCTCTGAAACATTCAAAATCAGCAGGGAGCAGACGGTAATACCCAGCTGGCAGGTAGCCAGCATGAGCGAGACGTTCTCCAACGCATAAAGTACGGTGACCGCGCGCTTATTACCGGTCTCAGCCAGCGGCTCAATCTGGGAGCGGCGGGTCGACATAATGGCGAACTCACCGGCCACGAAAAAGGCGTTACCGGCAAGGAGCACAAAGAGCAGGGCGATAGCTACCCAGTCGTTCATCGGGCCCCCTCCTTTCGAGCGGCGAGGTCATCTGTGGTGAGGGCTTCGGGAATAAAGCGGATGCGGTCAACCCGGCGCTGTTCCATCTTTTCTACGCGCAGGCGTCCGCCCTCAACGGGCACCACGTCGCCGGTTTCGGGAACTCGGCCCAGGTGGTCCATCATGAAGCCGCCCATGGTTTCGTAGGCGGGGTCATCATCCACATCGAGGGTGCCGATATAGTCCTTGACCTCATCAGGACGGAGCAGGCCCGAGAAGATATAGTCGCCGTTACCCACGCGCAGGGGGCGTTCGTCAAAGGAGTTGGTGTCGTGTTCATCGGAGACTTCACCGACGATTTCTTCAACTAGGTCTTCAAGAGTGGTGATGCCGGCGGTGCCGCCATATTCGTCGAGCACTACGGCAAGCTGTAGGGCGCCCTCTCGTAGCTGCATGAGCAGGGAGTCAAGGTGCACGGTTTCGGGCACCTGCAGCACGTCCTCCATGAGCGTTCCGGCTTCCAGCGTGTCGCGCTTATCGAGGGGAAGGCCCACAGCTTTCTTCACGTGCACGACACCCACGATGTTGTCCTGGTCTTCCCGGTAGAGGGGGAAGCGGGAGTGGCCGGTGGTACGGGCCAGCTCGATGACATCGCTAACAGGAGCGGTATCTTCGAGCATGATGACCTTGCGGCGCGGGGTCATAACGTCTGCTGCAGTGAGCTCGGCGAAGGAAAGGGTCTTATCGACGAAGCGGGCAGTGTCGGAGTCCAAGGTGCCCAGGTCAGCTGAGCGGCGCACCATTGAAGAAAGCTCTTCGGGTGAACGGGCTGCCGAGAGTTCTTCCTTAGCTTCCATGCCGAAGCGGTGGAGTACCCAGTTTGCTGACCCGTTAGCGGTGCGGACGATGGGGCCCATCACCTTAGTGAAAAGCAGCTGGGCCGGGGCCAGGGTTCGGGCCACGCGGTAGGGCTCGGCAATCGCCAGGTTCTTGGGCACCAGCTCGCCGATAATCATGGAGAGCAAGGTGGCGATACCCATAGAGAAAATCAGGGTGAGTGCCGAGGCCACAGAGGGGGCCAACCCCCAGG
This sequence comes from Rothia sp. 11273D007AR, assembly GCF_053547255.1. Taxonomy (NCBI): domain Bacteria; kingdom Bacillati; phylum Actinomycetota; class Actinomycetes; order Micrococcales; family Micrococcaceae; genus Rothia; species Rothia sp. 11273D007AR. The sequence continues at coordinate 106,602 of NZ_JBPPWJ010000003.1, read as the reverse complement.
ACGCGATGGTGTCGCCGGCTAGGGCGTTGATACCGCTGTCGAGGGTGTAACCGGTAAGCAGGGTGGTGATGGTGATACCCAGCTGGCAGCTTGATAGCTGGGTTGAGAGGGATTTGAGGCAGGCGAGCACTCGTTCACCCGCGGCGTCTCCCCTATCAATTTCTTGCTGGACCTTGGACTGATCAAGGGCTACCAGCGAAAATTCTACGGCCACGAAGAAGCCGGTACCCAGAATCAGGGCAAAGCCGATGAGAAGCAGGAGCCATTCCATGGTTTAGGCTCTCACCGCCTGCTGGGCGGGGTGCTGGCCGCAGCAGGTGCGGACGCCCGTGGTCGGGTTAAAGGATGATGCGCGCCAAAGCGCTCGTGAGGGCTGCGAAGGTGCGCAGTAACTAGAAGGGTCTTCCATAGTGGTCAATTCTAGCGAATAACTTTTGCTTTACTCAGTGGGCTCCCTTTCACCCCCTGCGAAATGCCAGCCTATTTCTGCCAGACAGTCTCACAGTGAGATGTCATAGAAAGTAGTGCGTTGGACGAACCCCCAAAACACTTCTAAACTAGACAAAGATATGCGGTACATCACGCGCCCAATGTAGTGTGCGATGCCCGCCCACCTCGTGCCAAAAGCGGTTTTGGCACCCAGCAATCACAAGAGATGGAAGAGGCGTAAGAGAAGTGCCAAACCAGCCAGAACATACTGTTCCCGAAGAGTTCGCGGGTAACGAGTGGCTCGTCGAAGAGCTCTTTGAGAAGTACGAGCAAGACCGCAACTCAGTCGACGAGACGTGGTGGCCCCTGTTTGATCAGTGGGCAGGCACAACCGGCAGCGCACCCAGCTCGCAGCAGGCACCGGCGCCCGCTGCAGCGTCCGCACCGGCGAAGGAAAAGCCCACCAAGGCCCCCGTTCCCTCCGCTCCCAAGACCCCTGCCCCTGAAGCTGACCCCAAGTCAGCCCCGCAGGCAGCTCCCAAGGCAAGCAACCCCGCAGCGACCAAGCCCGCCACCCCGAAGGAAGAACCCGTGAGCGACGCTCCCCAAGAAGACCAGATTGTTACCCTGCGCGGCCCCGCCAAGGCGGTAGCCTCCAACATGGACGAGTCCCTGAGCGTACCCACCGCAACCACCGTCCGCGCTATCCCCGCCAAGCTGCTGATCGATAACCGCACCGAAATCAACAGCTACCTGGCCCGCACCCGCGGCGGTAAGGTCTCCTTCACCCATATCATCGGCTACGCCATCATCCGCGCTCTTGCAGCCTTCCCCTCCATGAACGTCAGCTACGGTGAGGACGCCAAGGGCAAGCCCGCCGCTATCCAGCACGCCCACGTTAACTTCGGCCTGGCCATCGATCTACCCCGCCCCGACGGCTCCCGCAACCTGGTTGTACCCAACATCAAGGGTGCAGAGAAGCTCTCCTTCTCAGAGTTCTGGGAAGCCTACAACGACATCGTCAAGCGCGGCCGTGAGGGCAAGCTCGGCGTTGAGGACTTCGCAGGCACCACCGTCTCACTGACCAACCCCGGCGGTATCGGCACCGTCCACTCCGTTCCCCGCCTCTCTAAGGGCCAGGCAGCCATCATCGGTGCAGGTGCCCTTGACTACCCCGCCGAGTACCGCGGTACCTCAGAAAAGGTCATTGCCCGCAACGGCGTCTCCAAGATTCTGACTCTCACTTCCACCTACGACCACCGCGTCATCCAGGGTGCAGGTTCCGGCGAGTTCCTCAAGATTGTGGAGCACTACCTGCTCGGTGGCGACGGCTTCTACGACCAGATTTTTGAGGATCTGCGCATTCCCTTTGAGCCCGTCCGCTGGGCTCGTGATAACCAGGTCAACCCCGAAGCAGAAATTTCTAAGGTTGCCCGTATCCAGCAGCTCATTCACGCTTTCCGCGTGCGCGGCCACCTGATTGCCCAGACCAACCCCATCGGCTACCAGATGCTCTCTCACCCCGACCTGCGTCTGGAGAACTACGGCCTGACCCTCTGGGATCTTGACCGCTACTGGCCCACCGGTGGCTTCGGCGAAAAGGAATCCCTGCCCCTGCGCACCATTCTTGAGCTGCTGCGCGAGGCCTACACCCGCACCCTGGGCGTGGAGTACATGCACATCGAGAACCCCGAAGAGCGCCAGTGGTTCCAGGACCGCCTGGAGCACGGCTACACCAAGCCCTCGCGCGACGAGCAGTTCCGCGTGCTGGGCACCCTGAACGCAGCCGAGGCCTTCGAAACCTTCCTGCAGACCAAGTACCTGGGCCAGAAGCGCTTCTCCCTGGAAGGCGGCGAATCCCTGATTCCGCTGCTGGACTCCGTCATCTCTGAGGCAGCGGACGCCGGCCTCTCGGGCGTTGGTATCGGTATGGCCCACCGCGGCCGCCTCAACGTACTGACCAACATTGCGGGTAAGTCCTACGCCCAGATTTTCCGCGAGTTTGAGGGCCAGATGGACCCCCGCCTGACCGGCGGCTCCGGTGACGTCAAGTACCACCTGGGCACCGAGGGTATCTTCACCTCCCACAACGGCAACCAGACCCAGGTCTACCTGGCCGCTAACCCCTCCCACCTTGAAGCCGTCAATACCGTGCTCGAAGGTATCGTCCGCGCTAAGCAGGACACCCTGGCTGAACAGGGCATCGGCAACTACCCTGTACTGCCGATCCTGGTTCACGGTGACGCCGCCTTCGCTGGCCAGGGCATCGTGCTAGAAACCCTGCAGATGTCCAAGCTTGAGGGCTACACCACCGGCGGTACCGTACACATCGTGGTCAACAACCAGGTGGGCTTCACCACCACCCCGCGCGATGGTCGTACCGCAACCTACTCCACCGACATCGCCCGCATGATCCAGGCTCCCGTGCTGCACGTGAATGCCGATGACCCCGAGGCCGTCGTCCGCGCAGGCTCCATCGCCTTCGCCTACCGTCAGGCCTTCAACAAGGACGTCGTCATCGACCTGGTCTGCTACCGCCGCCGCGGCCACAACGAGGCCGATGACCCCTCGATGACCCAGCCCAAGATGTACCAGCAGATTGAGGAGCTTCCCTCAACCCGCAAGATTTACACTGAGGCCCTAGTTGGTCGCGGTGACATCTCCCAGGACGAGGCCGAGCGCGCTCTGAAGGACTACCAGTCCCGCCTGGAGCAGATCTTCACTGAGACTCACGAGGCCCAGTCGTCCTCCGCTCCCCTGGTCACCGCAGACGCTGCCGCTGTTTCTAACATCGAGCGCCCTGCTGCCCAGCAGAATGAGGACTCCGTTCACGTTGCCGGCGAGACCGCTATCTCTGCTGAGACCCTGGCTCAGATCGGTCAGGCCTTCGGCAAGATTCCCGAGGGTTTCACTGTGCACAAGAAGCTCAAGAAGCTGCTTGAACAGCGCGTCAAGATGTCAACCGAGGGCAACATCAACTGGGGCTTCGGCGAGCTTGCTGCCTTCGCCTCCCTGCTACTGGAAGGCCGCGATGTGCGCCTGACCGGTCAGGACGTCCAGCGCGGCACCTTCGTCCAGCGCCACTCCGTGCTCCACGACTCTCTGACCGACGAAGAGTGGAACCCCTTGGCCAACCTCTCAGAAACCCAGGGCAAGTACTCCATCTACAACTCCCTGCTCTCCGAGTACGGCGTCATGGGCTTCGAGTACGGCTACTCCGTAGAACGCCCGGACTCCCTGGTGCTCTGGGAGGCCCAGTTCGGTGACTTCGCCAACGGCGCCCAGACCATCGTTGATGAGTTCATCTCGTCAGCAGAGCAGAAGTGGGCCCAGCGTTCCTCACTGGTTCTGCTGCTCCCCCACGGTTTTGAGGGCCAGGGCCCTGACCACTCATCGGCCCGTATGGAGCGCTACCTGCAGCTGTGCGCCGAGAACAACATGACCGTTGCTGTTCCCTCGACCCCGGCAAACCACTTCCACCTGCTGCGCCGTCAGGCCCACTCCCGTCCGCACAAGCCGCTGATTGTTATCACCCCCAAGCAGCTGCTGCGCCTCAAGGCTGCTGCCTCGTCGGTTGAAGACTTCACCAGCGGTAGCTTCAAGCCCGTCATCGAGGACCAGGGTAACCTGAACCCCGCTGATGTAACCCGCCTGGTCTTCGTCTCGGGCCGTCTCTACTACGATCTGGAAGCAGAGCGCGCTAAGCGCGGCGATAAGAGCACCGCAATTGTGCGAGTCGAGCAGCTCTACCCCCTGCCGTCCGCAGAGATCAAGGAGCAGATTGCTGCCTACCCCAATGCGGAACTGGTCTGGGCCCAGGACGAACCTGCCAACCAGGGCCAGTGGCCCTTCATGGCTGTCAACCTGCTCCCCCAGATTGACTACCGTATGAAGCTGATTTCCCGCCCGGCAGCTGCTTCCCCCGCAGCCGGTACCGGTAAACGTCACCAGCGTGAGCTCGATAACCTCATCTCCGAGGTATTCGACCGCTAGGCTAGGGCTTTGCCCAGCTCTTGTGCCCGGGTCTTGATCTTCAAGACCCGGGCGCTGCCCGTTTGCGGTGCGCCCACCGTGCACTGGCGGGCTCCAGGGTTTAGACTGGTACAGAACGAACGAGACCAACGTTGCGGGGTTTACCGCCCCTCAACCTTGTAGAAAGAAACACGTGGATCAGCGAAAAATTCGACTTGTAGCCGTTGGCGATGATCTGCTCGCAGGCGTCGGGGACCCCCGCACCCTCGGGTGGTTCGGGCGCGTTATGGCGCGTACCCCTCAGGCCTCTGCCTCTATCTCTGCCTATAATCTGGCAGCCCCCGGTGAGGGCAGCGAACAGCTCAACGCTCGCTGGTTTGAAGAAGCCAGCCGTCGCTTTGCCCAGGGCCACGAAAATCGCCTGGTCATTGCCCCCTCAACCTTCGACATCGACCTGGGCCTCACCAGCGCCCGCTCCCGCCTGAACCTGGCGAACATGGTCGATATGGCCTCCCAGAACAACGTGAAGGTTCTGGTTGTTGGCCCCCCGCCCACTCTCGATGCTGAGCGTAACCGCAAGATTGCCGATCTGTCGGCAGCCTACGCCGATGTGGTGACCCGCCGTAACCACGTCTACGTTGATACCTTCAACCCCCTGCTGCACCATGAGCAGTGGCGCAATGACCTGGCAGCGAACGACGGCCACCCCGGTCAGTCCGGCTACGGCCTGATTGCCTGGCTGGTTCTGCACCGCGGCTGGTACAACTGGCTTCAGATTTCAGAGCCCGTTTAAGGAAGTACCTGGCTGGCACCTGCCCCTGTGACCAACCCGGGGTGTGCAAAGCTAGCCAAGGTATGCGAAAATAGTGAGAAGTGCCTATTCTAAGGTGCTATCGACCATTTGTGCTCCGTTATCCTGACGGGCACTCCACCTTGATCAAGGAGGCTCTCATGAGCAAGCGCGGTCGCAAGCGTAAGGATCGCCGTAAGGGTAGCGCTAACCACGGTAAGCGCCCCAACTCATAAGGCAATCGACAAGGGCCCCTACTCGCAGAAGCGAGCAGGGGCCCTTTGTTATTGGCTAGTTAGCTGCCGGGTGCCCTTCGGTATGGATGTCGTCGATGCAGGCGCGGATACGGCTTTTGAGGTCGACGGGAGCGGTTTCCTTGCAGGTGCGGCGCACTGCTTGGCGGATGATGCACTCTAGGTCGTATTCCTTGGCGCAGGTTTCACATTCGGCCAGGTGGGCTTGGAGTTCTTCAAGGTCCTGGCAGCTGAGCGGGTCGTCAATGTAGGTGTAGATCTTGGCCAGGCGCTCTTCGCAGGGGGTAGAAGGGCTCGGGTTGTGTACGGCGGTCATTGGTGGCTCCTTTCTTAGGCCCTAGCGGTTTGGCGGGCGCCGGCCTTGCCGGTGGTCGTGGTTTTGATGCCGCGTTCGGCGGCGTAGTCGGTGAGTTTGTCTCTGAGCAGTTTGCGGCCGCGGTGCAGGCGGGACATGACGGTGCCGATGGGGGTGTCCATGATCTCGGAGATTTCCTTGTAGGAGAATCCTTCAACATCGGAGTAGTAGACGGCCATGCGGAAGTCTTCGGGGATGGACTGCAGAGCCTCTTTGATATCGCTGTCGGGCAGGTGGGCGAGGGCTTCGTTCTCCGCAGAGGGTAGGCCCTTGGAGTCATGAGCTCCAGCCTGGGCTAGCTGCCAGTCTTCGACAGTGTCAGTGTTGGCCTGGTAGGGCTCGCGTTGGCGTTTGCGGTAGACGTTGATGTAGGTGTTGGTGAGGATCCGGTAGAGCCAGGCTTTGAGGTTGGTTCCGGGCTTGTACTGGTGGAAGGCGGAGAAGGCTTTCATGTAGGCCTCTTGGACGAGGTCTTCGGCGTCCTGCGGGTTACGGGCCATACGCAGGGCGGCGGCGTAGAGCTGGTCTACGTACAGTAGGGCTTCTCGTTCGAAACGAGCTTTGCGCTCGGCGTCGGTTTCGCGGGAGCGTACATCGGGTTCGTTGCCTTCGGGGGCGAGGACGTCGGTGGTCGGCGCAGGTTCAGTGCTGGGGGCCGGGGGCGTGGCTGTCATTTCCCTCCAGGTGTGCTGTGGTCTTTTGTCTTACTGTACCTGCCAATGGACGCAGCTACGCGCCGAGTACAACGAAGCCTGTACTGGTTGAACAGGCTCACAGCGAAGCTGTTGGCTCGGGGCTGGCGTGAATCGCTTGTGAGCGCTAGCGAACCAGCGAGAGGGTCGACAGCGAGCGTGAGCCTGCGAAACCTTGAACAAATCTCGTCATGTGTAACGACAGAGAGGCGAGTTTATTCCCCAGCACCAGAGTAATTTTGCGCTAGTGGTGCAATAAAGTGGCTGAATCCGCCGGTCTATATGTATGCTTAGTAGTGTTAGGTATCTGTGATACACCGCAAAGGGGCCTCGCACCCCGTGAAGGAGGAACTCATGTCATTGGTTCGCCGTTTTGCTCGCCCTCTGCTGGCTTCAAGCTTTATTATCTCGGGTGTTGACCGTCTGCGTGACCCCGAATCGTCCAAGCACCTGGCCAAGGTGGTTAACCTGACTGCGACTTCTGCCCCTCAGCTTTCTGTGCTGCGTGGCCAGGAGAAGCTGGTGGGTCAGGCTTTGGCTGGCTCTCAGGTAGCTGCCGGTGCCCTCTTTGCCCTGGGTAAGCTGCCCCGTCTTTCTGCGAGCGTCCTGCTGGCTACCGGTGCTATTAACTCTTACGTTGAGTATCGCGCTACCGAGGCTGAGACTAAGGAAGAGAAGACTGCCCGCCGCAATGCTGCTGTGCTCAATGGCTCCCTGCTGGGCGCTATTGCTATCTCAGCTGTTGATACCGACGGTAACCCCTCACTGGCCTGGCGCGCTTCCAAGCTGGGTGATCAGGTAGCTAAGAAGTCCCATCAGCTGGCATCCGATGTTCAGGACGCTGCTTCTGACGCCCAGAAAAAGGTTGAGGACCTCTTCGCCTAAGCTGGCCCCTACCGGGTGTAAGCTCCCGCGAACTTTCGATAAACCCCGCACCAAACCGGTGCGGGGTTTTCTTGTTTGCCGCCCCGCCCACCTAAAATAGGGAGGGAGTACGCCGTAATAACTGATTCCGAAGTAGGTTTTATTTGTGGTTGATGCGACCAAGCAGCCCCTAGTTGCCGATGGAGACTGGCTAGCGCCCACCGTTACGGTGCCCGGCGGTGCCCATGCCCGGGTGGAGATTCCCGGGTCTAAGTCGCTCACCAATCGCTACCTGCTGCTGGCGGCTTTAGCCGATAGCCCCTCGGTGATTCATGCTCCCCTGCATTCGCGCGATTCGCAGCTGATGGTGGCTGCGCTGACTGCTCTGGGTGCCCGTTTTGAAGAGATTGAAACCGGTAGTGCCTTTGGCCCTGATCTGCGGGTGACTCCCCTAGATTTTTCTGCGACCGTTGCCCGTGAGGCCTCCATTGATGTGGGATTGGCGGGTACTGTGATGCGTTTTGTGCCCCCGGTTGCTGCCCTGCTGCCCGGTACTTTCCATTTCGATGGCGATGAGCATGCGCGGGTGCGCCCCATGCTGCCGGTGATTGAGGCCCTGCGGGGCCTGGGCGTTGAGGTTGCGGACGCCGGTCGCGGCTCCCTGCCCTTCACGGTCGTTTCTGCCGGTTCGGTGCAGGTGCCCGAACTGACCATTGATGCTTCGGGTTCTTCCCAGTTTGTCTCTGCCCTGCTGCTGGCTGCCTGCCGTTTTGAGCGGGGTCTGGTGCTGCGGCACGAGGGTGGACCGGTGCCTTCGATGCCCCATATTGAGATGACCGTTGAGACTATGCGTGAGCTCGGTATCAGCATCGACTTCAACGGCACCGATACTTGGACCGTTGCCCCCGGTGGCTTCCCCGGCTTTGAGGTTACCGTTGAGCCCGATCTTTCTAATGCTGGACCCTTCCTGGTTGCTGCGGTAGCCACCGGGGCCTCGGTGACGGTTCCGCGCTGGCCCGAGTCCACTACCCAGGGTGGGGATCACTGGCGGAAGATTCTTCCGCTCTTCGGGGCTCGGGTAGAGCTGGCCGACGGGAACCTGACCGTCACCGGCCCTGCCGGAGGCGCGGCGTCCGGTCTGCCGGGTGTTGAGCTCGATCTGGCCGAGGCCGGTGAGCTAGCCCCCACCGTCGCTGCCCTCACCGCTCTCTCGCCGGCAACCAGCGTCCTTTCCGGTATTGCCCACCTGCGCGGCCATGAAACCGACCGGCTTGCCGCCCTGACCGCCGAGATTAACCGCCTGGGCGGTTCAGCCGAAGAAACTGCGGACGGTATCCGCGTCACCGCCCCCGTAGCTCACGGGGCCCTCATGCGCACCTATGCCGACCACCGCATGGCAACCGCCGCTGCCGTGATGGGTCTGGTGGTACCGGGCATCGTGGTTGAGAACGTCGAGACCACCTCCAAGACCCTGCCCAACTTCACCGGGCTGTGGCAGAACATGCTGGACCAGTGGCAGGCAGGTGCCGCCTAATGCGCCGTTCCTGGGATGAAAGCGATGTGCGCGTCCGCCCCAACAAGAAGGGCTCCCGCCCCCGCACCAAGGACCGCCCTGCCCACAAGGACGCCGAAATCGGCCGCATCATCACCGTAGACAGGGGCCGCTACACCGCCATCCTCGATGAGGGCAAGAGTAGCGAACGGGTCGTCACCGCCGTACGCGCCCGCGAGCTACGCCGCTCCCCCATCGTGGTGGGCGACAAGGTTGCCCTCGTGGGAGATACCAGCGGCAAGCCCGATACTCTAGCCCGCCTCGTCCGGATCGAAGAGCGCACCAACCTGCTACGCCGTAGCGCTGACGATACCGATCCCGTCGAGCGCGTCGTCGTTGCCAACGCCGACAACCTGGTTATCGTGGTCGCCGCAGAAAACCCCGAACCCCGCACCGGCTTTATCGACCGCTCCCTAGCAGCCGCCTTCGACGCTGGGCTCACCCCCATTCTCTGCATCACCAAGACCGACCTCAAACACCCTACATGGCTGCTGGACTACTACCGGGACGTCGAGCTCACCATCTTGCTGTCTAAGTCCAAGGACGGCCGCGCCCCCAGCGAGGAAGGCTCCGAGGGGCTCGACACCACCCTAGTTGAGCAGCTCTCTGAGTATCTCGACGGCTCGGTCTCTGTGCTTCTGGGCCACTCCGGTGTGGGCAAATCAACCCTGGTCAACGCCCTGACCGGGGCAGAACGCGCCACCGGCCACGTGAATGCCGTGACCGGGCGCGGCCGCCACACCTCGTCCTCAGCCCTGGCCCTCCAGCCCCAGAAGGCAGCCCCCGGCACCTGGATTATCGATACCCCCGGTATCCGCTCTTTTGGACTTGCCCACGTTGAACCTGAAACCCTGGTTGCTTCCTTCACCGACCTTGCCCCTGGCTCAGCCAGCTGCCCCAAGGGCTGTACCCACTCGGCGTCCGCCCCCGACTGCGGTCTTACCGCCTACGTCGAAGCGGGCCAGGCCGGCCCCGCAGGCCCCGAACGTCTCGAATCCCTGCGCAAGCTCCTGCGCGTCGATGAAGAAACCGGCGACACCGAGAAAGAACTCGGCGTCGTAGACCTCTAAAACCCAAGGCAAACGACCATGACTAACTACACCGACGACCTGCGCCTGGCCCACATCATGGCTGATGCGGTAGACCGCCTCACCCTGGCCAAGTTCACCTCCCACGATTTCGCCATCGATACCAAACCCGACCTCACCCCCGTCACCGACGCCGACCGCGAAGCCGAACAGCTCATCCGTTCCCAGCTCTCCCGCGTCCGCACCCGTGACTCAGTGCTGGGTGAAGAATTCGGGGAAACCGGGTCTTCCCCCCGCCAGTGGGTCATCGACCCTATTGACGGCACCAAGAACTTCGTGCGCGGCGTGCCCGTCTGGGCTACTCTCATCGCCCTGCTCGACCACGGCAAGCCCGTCGTCGGCGTCGTCTCTGCCCCCGCCCTCCAGCGCCGCTGGTGGGCAGCCGAAGGCACCGGCGCCTACACCGGCCGCTCCCTCGCCAAGGCTACCCGCATTTCGGTCTCATCTGTCGCCCAGCTCGAGGACGCCTCCCTCTCCTACTCCTCCCTCACCGGCTGGCGCGATTTGGGCCTGCGCGATAACTTCATCGACCTGACCGACACCGTCTGGCGCACCCGAGCCTACGGCGACTTCTGGTCCTACATGATGGTGGCAGAGGGCGTCGTCGATGCCGCCGCCGAACCCGAACTCGGCCTTTACGATATGGCCGCCCTGGTCCCCATCGTGACCGAAGCAGGCGGACGCTTCACCTCCCTGGCAGGGGCGGACGGCCCCCATGGTGGCAACGCCCTAGCCACCAACGGCCACCTGCACGAGGCCGTCCTTTCTTACCTGGGGACCGACAAGACCCTCTAAAGCCGGGTTCTCACGATACCGGGCTAAACGCTTCAACTCAGACCAAAGGCCCCGAATCCTACATCAAGGATTCGGGGCCTTTAATCTGAGCAGTTTCTTCTGCTGAGCTACTTCTTGCGCTGGTTCAGAATCGAAATCTGCTCATTGCTGCGGTCGTTCACTGCCTCGGTATGCACCTCGGTCTTACCAGACTCAGAGGGAGCTGAGTACTGCAGGAACTTGGGCTGGGCAGGAATCTTCAGCTGAATCTTCGACTGCTGGGTGCGCTGCTTCGACAGGTCCACGCTGTAGAGCATCGACACGGTCTCCTCACGGATACCGCCCATCATGCTCTGGTAGAGGGCATAGCCCTCACGCTGGTATTCCACCAGGGGGTCACGCTGGGCCATGGCGCGCAGGCCGATACCTTCCTTGAGGTAGTCCATCTCGTAGAGGTGCTCAGGCCAGCGCTTACCGATGACCGAGAGCACCACGCGGCGCTCAATCTCGCGCATGGCGTCCTCACCCACGGACTCTTCGCGCTCGGTGTACTGCATCTCAGCGTCAGCCAGCACTTCCTTGACGATCTGGTCGCGGGTGACCTTGGTCTTGTCGCCCGCTTCTTCAGCCAGGTCTTCGGGGGTAATGGTAACCGGGAAGATGGTGCGCAGGTTCTCCCAGAGCTTCTCAAAGTCCCAGTCTTCGGCGTGGCCCTCGCCCACCTGGGCATCGATAGCGGACGTAATAACCTCGGTGCGGAACTTCTCAATCTGTTCCTTGAGATCATCGCCTGCCAGAATCTGAGCGCGGTCCTTGTACATGGCCTCGCGCTGGCGGTTGAGCACATCGTCATACTTGAGCACGTTTTTGCGCTGCTCAGCGTTGCGGGCCTCAACCTGGCCCTGGGCGTTGGCGATGACGCGGGAAACAATCTTTGCTTCCAGGGCGGTATCGTCGGGGGCACCTGCCATCAGGCGGGCAGCTGCCTGGCCGTTGAAGAGACGCATCAGGTCGTCAGACAGTGACAGGTAGAAGCGGGACTCGCCGGGGTCGCCCTGGCGGCCCGAACGTCCGCGCAGCTGGTTATCGATGCGGCGGGATTCGTGACGCTCGGTGCCCAGCACGTAGAGACCGCCGAGTTCTTTGACTTCTTCGTGCTCGGCAGCAGAGGCCTGCTCTGCCGCAGCGAGCACCTCTGGCCACTTAGCCTCGTATTCTTCGGGCTTCTCATTGGGGTCAAGACCCAGGGTCTTCATGGTCTCAACGGCCTCAAACTCGGGGTTGCCACCGAGCATGATATCGGTACCGCGGCCTGCCATGTTGGTTGCTACGGTGACGGCACCCTTGCGGCCAGCCTGGGCGACGATGGCAGCTTCACGGGCGTTATTCTTAGCGTTCAGAACTTCGTGGCGGACGCCCGCCTTCGATAGGAGCTTAGAGAGGTACTCAGACTTCTCAACGCTGGTGGTACCTACCAGAACGGGCTGGCCGGTAGCGTGGCGCTCTTCGATATCTTTGACCACCGCGTTGAACTTGGCAATCTCGTTCTTGTAGACCTTATCGGGCTGGTCGATGCGCTGCTTTTCCTTGTTGGTCGGAATCGGCACAACACCCAGCTCGTAGGTGTTCATGAACTCAGCGGCCTCGGTCTCAGCGGTACCGGTCATGCCCGAGAGCTTGTTGTACATGCGGAAGTAGTTCTGCAGGGTCACGGTCGCCATGGTCTGGTTTTCAGGCTTGACCTCGACCTCTTCCTTGGCCTCAATAGCCTGGTGGATGCCGTCATTGTAGCGGCGACCTGCCAGAATACGGCCGGTGTGCTCATCGACAATCATGACTTCGCCGTTCATTACGACGTAGTCCTTGTTGCCCTTGAAGAGTTCCTTGGCCTTAATAGCGTTGTTGAGGAAGCCAATCAGGGGGGTGTTCTGTGACTCGTAGAGGTTATCGATACCCAGATGGTCTTCAACCTTATCGATACCCGATTCGAGCACACCCACGGTGCGCTTCTTTTCATCGACCTCGTAGTCTTCACCGGCTACCAGGGTGCGGGCGATACGGGCAAATTCGCCGTACCAGCGGTTGGCTTCGCCCATGGCGGGGCCAGAAATAATCAGCGGGGTACGGGCCTCGTCAATCAGAATAGAGTCAACCTCATCGACGATGGCAAAGTTGTGCCCGCACTGTACCTGTTCCTCTTTGGTCCAGGCCATGTTGTCACGCAGGTAGTCGAAACCGAACTCATTGTTGGTACCGTAGGTGATGTCGGCTTCGTACTGTTTACGGCGCACATCGGGGGTCTGGTTAGCCAGGATAACGCCCGACTCCATGCCCAGGAAACGGAAGACTCGGCCCATCAGGTTAGCCTGGTACTCAGCCAGGTAGTCATTGACGGTGACCACGTGCACGCCCTTACCGGAGAGGGCGTTGAGGTAGGCAGGGGCGGTGGCGACCAGGGTCTTACCCTCACCGGTTTTCATTTCGGCGATATTGCCCAGGTGCAGGGCGGCGCCGCCCATGAGCTGCACATCGTAGTGGCGCTTGCCCAGGGTTCGTTTTGAGGCTTCGCGGACCACAGCAAAAGCTTCGGGGAGCAGAAGGTCCAGTGACTCGCCGTCCTCAACGCGCTTGCGGAAGGCGTCGGTCTCAGCGCGTAGCTCGGCGTCGCTCATAGCGACAAAGCTGTCTTCGAGTGAGTTCACTGCTTCGGTGTAAGCACGCAGCTGCTTGAGGACTTTTTGGTCTCCGCTGCGGAGTAGCTTTTCCAAGAGAGATGCCACTGAAGTTTGCTCCTTGATTGGTTTGATAGGGGGCGGGCAGGGTGAGCCCACCGTGCTCACTCTATTCTAGTTTAGTCCCCCGGTGCGCTGGGAACGTTCACCTCTGGGCTTGAAACTGCAGAGCGTTTGGTGGAAAAACTCAATAGAGGACGCTCCCCACCACCGGGTGAGCACAAAGAAGACCCCCAGTTCTTCTCCACCGAATGCCGGTAGAAAGAGCAGGGGGTCTAATAGTTTGCGGTTATTTTATGAGGCGGATTCCTCACCCAGGGTAATCACACCGTAGGACCAGCCCTTGCGGCGGTAGACCGCTGCGGGGGATCCGGTTGCCTTATCGACGTAGAGGAAGAAGTCGTGGCCAACCAGCTCCATACGGTCAACGGCCTCTTCAGGGGTCAGGTAATCAGCGGGGAATGTCTTCTGGCGGATTTCGATGGGTGAATCTGCCTCTTCGTGCAGGTCGTATTCTCCAGCGAAAGCCGCCTCTTCAACGGGCAAGTCTTCGGTCTGAATTTCGGTGAGGGAGACCTGGTCGCTGATAACGGGCAGTGAGCCGGTTGCTTCTGAGACCGAAACGGGGTGCTTGCCCCCTGCACGACGGGTCTTGCGGCGGTCACGAGCGCGACGGAGGCGTTCTAGGAGCTTGCCATAGGTTTCGTCGAAAACTGCGAACTTATCTTGACCGGTTGCTTCTGCTCGGAGCACAGGGCCACGGCCGATAACGGTGATTTCCACTCGGATAGCCGCGGGGCCGTTTTGGCCTTCCTTGGTGAACTTGACTTCGATGTCAGTTACGTTGTCACCTAGAGCTTCGAACTTGGTGATCTTACTTTCAACGTGTTCCTGCAGACGTTCACTTACTTTGACGTTGCGGCCGGTGATGTTGAGTTCCACAATTCCCTCCATTCTCAGGGGGTGAATACCCGACCCTGTGACTGCCGGGTATTGGGGAATCTGTCTTGTGGATTCCTTAACGCAACTCTACGCCGTTTTGTGGCCTAAGTCATTTTTTTAAGGCTTTTACGGTTCATTTCGCAGGAAAGAGTAAGATTTTTGGTGCGCCACCTCACTCTGTGTTATACCGCTGCCGCTTGGGAACATACGCGATAGTTGCCCCGCCTAGCACTCTGGCTCCCTGGCGTGACAGCACTCGGTACCCCTCACGCAGAGAAGCCCCCGTGGTGAAGACATCATCAACCAGTAGGCAGGTAGCGCCTTCTAGGCTGTAGTAGCGTCCCAGCTGATGCAGGGCTGGTTTGCCAACCCTCAGCTTCCCCTGCATCTGCCGGTAGCGTTCTTCGACGCCCAGGGTTTTTTGGGCTTTGCTTCTGTGCTGCCCCGGCGATACTCTCGCCCAGGCAGGAACCTGGGCGAGCGCGTCCGCCACCTTGACCGGCACCGGGGAGCGCAACAGGGGCAGCACTGCACGGGCCAGGAGTGGTGCGGGGGCGTAGCCTCGCCGTCGGGCAGAAGCTCTGCTCGATGGCAGGGGAACCAGATAGATGGGTTCCGCGGGTTCCAGCTCACCCTCGCTCAGCTCTAACAGGCAGGTGAGGGCCCGGGCCAGAGCCGAAGCGAGGTAGGGGCTCAGGTCGGTGCGGCCGGCGTCCTTATAGGCAAGGACGCAACGCCCCAGCTCGTGCTCGTAGCGGCCAGCAGACACCACCGGTAGCCGGGTACCCGGCAGGGTTGTGGTCTGCAGGTTGAGGGTAGCCAGACGCACCAGCTGATCGCAGAGAGGGCAGAGGGCGCCAGCGCCCAGCATGCTTGGCCCGAAGGTCTGACAGCTGGCACAGACCCTGGGAAAGATGAGCTCGGTGGTCTGTTTCCAGCTGGTGAGAATATCGGGTAGTGATACTCGGTTCGGGTGGGTGGACGTCATCACCCCAGCATGGCCCTCTCATCGGTGGGGCCTCTACCTATAGGGATAACTTATCCGGACCAATCTTCTAACCAGAGTAGTTGATCTGGCTGAGACTACTTTCAATACGGGTCCAGCTCAGGCCCGCAACGATATAGAGCCCACCGTCGCGGGTCATAGCTACTGCCTGGTCGATACCGTTACCCGTAACAATGCGGGTAATGCCCTGCAGGGAATCGTACTGGGCATTTTCACCGGTCAACGAAACTAGCTCGGTCTGGGTGGTATCGCTATTCCAGAGAAAGACCTCAACGTCGCTGACCCATTCTGCACCTCGCGGGCTCATGTCTGCCCCCAGTCGTACGGGGTCAAGGAGCTCAGTGGGGGTGCCGTCTGCCGATCTGCGGATAGCAGATACCCAGGCCCCGTAGTTACTTCCGTCAACAGATGACGTCACCAGCACAGCTCGGCTACCGTCACGGGCGATAGAAATACTGTGCAGGAGTTCCCCGTCCGTCCAGCTGGTGACGCCCTGGGCGCTACTATCTTCCTGGCCTGCGGCGATAACCCGCACGGAGCCGTCCTGCTCCCCCACCCACAACCAGTTCTGGTGGTCAAAACAGGGGGCCAACACGTGGGTGCCCCGATAGACCGAGCGAGCGCCGTTGGAATTAGCCAGCCACACCTCGTTCTGCCCCGTATTGGTGTAGGCGTAGTAGTTACGGGTGTAGTTCATAGCGGGCAGGGTAATGAGAGCCTGGGCAGAGGTCTCAACGATGGTCTGCTGGCTGGCTGTATCATCAAGGGCTGCCCGTGCGATGAGGCGGTTATCTTCAATACCCACGATGTTGCTGGCAACCTCAGGGTTGACTGCGGGTTCCCGGTAGTTTTCGAGGGTGGGGGCTGCCACGATCTGATCGTTGATGGTGAGCTGAACCGTGGTAACCGAGGCAAGAGTAGTGAGGGTTTGGGTGAGCTGGGTGCGCAGGCGCTCAGTTTCCAGGGCGCTAGCTGTGGTGAGGGCGGATCCCCCGGAGAGCTGGATATCAGCCACCCCGTTATCGATGGGTACGGAGTTCCGGGTCAGGCTGGTATCGGCAGGTACTGCGGTGGCAACGGCTCCGGTGAGGTAGGGGGCAGGCCCCTCAAGGAGTACCCTCACCAGGGAGGTAGCTACCGTGGTGCGTTCGGCGAACCAGCGCACATCGGGCACCGCGTAGGTGTAGGTGGGGTCGTAGAAGTAGAGGGTGAAGGGGTTGAAGACGTCCGCGAATTCGGCCCTGCTGAGCACCGTTCCGTCGGGAGCGGATGAGATACGCCATTCCCCATCCACCTGCCGTAGAGCGAACTCCATCTCGGTATCAGCCACGGTAGTGTACGAGGTAGCCAGTCCCCGGTTGTCGACCAGGGTGCTAGCTGGCACGGTCACACGGTAGGTTGAGTCGCTGACGGACGCCGTGGTGAAGGATGAGTCGTACACCAGGGTGCGTCCGTCCGGCTTCCACGACTGGGCGAGGTCTTCAGTCAGGTACAGTCTGGCTACGCTGTAGTCGTCGGTCACTCCAGCTCCCGCGTGTAAGAAGCCCTCGATGATGTCGGTAGGGCGGGCTCCGGGGGCGGGTCCTTCCGGTGTGCTGCCGGTGGTAGAGGTGTTCCCCGTAGCTTGTGGGTCGGCGTAGTGGTTGACTTCGCCGTCGGTGGGTATGGCGGCGCAGGCGGTGAGGGTCGCAAGAGAGCTGAGGGCGAGGCCGAGAGCTGACCGGCGGGAAAGGTTAGGGTTCAACGGTGGGCTCCGAGGGGGTTGAGGCGTCGGGGTTCACGGTCGGGGTGGCACCGGTATCCGGAGCGGACGGCGGGGGTAGGGGTTCACCGCTCAGCAGGACCGGGGAGGGGCCCATGGGCACGTCCTGGTCGATGGGGATGGTCATGCGGAAGCTGGCTCCCTGCCCCTTGATTCCCCAGGCTTCGAGGGTGCCCTGGTGCAGGCGGACGTCCTCGGCGGCGATGGAGAGCCCCAGGCCGGTGCCGCCCAGGGTGCGTTTGCGGGAGGTGTCAGCCCGCCAGAAGCGGTTGAAGACCTGCTCGGTTTCTTCGGGGCTCAAGCCGATACCGTGGTCGCGTACTGCCACGCCCAGGGTGGTTTCGGTGGCGTCGACGTACACATCGATCGGTTGTCCCTCGGAATGCTCTACGGCGTTGAACAGCAGGTTGCGTAGCACTCTTTCGATACGGCGGTGGTCCATATCGACCATAATTTCGGTGTGGTCGGTGTGCACGGTCAAACTGGTGTTGGTGCGCATCAGGTGGGGTTCAACCGCCTTGAGTACCTCATCGAGCACAGCCATAAAATCAACCGACACCGTATCGAGGGTCTGAGACCCGGCATCGAAGCGGGATATTTCGAGCAGGTCGGCTAGCAGGGAATCGAAGCGGTCCACCTGGTTATAGAGCAGCTCGGTAGAGCGCTTGTAGAGGGGCTCCATGTTGTCGCGGTTATCGTGCAGCATATCGGCTGCCATACGCACCGTGGTGAGCGGGGTACGCAGCTCGTGCGACACGTCAGAAACAAAGCGCTGCTGCATGGTCGACAGCTTCTCAAGACGAGAAATCTGGTCCTGCAAGGAGTCAGCCATACGGTTAAAAGACATACCCAGACGCGCCGTCTCATTCTGGCCGCGTACCAGCACACGCTGATCCAGGTCACCGGCTGCAAGTTTCTCAGCGGTGATAGCGGTAGAACTGATCGGGCGGATCACGAAGCGGGCAATCATCCACACGATAGTCAGCACCACGACCAGAAGCACGCCGAAGCCCACCCAAACCACCAGGTTGATGTACTGCACGGTCGCCTGCGAGGTCGACAGGTCATAAATCAGGTACAGGGAGTAGTCGGGGTTCTGGGGTATAGAGATACTAGTGCCGACCACCAGAACCGGGGTGCGGCGTCCGTCCGCTGAGGTAATACTCGAGGACTGCCAGTATATGCCCGTGCCTTCACTCACACTCTGGGCTAGAGCTTCGGGCACGTCGCCGACCGTGACCTCGCTGCTCTGGGCCTGCTCCACAATAAAGCCATCGGTGGTGGCGTTCACGTCCTTGATAAGCACCCAGTTGCGGTTACTATCGGCGCTACTGCTCTCAAGCACGGTCAAGAAACGAGAGACATCGCGTTGAACCTCGGTGCGGCCGGTCGCGTCAGAGCCATTGATAAGGGTCTGCACGTTACTAAAACCGGCCGATGACTCTTCGAGGGCCTGTTCCAGGTTGCCGCGGAAGAGGGAGTTCGCAATCTGGTGGGAGATAAAAGAGCCCACAAAGACGAAGGCAACCAGCAGCAGGCCGGCCGCTGCCACCACAGCGCGAAACTGTAGGGACTGCTGCCAGAGCCTGCGGGCGCTGGCCAGGGGCCCGTAGGCCCGGGAGGGGCCTGCGGGGGCGGTAGTCCGAGCGGACGCGCGAGATGAAGTACCAGCCACTGTTTAGCGCTGGCCTGCCGCGGCCTTGTAGCCCACACCGCGCACGGTCAGCACGATCTCGGGGTTCTCGGGGTCGCGCTCAATCTTGGCGCGCAGACGCTGAATATGCACGTTGACCAGGCGGGAATCGACGGTCTTTTCGTAGCCCCACACATTACCTAGCAGGGCCTCGCGGGTCATGACCTGGCCCGGCTGGCGGGCCAGGTTTGCCAGAAGTTCAAACTCAAGAGGGGTGAGCTGAATTGTTTCACCCTCGCGGCTGACCGCGTGCCCCGCCAGGTCAATGGTGAGATTGCCGATGCGCAAAGGCTCGTTATGGCGGTCTTCACGCGGGCGCAGGCGGGCACGGACGCGGGCCAGCAGCTCAGCAGGCTTGAAGGGCTTGGTCATGTAGTCGTCAGCGCCAGCCTCTAGCCCCTTGACCACGTCCTCGGTATCGCCCTTGGCGGTCAACATGATGATAGGCACGTCAGATTCCCTGCGAATCTGAGTGCAGACCTCAATGCCGTCCATACCCGGCAGCATGAAGTCCAGCAGAATCAGGTCGGGGTGGTGGGTAGCAAAAGCCTCAAAGGCACGGTCACCGGCGTCGCAGAAGACCGTCTCGTAGCCCTCTTGCGCCAGCACGATACCCACCATCTCTGACAGGGCATCGTCGTCGTCAACTACAAGAATGGTTTCTTTCACGGTGGGTCTCCTGGTGAGGTTCACAATGGGCCTTCCCCTAGTGTACCGGGGTTAGGTGGCAAGCCGGTTTAGGCGTCTTGGGCGATTTCAGACAGGGCACGGGCTGTCTCAGTCAGGTGCCCCAGCACCGTGGTAGCCCGCTGCGGATCAGTGGCAGCTAGGCTACCGGTTTCGGTCAGCACCAGCTGGTTGAGAAGCTTCTTCCCCAACCCAAGGTCCGACCAGGTGCGCCACAGCCCCCGAGCCAGATCGCCAGCAGGCACCCGGACCAACGGATCAACAACCTCTAGGTAAAGCCCCTTCTCAGCTTCTAGATGGGGTGCCAGTGCCTCCCACGCTGAGGTGGGCTGGCCCGCCATCGATAGCAGGGGGCTAGCAAGCGTAGCCCTCACCTCGGGGTGTAACTTCACATAATCAGTACGGGTGACTACCTGAGCGCCCAAACCCTCTAGCTCCTCGTGTAGGGCCCCCAACAGGGCCACTAGCTCATGACGCGGCACAGCCCGCAGGGTACGGTAGCCACTAGAGGTCGGCAGCTGGCCTGCCGCCACCTCAACCAGCAGGGGCTCTTCTACCTGCACCAGCACCTGCGCACCGGGCACAGCCTGCCGCAGCAGCTTCACCACACCGTGAAAACCAGCCCGCTGAGCCTCGGCAACATCACGCCGAGCACCATAATCTGAGAGGACGCGCTCGCCACTGCTCAAGTAGGTACTGGCAGCTAGGCTCAACGGCCCCAGCAGACGCAGCTTGATGGTTCCGGGGGCAGCCCCGCTTTCCTTCCCCACGGCATCCGCCAGGATATTGATATCAGATTCCAAGAGCGACCTGGCAGCCTCCCCCTCAGCAGCGTAGCCGCCCGTGAGCCGCCAACCTGCGGCGGTGCCGTCCGCGCTCAACCCATCCAGGGCCGCAATCGACCGTGCCAGCAGGGTTGCCCGGTAGCCCCGGTCAGCCAGCTCCGGCAGGTAACTAATATGGGGCTCCCCCAGCTCACCGCGGACACGGGTCACCGCATCGAACACATCGTCCCCTGCCCAGGCGCCCAGGCCGGTAGCCCGAACCGTCAGGTGCTCATCAAAGGTCAGCGGGCTCTCTAGGTCCTTACGAGCAGCCAGCAT
Organism: Rothia sp. 11273D007AR; assembly: GCF_053547255.1. Taxonomy (NCBI): domain Bacteria; kingdom Bacillati; phylum Actinomycetota; class Actinomycetes; order Micrococcales; family Micrococcaceae; genus Rothia; species Rothia sp. 11273D007AR. The sequence goes on along the minus strand of NZ_JBPPWJ010000003.1, from coordinate 85,907 downwards.
TTCGGCATCGGTCGGCAAGTACAGGGCAGGGCGAGCAGGCCTCGATACAGGCATAGGGAACTCTTTCTACCACCTACCGGTGGCCGTAGGTTGCGGGCTGAAAATTGAGCGGCTAGGACTTCTGTTCGGCCTCAGCCGCAATTTTCTCGTGATGCCTTATGACCTCAGAAATAATGAAGTTCAGGAACTTCTCGGCAAACTCCGGGTCAAGGTGGGCAGCTTCAGCCAGCGAGCGCAGGCGCTTAATCTGGGCTTCTTCCCGCCCCGGGTCCCCCGCCGGCAGAGAATGCTCAGCCTTGAGGTGGCCGACGCGCTGGGTTGCGCGGAACCGCTCAGCAAGAATATGCACCAGGGCTGCATCCATGTTGTCGATGGTCTGACGCATGGTAAACAGCTCCTCCAATACTGCCGAGTCAACCCCTGTCATCGAGGTGGCGCGGGTATCGAAGTCAGTGTGGGCCTGCACGTCGTGGGCCTTCGGAGTTGTGTTCATGTGTTTAGTCTAAAAACCTCAGGTGCTGTTTGCAGGGGCAAGCCCACAGATTTCACCCTGTGGACTTATCCGGGTGTAGAAGCTTCAAATGGTTCAGCAGCGAGCGCGAGCCTGCATGACCTTACCTAGTTAGCGGTGATGTCGGCCCGGTCAAGGCTGTAGGCCCGGGCAATGGTGGACTGGCCCAGCACGCGAGTGCCCTGGTAAATCACCATGGTCTGCCCCGGAGCAACACCGCGCAGTTTCTCGTGCAGGCGCACCACGGTTTCCAGGCGCAGGGCCCCGGGCTCAGCGGATTCGTCGTCAACTACCCATTCCAAGTGGGCGGTCGAGGGAACGGGGTCTGCGTGGGCTCGCACCTGGGCGGTGACGTCGAAGGACGCCGAGCGGGCACCTTCTGCGGGCTCTTCGACCAGGAAGGCTGCAGCTTCTTCTACGGGTAGACCGGCCCAGGTTTCGCGGATACCGCGGATCTCGTCAATTTCGAGCAGGTCCTTACCGCCCACGATGACCTCGTTAGTCTTGGGGCGGATTTCTAGCACGAAGCGGGGCTTACCGTCGGGGGCAGGGTGCCCAATGGCCAGCCCCTTGCGCTGGCCCACAGTAAAGGCCTGGGAGCCGCGGTGCTTGCCGAGCACGCGTCCGTCCGTGTCCTTGATGTCGCCCTCGGTCATGTCGATGTGCTCTTCGAGCCACTCGCGGGTATCACCCTCGGGAATAAAGCAGATGTCGTAAGAGTCGGGCTTCTTCGCCACCGAGAAGCCACGTTCGGCGGCCTCGGCGCGTACCTCATCCTTGGAGGGGGTATCGGCCAGGGGGAACCAGGCGTGCTTGAGCTGCTCGTGGGTCAGCACACCCAGAACATAGGACTGGTCCTTGGCCCAGGTGGCTGCGCGGTGCAGCTCCCGGTTGCCGTTCTCGTCCGTAATGACCTTGGCATAGTGGCCGGTCACTACCGCATCAAAGCCCAGGGCCACGGCCTTCTCCAGCAGGGCCGCGAACTTGATCTTCTCGTTGCAGCGCATGCAGGGGTTGGGGGTGCGGCCGCGCTCGTACTCGGAGATAAAGTCATCGACCACGTCCTCCTTGAACCGCTCGGAGAAGTCCCAGACGTAGAAGGGAATTCCCAGCTGGTCGCAGACCCGGCGGGCGTCCATGGAGTCCTCGATGGTGCAGCAGCCGCGGGAGCCGGTGCGCAGGGTGCCGGGCATGCGGGAGAGCGCCAGGTGCACGCCGACCACCTCGTGGCCAGCCTCAACGGCGCGGGCGGCGGCAACGGCCGAGTCCACGCCACCGCTCATAGCAGCAAGAATTTTCATGGTTTTAGTCCTACATTCAGTATTAGTTGAAGTTTTTGGGCGGTGGGGCGGGCAGGCAACCCTGGCCGCTGGCTCGGGGCTGGCGTGAATCGGGCGAGCGCCCCGCGCGAGCCCGAGAGGGTCGCGGCCAGGTGCCTGCCCGGTCCACCGTCCTGCCCCCCCCCATGTCCCAGCGGTCGGTCAGCCGCGTCCTACCTCGCCTTATCTCAGGTCTTTTAGTTCCAACGAGCGGCGTCCGGGGCATGTCCTGCCATACCTGCCTTTTTAGCTTGGGCCCAGGCGCCGGGGAGGGCGGTGAGGAGGGCGGTGACGTCATCCTCGGTGCTGGTATGCCCCAGGGTGAAGCGCTGGGCTCCGCGGGCCTCGTCCTCGCTCAGACCCATAGCCAGCAGGACGTGGGAGGGGCGGGGCACCCCGGCGTTGCAGGCTGAGCCAGTGGACGACTCCACCCCTGCCATATCGAGTAGGAAGAGCAGGGAGTCGCCCTCGCAGCCGGGGAAGGTGAAGTGGGCGTTGCCCGGTAGGCGGTTGAAGGTGCCGGTTGCTCGGTCCTGGGCGCTTTCGGGGGCGGCCCCGCGCAGCTGGGCTTCGGGAACAGCGGCGAGGACGCCCTCGATCAGGCGGTCCCGCAGCTCGGCCTGGCGGCCTGCTTCGGCGAGCAGGTTCTGCCCTGCTTCGGCAGCTGCTGCACCAAAGCCCGCGATAGAGGCGGCGTCAATGGTTCCTGAGCGCACGGAGCGTTCCTGCCCGCCGCCGTGGAGTACGGGCATGAGCTGGGCGCTGCGGGTGGCGATGAGGGCGCCGATTCCCATGGGCCCGCCAATTTTGTGGGCTGAGATAGCCATGGTGGTGGCGCCGGATTCCTTGAAGCTCACCGGCAGGGTGCCAAAGGCCTGGACGGCATCCGTATGAAAGGGAATCCCAAATTCTGCAGCTACCGCAGCGATTTCTGCGACGGGCTGCACGGTGCCCACCTCGTTGTTGGCCCACATGACGGTCACCAGGGCAACCGTCTCAGGGCTCTCGCCCACCGCCTGTCGAACCGCTTCGGCGCTGACTACACCGCTGGCGTCCGGAGCTACCCAGCTCACCTCTGCCCCCTCATGGGCCTGCAGCCACTCAACGGCATCGCCCACGGCGTGGTGCTCGATGCCCGAAACAACAATGCGGGTCGCAGCCGGGTTGGCTTCGCGGCGTTTCCAGTAGAGCCCCTTGATCGCTAGGTTATCTGCCTCGGTACCACCGGAGGTAAAGATGATCTCGGCGGCGTCGCAGCCGGCAACCCGCGCGATACGTTCGCGGGCGTACTCGACGGTAGCGCGAGCAGAGCGGCCCGCTGAATGCAGGGACGAGGGGTTGCCGCCAATTTTCATCTGCTCCGCCACGGCGTCGATAGCCTGAGGGAGCATGGGGGTGGTGGCGGCGTGGTCCAGGTAGACCCGGGGCATGGGCGCTGGCCTTTCCGTGGCGATTGGTCAAAACAATTCAGCCTTCCATCATACTCCCCCGCTCTTGGGGCAGGCTATGGACTGCTTCACCCTCTCAACAGCTCCCATCGCGCTTTTATTTCGCGGCGGGCGCGTAAACTGTTGGGGTGTTCAAGATTCTTTTTTATACCCCTGAAATTCCTGGCAATACCGGTAACGCGATTCGTCTTGCTGCTATCACCGGCGCAGAGCTGCACCTGGTCAAGCCCCTGGGCTTTAACTTTGAGGACGCAAACCTGCGCCGGGCTGGCCTCGATTACCATGACCTGGCGGTCATGACCGTGCACGAGACCCTCGAGGACGCATGGGAGGCCCTAGCTCCTGCCCGCGTCTTTGCCTTCACCACAACCGCCAGCACTAACTTTGCCGATATTGAGTATCAAGAGGGCGATGTGCTCATGTTTGGCCCCGAGTCGGTAGGCCTACCCGAGCAGGTACAGAACGACCCTCATGTCACCCAGCGGGTGAAGATTCCCATGGTTGCGGGCCGTCGTTCCCTCAACTTGGCTAACAGCGCCTCAATTGCGGTGTTTGAAGCCTGGCGCCAGCACGGCTTTGCTGGTGGAACCCTCTAGCTGTTGGCGGCATCTCCCAGGGTCACGGTGACCTGCTGGGTAGAGCCGTTGCGCTCAACGGTGAGGGTCACTTCGTCACCGGCTGCTGCCTGGCGGACGGCGGCGGTCAGCTCGGTTGCCTCACTGATGCTGCGCCCGTCAACAGCGGTGACAACATCGCCTGACTTCAGGCCGGCGGCTTCGGCGGCTCCGCCGCTGGTGACCTCCTGAATCAGGGCGCCGTCGCCGAAGGCTTCGGATGAGTCGTTGTTGGCGGGTGAGGTGGAGACGGTCGCCCCTAGCAGGCCGTGGCTGGCTGAACCGTTAGCAATGATTTCCTGGGCTACTCGCTTGGCATAGTTGATGGGAATCGCAAAGCCGACCCCGATATTGCCACTAGCCGAAGAGCTTGATGATTCGGTGGATGCAATTGCCACGTTAATGCCAATAACTTCACCATTAGAGTTGATGAGAGCACCACCCGAGTTGCCCGGGTTGACGGCAGCGTCTGTCTGAATCACGTTAATCGAGATGGTGGTACTTGCACCGGCGCTCTGGCTCTGTTGGCCAGGAATCTCAAACTGGAAGGGAGAGCTGCCGAAGGGGTCAGTGGTGCCGCTACCGGAGTCGGTGGTAGATTCATCGGCTGCCGATGAAGCTACCTCAATGGTTCGTACCAGGTTGGAGACGATACCGGTGGTTACAGTGTTAGACAGCCCCAAGGGGGAACCGATAGCTACGGTGGTGTCGCCGACGTTGAGGGCATCAGAGTCGCCCAGGGTGGCGGGGGTGAGGGTTAGGCCGCTGGTGCTATCGAGCTTAATGACGGCCAGGTCGCTGGTGGGGTCGGTGCCGACCACGGTAGCGGAACGGACGCTACCATCAGCCAGCTGAACTTCAATGGCGGCGTTAGCGGTGGCCCCGTCGAGGGTAACCACGTGGGTGTTGGTGAGGATGTGCCCCTCAGCATCGAGAATAACGCCGGAGCCCGAGCCGGATGCGTTCGATGAGGTTGCTGCGATGGTGACGGTGGAGGGGGTCGCCTTGGCAGCAGCAGCTGTAACAGCGTTGACGGAGTCAGTGTTGTTGACGATGGTGGTGCCCGAGCTGGTGGTTGTGATGCTTGAGGCTGAACCGGTGGAAGTTGCGGCTACTACCCCACCGCCGATACCGCCACCGACCAGGGCAGCAATAGCGACTGCTGCCAGGACGGTACGGGTTGCGTACTTGCCCTTGTTCTGTTCGGGCTGGCCGGCAGAGGCGTAATCACCGGCATAGGTAGCACCGGAGGTAGCGCCTGCGTAGGCGTAGGCCCCGGCGGCAGGAGCCTGCTGGGCAGCAAAAACGGTAGTGGGGTCGTCCTGGCTGGAGGCTCCCCCGGCGGAGGCCGCTACCTGCTGCTGATTCATAGGAACGGTGCGATCAGCGGACGACGAATCGGGAGTGGGTTCCCATGAGTTCTGTGACATCTCAAGCAGCTTTCTTTATAAGGTCTGAGGGTATGCACCGGATTCAGGTGCATACAGTGTTTTCTTAGCTCCCACTATGCGCTAACGGTCTGTGTTGAAGATGAACCGTCCCTGTGTGTTTGCTGTGGGCGCAGAAAGTAGCAGTCTCACCGTGAGCTGAGGGTGAACGTCATCACCGGAGCTGACTTGAACAAGGGTGAGCGGGGCTACAATAGAGCTCAAATACAGCTGACCGCTAGAAGAGAGACCCCATGTCACGCAAACCTGTTGCTTCTACCCTTCTTGCCGCTGCTCTGGCACTCGGGGTTGCACCCGCCGCTCTTGCGGCAGCCCCTTATGATTTGGACGCCGGGGTTCGGGTGAGCGATACAACCTCGGCCCTGGGGAATACAAGCTCGCTAGAGGACGCCATCAGCCAGCTTGCCAGTGACAAACAGGTCAATCTCTTTGTTATAACTATTGATCAGTTTGAAAGCCCTAGCTCCTCTTCAGAGTGGACCAGTGACTTTGCCACGCTTAACAACATGGGCACCAACGACGTGGTGCTGGTCATTGCCACTGAAGCCCGCCAGGCCTACTTTATGGCCGGTTCCACCTCGGTGCTTTCTAACAACCAGCAGGAAAAAATCTATCAGACCTACATCTATCCTGAACTTGCCAACTCCGACTATGCGGCAGCGGCTCGGGCCGCCGTTACCGGTATCGAATCTGAGCTGGGGTCAGGCTCTGTCGTCTCTGGTGCCTCCGGTGTCCTGGCTGGCGGCGCTACTCTTCTGGGCGTAGCCGCTCTGGCAGGCGGTGGAGCCTGGGCTTTGAGCCGCTCACGAGCGTCCGCCCGCAAAAACACCGGCGGTAGCCGCTCCGGGCGCCCCTCTCCCTCCCAGCCCTCGCCCTCTATCGAGGAGCTGCGTACCCGGGCAGGTGCCCAGCTGGTCGCCACCGATGACGCCATCGCCCACTCCCAGCAGGAGGTCGAGTTTGCCCGCCTTCAGTACGGTGATGACGAGGTCAAACCCTTCCTAGCTGCCATAGAAGAGGCCAAGAACCACATGCAGCGCTCCTTCCAGCTGCAAAAACAGCTGGACGATGAAATCCCCGACACCGAAGCTGATCAGCGGGCCTGGTTGAACGAAATTCTTGCCCGCACCGAGGACGCCCAGAAGGCCCTCAACGAGCAGGTTACCAACTTCACCAACCTGCGCAAACTCGAAGAAACCGCGCCCCAGGCTCTCGCTACCCTCAACCAGGGCATAGCCTCAGCAGCCCCGCTCTTTCCTGCCGCCCAGGCGTCCCTCGATCGCCTCGGTACCCTCTACTCCCCCAGCGCCTTCGGGGCGGTGGCAGACAACATCAGCGAAGCCCAGGCCCGCCTCGACTTTGCCCGCCAAGAAGCTACTGAGGCCGAAGAGCTACTGACCAGCCAGCGAAGCCAGGCCATTCTCGCCCTGCGCGCCGGTGAAGAAGCCCTGGGCCAGGCCAAGGGCCTACTGGAATCGATTCACCACGCCGAAACCGACCTGGGCAAGATGGCAGCCTCCCTCGATAACGCCTTGATTTTGGCTGACCGCGACGTTGCCCAGGCCCAGGAGCTAGCCCGCACAGGGGCAGGCAGTAGCAGCCAGCTCTCCGGTGCTGCCGCCGGGGTTCAGGCCGTGCTCGGCCAGATTCGAGCCGAACGCTCCGCCGGACTGATTGACCCCTACCTGCTCAACCAGCGGCTCCACGAAGTACGGTCAGACCTAGACACTGCCCTCGATGCGGTGCGCCAAACCCACGAACAAGAGCGCAGTGCCCGTGAAACCCTGGGCCATACCCTGGTGTCCGCCCAGGCCCAGGTATCGTCAGCCAGCGAATACGTCTGGGCACGACGAGGCGGCGTCAAGGCCGAAGCCCGCACCCGCCTCCGCGAGGCAGAACGCCACCTTACCGAAGCCCAGCAGCTCCAGCACAGCGACCCCATCGCGGCCCTGTCCCACGCCAATGACGCTATCCGCCTCGCAGGGGAAGCCCAGCGCATCGCCCGCTCCGATGTGGACCGCTTCAACCAGCGCAACGGTTACTCCGGCGGCGGCAACTACAACTCAGCCATGCTGGGCGGCATCCTGCTCGGCACCCTCCTCGGGGGCAGCAACCACAGCTCCGGCGGCGGCTTCGGGTCAGGTGGATTTGGCTCAGGCGGCTTTGGCGGCGGTATGGGCGGCGGCACCTTTGGCGGCGGCTTCGGCGGTGGAGGCAGCTGGGGCGACGGCGGAGGTGCCGGGGGCAACTTCTAGCCCACCGGCGTCCGTCCGCCTCTCTCCTCTTGCTCGCACACAGCCCCCTGCCTGTGCACAGGCTTAGTTTTCGCTGACAACGTAGTAACCACCAGGTGTGGCACGCCACTACCTGACCCGAACCTTGACACAATAAAAGAAGGCACAGCAAGCCCGCTCATGCTTTCCTCACCCACCGAAAGGTACCCTCATGGCTAAGCAGACCATTTTCAGCCGTATCGCCCAGCTCACCAAGGCCAATATCAACGCCCTGATCGATGCCGCAGAAGACCCCCAGAAGATGCTTGATCAGATGGTGCGTGACTACACCAACAACATTACCGAAGCAGAACAGGCTGTTGCCCAGACCATCGGTAACCTGCGCATGCTGGAAGAAGACCACGCCGAAGATCTGCGCGAGGCAAACGAATGGGGCTCCAAGGCCCTGGCAGCTTCCAATAAGGCTGACGAATTCCGCGCAGCAGGCGACACCGCCAACGCCGACAAGTTCGATAACCTGGCCAAGATCGCCCTGGGCCGCCAGATGCAGGCAGAGAACGAAGCTTCAGCGATCAAGCCTCAGATTGAGTCTCAGACCGCTGTGGTTGAACAGCTCAAGACCGGCCTGACCCAGATGAAGGAGAAGCTGAACGAAATCAAGCGTAAGCGCGATGAACTCGTTGCCCGCCAAAAGTCAGCTGCTGCCCAGTCCCAGGTCAATGACGCCCTCAAGGCCTTTGACGTCATGGACCCCACCAGCGAAATCTCTCGCTTTGAAGATAAGGTCCGCCGTGAGGAAGCCCGCGTGCGCGGCCAGCAGGAACTCGCGGCATCCTCCCTCGATGCCCAGTTCAACGATCTTGAAGAACTTGGCCGTCAGTCAGAACTCGATGCCCGCCTAGCAGCCCTCAAGGCCGGCAAACAGTAAAAGGGTACTGTGGCGCTGACGCAACAGAGGCCCATACAGAAATAGGGGCCCACTTCTTTAGAAGTGGGCCCCTATTGACGGTAGGCAGGCGAATAAAGGTAGTACAGGTAAGGAAGTCAGCTGACAGCAACGACTACCTGTAGCGGTAGCTAGGACTGGCTCGCCTGAGTGCCAATCTGGCCGGTAATACGGTGGAACAGCATATCGAGAGCAACCACGTTGACTCCCTCGGGAATAATCATGTCTACGTGGCGCTTAGAGGGCTCTACGTGTAGCTCATGCATGGGTTTGACGGTAGTGAGGTACTGGGCCTCAACCGACTCGATGGTGCGGCCGCGCTCAATGACATCGCGGCGCAGGCGGCGCAGGATGCGCACATCGGCATCAGTATCAACAAAGAGCTTGATATCGCACAGGTCGCGAATTTCGGGCTCAGCAAAAATCAGGATGCCTTCGAGGATAATGATGGGCTGGGGTTCAACGATGAGAGTCTCATCTGACCGGTTGTGATCCGCGAAATCGTAGACAGGGGTCTCGATAGTCTGCCCCTCGATGAGGGCTTTAAGGTGGGTCACCAGAAGATCATTATCGAAGGCCTCGGGTGCATCGTAGTTCAGCAGGCAGCGCTGCTCATAGGTGAGGTGGTCGTTGCGCTTGTAGTAGTTGTCGTGATAAATCACGCCCACCTGACCGTCAAACTTTTCAAGCAGGGAGTTAGTCAGGGTAGTTTTGCCTGAGCCGGTTCCACCGGCGATACCGATAATCAGGGGTTTCATGTGAGTGCAGCCCTATAGGTCGAAGTATTACTGCTATCTATTGTGGCATGCTCCCCAGGGGACGGCACCTACCCGGCTTTGTCCCCCAAAATCCTGGCACAGTTTGTCCCCAGTCGCTACCTATACGTTTCACAGGTAAATTTTTGCCAAACTTTAATACCCAGCTTTTTCCCAGATATAGGGCCTACCAGCTCAAACAGGGGGCAATTGAGGAGATGCGACAAGCGGGGGACAAATTTTTTCTCTACAACATGCCCTTTGGGGGACAAAATATGTGTATAGTTGGGTACAGCTCGTACACCACCCCACCAACCATTTGAGGAAGAGCACCATGATTTTTGCAAACTGGGCAACCGACACCTACACCAGCGCTTCGCTGAGCTCTGCCGTCAAGCGCCATTCTTCCCACGGTGGGCTCAAGAAGTTCCACAAGGCTCTGCACATGGCAGATTCCATGGTGCGCGGTGAGACCGTTGTTGATGTAGCCACCGGCAAGTTTGGCAGCTTTGGCGACTCTCTGTTGGTCATCACTAACGAGCGCGTCCTGATTCTCAAGAACTCCTTCCAGGCAGGCAACAGCGTTTCACTTGACCTGCATACACTTGATCAGGCCAAGCTGACCCACCTCCCCTTCCTGGGCAACACCCTTACTATTGACGGCTATCGCTTTAGCCGAATCCCTGCCGACTACACCAGCACCCTGCGAACCCTGCTGGCAGCAGACCTTGCAGGTCACTGGGCCCAGGCAGCCTAAGGCTCTCACCTCAATAAACTAAAGACCGGCCGCACCTTATGGTGCGGCCGGTCTTTTCTTTGTGCCACCACAAGAGGTAAAAGCACAGATGTTTTTATATATCTATCTTTTTTACCCAGCAGGAGCGCCGCAAAAAATCTTAAACACCCAATATTTGTAGACATTCACGTGTTTACTAGGAGCTTTCCCTAGCCCCAATCAAATATCCCCAATTAAAAGATAAATACAGACGTGCCAAATAAAAGTTTTGGTGATACGGTTGTTTCAACAGCTGTTGCAGAATCATCCATAACCTTGCACCACCACTAGAGGAAAACTACCGTGACTACACCTCAGATCCAGCGTCGCACCCTGGCACGCGGAGCAGCCTGGGCAACCCCCGTCATTCTTGCCAGCACATCTGTACCTGCTTTTGCGGCGTCCGCCCCCGTAGTTGAAGATGACTGCACCTACGGAAAAAATTGTTTCTGCCCCCTGGTCCAATGTCTGGCCTTCCCAGGGCAACTTCACCGGTTCTGTAGCTAAAGAACTTGAGTGGGCCGTCTACCCCACCAGTAGCTGCGCTACCGGGCTGCAAGCATTTACTTTCGACAATTCATTACCCAGAGCTCAGGCAGGCAACCCCCTCGCTAACTCAAGCGCAACCGCCAACACCTGGCCTCCGACCTACCCGGCAGGCGGTAAGCCTGATGCTGACATCAACTCAGTGAACGGCATCGATGGTGTAGGCCAGGGAACCATCATTTCTGTAACTATCGAAAACGTTGCAGGTGATGTGGTCTATCGCCCCACTCCTACCGGTAGCGACCGCTTCATTTTTACTAACGGCGGTGCAAGTTACAGCTCCAACGGCACCCGCGGAGTTGGTGCAAACGTCCCCATGATTCGCCTCAACGACGACTTCAAGGGCGCAGACACCACCTATGCAAAGCTCTACAACTACCTGCGTTTTGCAGAAGCTCCTATGGTCACGAAGAACACCATGCACACCTGGGGCTACGGCAACCATTACACCACCAAAGACGGCCGCGACGGCTGGAGCTGGGATATTGAGGTCATGAGCAACATTGCCAACGGTCAGGCCGGTGCCAGCGTGGTGTCTTTCATGACCCGCATGCCGGCAGCTACTTTCGGCGATACCGCCACCACCAGCGGAGCAGTCATTAAGACTCAGTATCGAGTTACCGTAACCTCCCCCTGGGGCGTCGTCAGCTATCTGTCAGCAGGTATCTAATTCTTTTCCATCTCATCTAGTCAACACAGAGTAAGGAGCAGCCTATACCGTGAGTCAGCCTCTCAGTTGTGAGAGAGGCACCTGAAAAAGACGTGCAATAGGCCCGAGCAGGAGTAGTGCCCTGCCCGGGCCTATTGATATATGCACGTTTTATAAAAAGCTAGAACTGCCAGCAGGAGTTGATGCTGGAGAGCCCCTTGAACTGACGATCTAGGAAAATCAGACCGCGGGGGATGCCTTCAAAAATACCGGCAACGTGGGTGACACCTGCCAGGGTATAGAAGGTGACCCGGGAACCCTGCTGGCAGTAGTCGGCTGCCAGCTGACGGTTGGTCTGGTAGGGGATCACGTCATCGCCCCAGGAGGATGCGATAAGGATCGGCACTTCGGGGTGCCGCCCCTGCTGGCCCAGGTTATTCTGCGCCATGATCTGTGAGACCTGGGGGTCGGTGGTCATTTCGCGGGCCAGGGTCTGGCCGCTGGCGGTGAGGGTGCGGGTGTTCTTGAAACCAAAGGTTCCGACGGCGTCTAGGGTGCACTGGTCACGCACTGTCTCAAGGGCAGCCTGCCCTTCGGCTGAGAGTTTGTGGCTCAGGTCGATGCCGTAGCTATCGGCCAGACCCACAACGCCCATCAGTGAGAAACCTGTGTAAAGACCGCCGTCAATGAAGCTGGTAACCGCCTGTAGATTGGCAGGTACAGCGCCTGCGTAGATGCCCTTGAGGTTAAGTTCGGGAGCGTAGCTTGCTTGGAGTTCACCGGCAGATGCCACCGCACCACCGCCCTGGGAGTAGCCCCAGAGGCCGATAGGTGAGGTTGCGCTGCCCAGGCCAAGCTCGGCGGCGGTGGCTGCACGGGCGGCGTCCAGAACTGCGTTGCCCTGGTCTACGCGGTTGAGATAGCTGTGGGTTCCAGCGGTGCCCAGGCCGATGTAGTCGGTAATCACGACGTTGTAGCCAGCGTTCAGCAGGGAGGTGATAACAAGGCTTTCGTACTCACTACCAGCTGCGAACTGGTTGGAAGGTGAGCAGGAGTCCCCGATCCCCTGGGTTCCGGGGGCCATGGCGATGATAGGACGCTCGCCGGGGCCAGCCCACCGTTTAGTGGTAGTGAGTGCGGTACCGGTGACAGCCACAGGGTTGCCCCGGTGGTCGGTGGACTTATACATAATCCGCTGGGCCTGGGCTACGGGGTGGGCAATGACGTTGTTGGCGTCGACCTTGAAGGTGAAGTTTTCCTTCTTGATGAGGGCACCGTTCGCGGTGGGCAGCTGGGCCGGGGCGTCATAGAAATTTTCGCTAGCTAGCGCTTCGGGGGCGTCGTTGTAGATAGCTGCGGGGCTGCTGCCCTCGCTGGTGAGAGCTTCTTGAATGAGTGCTTCTGCTTCTTGCACGGCCTGGCTGTTTTCGGTCAGGGGCGCGGTTTCGGCCGCGTTGGCCGGGGCCATGCTGAGGGCCAGCAGGGCGGTGAGTGAGAGGGCAGTTGCCCGGCGTTTGCTAACGTTTTTGGGCGCGGCGTGGCGCGGCGTGTATTTAGCCATGAGTTTCCCTAGAGGTAAAATGCGAGTGAGGGTGCTGAGAATCCAGCACCCTCAAAGTGTACAGCTAGATAGCTAGGAGCTGAAGACTTAGATGAATGATACACCTCGCGATAAAAAGCCTCTATGGAAACACCTTGCTCCTTTGAATCTCTTAGGACTAGCGCTGGGGCTTTTCATCTACTTCCTGCGACTCCAGTTCAACATAAATCTCTTAGTCAGAAATAGCACTGAAGACATAACTTTCTCCTGGACCGGGCTCTTTCTCTATGTAATACCCTGCGTACTAGCGCTCAATTTTTTGGGCTGGTTCGGCTACCTACAGGAAAATATTAGCGACGATAAAAACTAGCCCAACCCCCTTCCGCAAAACCCACTCCCCTATATCAACTACTAACTGAGTCTCAGCGAGTGTCGATAATTGGATAAACAAAAAGACCCAGTTCTAAAAGAACTGGGTCTTTGTCTTGGTTGCGGGGGCAGGATTTGAACCTGCGGCCTCCGGGTTATGAGCCCGGCGAGCTACCGAACTGCTCCACCCCGCGGCGACTCATATAACTATACGCACTTCATCAACACAGCGCAAGCCAAAATTGGCATTTGTGATGTACTCTACACAAAAGGACGCCACCTGCCCGCTGAGTGCGGGAGGCGGCGTCCTTATCTGCCCAGGGCTGCTACAGCCTGACTCCTAGTTGGAGGGCGAGGGGCTGGGGCTTGCCTCGGTGGTGGCAGTGCCCTCAATACCTTCAGCATCAATGGCGCGCTGCAAAGCCTCGTTCAGGCGGGTCTGGGCTTCACCGTAGGCGGCCCAGTCGCCGGCCTTCATAGCGGTGTCCGCGTCCTGCATCGCCTTGCGGGCATCTTGCAGGGCACCGGTCAGGCTCGCGCTGTCAGTGCTGGTCGCAGTACCGTCAGCTGCCTGAGCGGCCTCGGTTTCGTCGACACCGGCATCGGCAGCGGTTTCAGCACCAGAGGAACCGCTAAAGAGCTCGTCCAGGGCTTCCTCCAGGGTGGGGGCGAAGCCGACCTGCTCACCAAAGCCCACAAGGACGCGGCGCAGTGAGGGGTAGGCGGCATCGCCGGAGGACTGCACGTAGACCGGCTGCACGTAGAGAATACCGCCGCCCACGGGCAGGGTGAGCAGGTTACCGTTGATTACATCAGAAGCACCCTGGCGCAGCAGGTTCAGCTCGGTTGAAACAGCGGTATCTGAGTTGAACACATTCTGAGCCTGGCCGGGGCCGGGAACAACCGACGAGCGGGGAAGCTCAAGCAGGGTCAGCTTGCCGTAGCCTTCAGCCTTTTCGCCGTCCTTACCGGTACCGGCATCGCCATTGGCTGAGAGGAAGCCGTACATGACGTTACGGGTGTTGCTGTCTGACTGCTGGGGGATGAAGCTGGTGGTCAGTGAGAACTGAGCTGAGTCTTCACCCGGCATCTGCAGGGACATGTAGTAGGGAGGTAGGGGGCGGCCGCTGTCATTGGTGGGATCGTTGGGGATCGACCAGCGGTCGTCCCCGTTGTAGAGGCTGCTTGCGTTGGTCACGTGGTAAGCATTCAGAATCTCTCGCTGTACCTTGAAGAGGTCCTGAGGGTAGCGCACGTGCTCAATGAGCGAAGCGCTCATCTCACTGTAGGGGCGCACGGTATCGGGGTAGACCTTCTGCCAGGTCTTCAATACCGGGTCCTGGTCGTCCCAGGCGTAGAGGGTAACCGAGCCGTCGTAGGCGTTTACCGTGGCCTTGACCGAGTTACGGATGTAGTTAACCTGCTGGCTAGGCAGGGCCTGGGTTACGCCGGATGCGGTCCCTGAATCAGAGGTCGCATTATCAAGCTGGGCTGCCTGCGAGTAGGGGTACTGGTTACTGGTGGTGTAGGCGTCCACAATCCAGAGCACCTGGCCGTCGATGATAGCCGGGTAGGGGTTGCCGTCTACGGTCAGATAGGGGGCAACCTTCTTCACGCGCTCTGAGGGGTCGCGGTCGTAGAGAATCTGGGATTCGGGGCGGACAGCATCCGACAGCAGGATGTCTGAGGACTGGAACTTAATGGCGTAGGCCAGACGGTTGAAGGCGTTACCGATGACGGGGCCGCCGTTACCGCTGAAGGTGTACTTGGCGTCCGCGCCGCTCTCGTCGTCAGCCGTCTGGGGGCGGTCAAGTTCTAGCGGTTCGTCCTCGGCGGTGCCACCCACGATGGAGTAGTCGGGTGAGCTCTGGCCGAAGTAGATACGGGGCTCGTAGTCACCACTAATGGCACCGGTTGCCTGAATGCCCGATTGGATGAACTTGGGCTTACCGTCGGCTTCAACCTGGTTGCCGTAGGCGGCGATGACGCCGTAGCCGTGGGTGTAGACCACGTGCTGGTTAACCCAGGATGACCCGGCGTTCTGGTCGGGGTTCAGTTCACGGGCAGCGATAACGGTATCGGTCTCAGTTCCGTCAATGGTGTAGCGGTCCACTGAGAGGTTCTGCCCAAACTGGTAGTAGGGGCGGAACTGCTGCAACTGGGCAAAAGCACCGGAGACCACGTTGGGGTCGAGCAGACGGATGTTAGAGATGGTCTCACTCTCACCGCGCAGGGCACCTGCTGCGGTGGAGGTGGTGGCGTCGTAGTTCTGAACGTCGATCTGGTCCAGGCCGTAGGCGGCGCGGGTAGCGTCGATGTTGCGCTGGATGTAGGGGGCTTCTGCGGCCTGTTCGTTCGGTACGACCTGGAAGCGCTGTACAACCCAGGGGTAGATGCCACCGGCGACCAGTGAAGCAATCACTAGTACGGCGGTGCCGATGATGGGCAGACGGAAGTTCCCGCGTACGGCGGCCAGGACGAAGAGGGCTGCGACTAGCAGGGATGCGATTGCCAGAATCGCGTTGACCGGGATGATGGCGTTGACGTCGCTGTACATGGCACCGGCCCAGGAGCCGGACTGATCCTGGGTTGCGTTGTAGCGGGCCAGCCACAGGGTGATGCCGCGCAGCAGAATGAAGAGAGCACCGAGCACTGCGATGTGGCGGCGGAAGTGCACGGTGGTGGTGATACCGCGCTCCCCCACTACGATGCCGCCGTAGAAGTAGTGCATGACCAAAGCTGCCATCGCTGAGAAGATAATGGCGGTGCTCAGCAGGCCGGTCACCACGTTGAGGAAGGGCAGGGTAAACATGAAGTAGCCCAGGTCGCGACCGAACTCGGGGTCTGTGGTACCAAAGCTTTCGCCCTGGAAGAAGAGTAGGACGGTCTCCCACTGGGTCATCGCCCCACTGCCGACGAAGGCGCCCAGAAGAACCGGCACAGCAATCAGAAGGACCTTGCGCATGCGCTCAATACCCTGGCGGTAGCGCTCCATGTTCTGGTTGAAAAGGTCCTGCATATCGCCGTAGGGGTCGGGCACAGGGTTGCCGTTGGCATCCACTCGGGGGCCGGCAGGACGACGGCGGGGACTGGGAGTCTGTAGTTGGCCGTGCCTATAGGCGTAGAAGAGGCTGGCCCAGACGGCGATACCTACAACGATACTTGCAACCAGGAAGACGGCACCGCGGGTCAGGTTTTGGGTGATGAAAACCTTGAGGTAGCCCAGCTGGTCATACCAGAGGACGTCGGTGTACACCTGGGTTGCAAAAACAAAGGCTACGACCAGGGCGGCAATGATTGCCACGGTCACGGTCAGCGGCCGGTTGCTACGTTGAGGAGCGCGTGATGATGAACGGGGAGGGGTGCTTCCGGTACTCACGGGTATCCTTTAGTTGTGTTTCATGTCTGCCGCAAAGGTGCGGCCTGTGTGGTGGGTGACGCCGCACAGTGGGCGACGCTACATATAAGACACTATTTTGCCAAAGAAAGCTGTGAGTTTCGAGAGTAGGCTTAGCATTTCAGCTCTGGGGTGACCAGCCCCGCCCCTTATGAACAGGTGGGGAAGGTTGCGGGGTCTTCACCCTGGCCGATGCGGGTCACCGCATCTACCGCTTCATCCAAAGTTGATACCTTGATGACGTTCAAGCGCCGAGGCACGTTACCGACCACTTCATCGCAGTTATCCGCCGGGGCCAAGAAAACCGTAGCACCGGCGTCCGTAGCTCCCCGCATCTTTTGTTCAATGCCGCCGATGCTGCCTACGGTGCCGTCCGCGTCGATGGTGCCGGTTCCGGCAAAGTGAATACCGCCGGTCATCTCACCCTCGGTCAGCTCATCGATAATGCCCAGGGCAAACATCATGCCGGCCGACGGACCACCCACCTCTTCTAGGCCGTAGTTGACGGTCATGGGGAACTCAAAAGAGCGGGCGATGTACAGACTAAGTACATAGCGCTGCCCCTGCTCATTGTAGGAGGGGGTGACGGAAACGTCCTGTTCGCTGCCGTCGCGGGTCACGGTGAGGGTGACGGGCTGCCCGGCGGACGCGTTCACCCGCTCAGTCAGGTCGGTGTAGCTTGCCAGCGGCTCACCGTTGAGAGCGGTAATCACATCATCCTCCTGGAGGACGCCTTGGCTGGGGCCACCTTCAACGGCACCTGACACCGTTAAAATCTCGGTATAGTCGATGCCCAACTGGGTGAGGGCAGCCGCCTGAGCTACCTCCTGGGAGTTGGTCATATCGGCACTATTCTGCGCACTGACCTGTTCACTGGTCACTGAAGGAGCATAGATCAAATCGCTGGGCAGTACCGCGGTAGAGTCTTCCAGCCAGGTTGCCAGCGCTCCAACCGCAAAGAGAGAAGTGTTGGGTCCGCCTGCAACCGATACCGTGGTCATATCGAGGTTGCCGGTTACCGGGTAGGTCTGGGCGCCCTCAATCTCAATGAGCGGCTTACTATCGAACTCACCGATGGTGTTGAAGGTAGGGCCGGGTGATTCGGTCACGAAATCAACCGGGATTACCAGCGAAAACATCGACAGGCCTAGGGCCCCCACCGCGCTCACCGTGCGCAAATCAGCCCGACGTTCACGGGGGCGGGCACCTGCTTTGTCCCTCTTCGAAAAAACCATAGGACTAGCCTACTAGCAAAATCGCCCAGCCCAGCCCACTCCCCAGTAAATTCCCACTTGGCTCAGGGCTAAAAGCATCCCGGGGTACGCGACGAGGTCGGTAGGCTAGTGAGAAACAGTAGCGGCGGGCGCCGCAGCCCCCTATTGAAACGAGGCAGAACGTGACCAACAACCCCTACGACTCAGCTGGCCGTGACCCCCTTGAAGAGTTCCTCAAGAAGCTACAGGAGCAGGGGTTTGATCCGTCAGCCATGAACGGGGCCACGGGCTTCGACGCCGATGCCCTCAAAAACATGGGTATCCCCCTCGACCCGGCCATGCTCTCGGGCATCTTCGCCCAGGTCAATTCCATGATGAGCGCCCAGTCTAGCGACGACCCCGTCAACTGGGACATGGCCAAGCAGCACGCCCGCCAGGTACTGGCCATGGGCGAAGACCCCTCGGTGACTTCATCCCAGACAGGCGCGGTCCGTGATGCTGCTGCCCTGGCAGATCTCTGGCTGGACCCCGTGACCATCTTCGAGCGTCCTGCCTTCGGTGTTGAAGCCTGGGCCAAAGCCGAGTGGGTTGAGAACTCCTTTGCCACCTGGAAAGACATCGCTGGCCCCGTTGCCGAAGAAGTCTCCTCCGCAATGACCTCCTCTATCCAGCAGCAGATGCCCGAAGAAATGGCCGGCATGCTCGGCGGCGGTAATCTCTTCGCTGGTCTCGGCGGCATGATGTTCGGTATGCAGATGGGGCAGGCTATCGGCAAGCTCGCCGAAGAGGTTGTCTCGTCCACCGACATTGGTATCCCCCTGGCCCAGGGGCGCTCAGCCCTGCTACCTGCCGGTGTTGCAGCCTTCGGTGAAGGCCTAGAAATCCCGGCCCAAGAGGTCATGCTCTACCTTGCCGTGCGAGAAGCTGCCCTGATTCGCCTACACAAGACCAACCCCTGGCTGCGTGAAGACATCATCGACCTTATCAAACGCTTCTCCCGAGGTATCCGCGTTGATATTGAGCGTATGCAGGCAGCTGCTAACGACATCGATTTCGACCCCTCAAACCCCGAAGCCATGATGGACGCCTTCGCCGGCGACATGTTCAAGCCCCAGCTCACCGAAGACCAGCAGCTGGCCCTTGACCGCCTCGAAGCCCTGCTGGCCCTCATCGAAGGCTGGGTCAGCCTCGTCACCGAGCAGGCCACCAAAAACCTGCCCATGGCCCCGCAGCTGGCTGAAACCATGGCCCGCCGCCGCGCCACCGGCGGCCCCGCAGAGCACGCTTTCGCCCAGCTGGTTGGTCTTGAGCTGCGCCCCCGCAAGATGCGCGAGGCCCTTGCCTTCTGGCGCCGCTACGAAGAAAACCACGGCTTCGAGGCCCGTGACCAGCTCTGGGAGGGCCCCGAGACTCTACCCACCGGTGAGGATCTGGATGACCCCGCAGGCTTCACCTCCCGCCGGGCCCTGCTCAACGCCAGCGAGGACGAGTTCGACGCGGCCCTTGAAAAACTTCTAGCCGGCGGTTACGAGGAGCCCACGGAAGGTACCGAAGGCAAAGACAAAGAATAAAGAGGCACGGGTCTAGGGAAAAGTCTTCTCTAGGCCCTTCCTGCTTGTTGCGCCCGCTGCCCAAAAGTAACACCTTCCAAAAAGCCCCGCGCTTTCTCAAGGTGGGGGTAGCGGGCTTCAAGGGCCCTAAAAGCCGGTGAATGGTTGGACTCCAGAAAATGGCAGAGCTCGTGAAAAATCACTGAATCCAGGGCGTACTCCGGTGCGCCCTGAAGTGTATGCGAGATGCGAATCGTGCGCTCAGCAGGAGTAGCTGAGGCCCAGCGCTGCTTCTGGTTGGTGACCCACCGGATAGAGAGCGGTTCTGGGGCTTCCGGCAGATAGGTGGCTCGCAGGTAGTCAGCTCGCTCCCGCAAAAACTCATCGAGGGCACCCCGCTGGGCACCGGCGTCCTTACGCGCGCGTCGGGCCTCTACCTTAGGTAGCATGCGGCGCAGGTAGTCCTCGATCTCCCTGTCGGTGGAGGTGGCGGGGACCATCAGGCGCAGGCGTCCGCCCTGGTTCGGTGGAGCTAGCTGCACCGTGCGGGTACGGCGGGTAGAGCGCACCACCTCAATCTCGGGGCGGGACGCCGTTGCCGGCAGAATCTCACGCGAAATAGCCACTAAACCCCCTTGGGAGCGATGTCGTTGATAAAGCGGGAGCGTTTGCGTCCCGCCCGTCCGCCGGGGGTGCGCGAGCGCGACCAGCTAAGGGTCAGGTAGGAGCGGGCGCGGGTAATTCCGACGTAGAAGAGACGGCGCTCTTCATCTACCTCGTCGCTAGTTTGGGCGAAGGAGATGGGCATAAGGCCCTCGTT
This sequence comes from Rothia sp. 11273D007AR, assembly GCF_053547255.1. NCBI lineage: Bacteria > Bacillati > Actinomycetota > Actinomycetes > Micrococcales > Micrococcaceae > Rothia > Rothia sp. 11273D007AR. Next base: position 65,772 of record NZ_JBPPWJ010000003.1, on the reverse strand, counting down.
AAGGCCGCAGAGGAAGACGGCCTCCCATTCCAGGCCCTTGGCTGCGTGCAGGGATGCGAGGGTGACGCCGTTGAGGGAGGGAGCATCGCGGTGCTGGGAGCGCTGGATGAGCACGGCGACCAGCTCGTAGAGGGTGAATTCGGGGGGCAGGTCGGTGGCGCCGTTAGCGGACGCCCGCTCCCGCGCTTGCCTGCGCTCGTCGGCGAGGCGGTCGGCAAGGGACACCAGGGTTTCAAGGGACTCCCATCGGGCTCGTTCCTGGCCGGAGCGCTGGGGGGCTTTGGCTGACCAGCCCAGGTTTTTGAGGTTATCTCTCACGAGCTGGGTGACGCTGTCGGTGGCTTCAGCGCCCTTGGCTGCGCCCTGGAGCATGCTGATAGCGGCTCGGACTTCGGGGCGGTCAAAGAACTGTTCTGCGCCGCGAAGCTGATAGTTGATTCCGGCGTCGGTGAGGGCCTGTTCCAGAGCAGCTGACTGGGAGTTGGTGCGGTAGAGCACGGCGATATCGGCTGCCGGGACGCCCTCTTTGTCGATGAGGTCCTTGATGTCTTCAGCGATACCGATTGCTTCTTGCTCGTCATCGGCGTACTCAAACCACTCGGGTTTAGCCCCGGGCTCTCGCTGGGAGACCAGCTGCAGGGGCGGGGCCCAGGAGTAGCGGGTGGAGTCGGGCATCTGACGGCGGGCAGCTAGCAGGCGGTTGGCCAGGTCGACCACCTGCGGGGTGGAACGGTAGTCACGCACCAGCTTGACCACGGTGGCACCCTCGAAACGGGTGCGGAATTCGAGCAGGTGGCGGCTGGTTGCACCGGCGAAAGAGTAGATGGTCTGGGAAGCATCGCCCACCACGCACAGGTCATCGCGGCGCCCCAACCAGGCATCCAGTAGGCGTTGCTGCAGGGGGGAGACGTCCTGGTATTCGTCCACCACGAAGTGGCGGTACTGCTGGTGAATCTGGGCGGCGATATCGGGGTTTTCCTCGATGATGGCGACGGTCAGCAGCAGGATATCTTCAAAGTCGATGACGTTGCGCTCGTCCTTAAGCTCCTCGTAGGTGCGCAGCAGGCGCACCATGTCGATGGGGCTGATATCTGCCGGCAGCTCCCGGTGGGCCAGGTGGGGCATGAGGGAATCGGCCGTGAGCATAGAGACCTTAGCCCACTCGATTTCACTGGCGAGGTCGCGCACGATGGCCCGGTCGGTAGCCAGCCCTAGGCGGCGAGCTGATTCGATGATGAACTGGGACTTGTTCTTGATAATCTCGGGCAGGGCTCCACCGATGGCCTGGGGCCAGAAATAGCGTAGCTGGGCGAGGGCTGCTGAGTGGAAGGTACGGGCTACGACCCCGGCTGCACCCAGTTGGCGCAGGCGCACTTTCATCTCTTCGGCTGCCCGGTTGGTAAAGGTGAGAGCCAGGACAGCCCGCGGGTTGTAGCGGCCGATGGCGATACCGTAGGCGATGCGGTGGGTGATGGCCCGGGTCTTGCCGGTACCGGCACCCGCCATCACGCACATGGGCCCAGCCAATTCGGTAGCCACCCGGCGCTGTTCGGGGTCAAGCCCCTCAAGGATAGTCTCGGGGTTGGGGGCAGACAGGGTAATGGGCTGGGCCCTGAGCTTATCGTGAATCATGGTGCTTCTCCCCTACCCTCGTATGTTCTTGCTGGCCGCGTGCGGCCACGCCAGCTATCTAGTCTACCGCCCAGCAGGTCCCAGGGGCTGCCCCAGCCAGAACTCGATCAGGCGGCGGGAAATAGAGCTTGGCCCGGGTAGCTGCACAGCGCCTGACCGGTGGGCGTCAAGGAGCTCTGATCGGCTGAACCAGCGGATTTCCTCAATCTCAGCTCCATCGGCTTCAACCTGGTCGGGGTTTGAGATTTCAGCAAGATAACCGCACATCAGCGACCTGGGGAAGGGCCAGGGTTGCGACCCCAGATACTTCAGCGAAGTAACCAGCCCGCCACACTCCTCGTAGACCTCGCGCAGGACAGCGGTTTCGAGGGCTTCGCCGCCCTCAACGAACCCGGCAAAGGTAGAAAAGCGCCCTTTCCCCCAGGCCCGCGCCTGCCCCAGCAGAATCTTGCTCTCTCCCCCAGTCTCAGCGGTAACGGCTGTGATAACGGCGGGGTCAGTGCGGGGGAAGAGCTCTCTACCCTCTTCGGTGACCCGCACCCAGCCGCCGCGGGTAGCGAAGGTGGGGGCGCCCGTCCGCGCATCAAAACCAGAGGATCCATGCCAGGCGCTCAAGGACGCCGCAGCCGCCAGCACCTCGCCCCAGGCGAAGGCTGCCCCCTGCCCCTCATAGGCGTAGGCAGCGTAGTCGCGTATGCTCACCCACTCGCCGCCCGAGCGGGCAGCTACCACCTCAGCGAGGGTTTGCTCCTGGTTTTCAAAGCCCTGGAGGTTCAGAGGCGATTCTCCCAGGTCTGAGAAGCGGTCAAAGTCAGCCAGGATTACGAGCACGGGTTGTTCGGTTGTCTCCCCCTTCTGTGTAGGTGCGGACGCCGTTACCCGGCTTCCTGCGAAGATGAGGGTTGGGTGCTGGTGACGGTCGCGGGACGTGTAGTCGAGTACAGCTTCAGTATGCAGATCAAAAACCTGCGCTAGGTCCAACGGTTCTAGCCCCTGGCCGGTCTGGTGAACCAGCACCTTGCCCCGGTCAACTGCCAGCAGGGCGGGGCTAAGAAGCCAGGGGTAAAGGTCGCTGGGTGTTCTATCTGTGGTGTCTTGCCCGCCCGTCAGGACCTGCCCCAGGTGCGCGAAGAACCCTGGACGCTCCCGCACGGCGCCGCTGGTTCGCACCCGGTCAGTAGTCAGCGGTAACCGCCCCAGGGGCGAAAACCAGCCCTGCCCGCTCGTGCCGGGTGCTGCGTCCGTATCGTCCTGCGAACTAGATGCCGACAGATTAGTCATATTTTCAGCATTCATATCGGGTTCGTTCCAACTTCTCTTGTACCCTTAAAAGTGTGACTTCAACACCGCTTCAACTTGCCGCCATCGTATCAGCTGGGGTCCCCGGGCTCTACCCCGTAGCCGCCCTCCCCTCAGCCGACGACGCCCTCGACTTCGACTCAGCCATCATCATTGACTCAGCCGACAAGCGCTGGCGCGTCCGTGCCCCCAAGCACCCAGAAGCGAGCGTGCGCCTCGAAGCGGAACACGTCATCCTCCAGTCCTTTACGCCGGGGCTACGTGCCCGCCTGCCCTTCCTCGTACCCACCATTGTGGGTACCGTTCCCCTCGACGGGCGGCAGGCCTTCATCTATACCCACAATCCCGGGTCCCACTACGACATCGACGGTTTAGCTGATCTCTCCCACCGAACCCGCGAGGGCCAGCCCAATATTGCGGACGAGATTGCCCGCCACATCGCTACCATTCACGTTTTCCCCACCACCATCGTTGAGGACGCCGACCTACCGGTTTACACCGGCCAGCAGGTCCGCGAGCGCCGCCTGGCCGAGCTTGACCTAGCTGTCGCTACCGGCAAGGTACCCTCTGGGCTGCTCACCCGCTGGGAAGAGCAGCTCAACGATTCAGTGATGTGGGACTTCCGCCCCCGCGTCATTCATGGGGACCTCAACGAAGACAACCTGGTGCTTGATCAGAAGAAAATCGTTGAGATCACCGGCTGGTCAGAGGTCTGCGTCGGTGATCCCGCTGCTGACTTCGCCTGGCTGTACGCCTGCGAAGACCCCCTCTTCAGGGAGAGGGTCTTTGCGGCCTACCGTGAAGAGATGCCCCAGGAGCCCGACCGTAACCTCGAAGCTCGAGCTAACCTCTACGCGGAGTTCGGTCTGGCCCAGTGGCTGATTCGCGGGGTGGAGCTAGAAGACCGGGTCATGATTTCAGAGGCTGTTTCTATGCTCGATCACCTCGAAGCTGAGCTGCGAGCTGTTGGAGCCCTAGCCGGCTAACTGAGCGGCCCGTTCCAGCACCTTCTCTAGCTCTACCCGGGTGGAGAAGTGGGTAACTTCGATGCTTTCTCCGGTTGAAGCGTAGAAGAAATGGGCCTCTACGTTTTCTTCGGGTACCCCCTGTAGGCGGGCAAAGCCCAGGCGGTAGAGGGAGAGCTGCACCGACCGTTCTTTGAGCTCCTTCTTAGTGCGCGGCGGCTGCCCCGTCTTCCAGTCCACCAGCTGCCAGACGGTCGAGCCGTCGCCGTCCGTCCGGGTAAAGATAGCGTCGATGCGGCCGCGTACCGTTACTCCGGCAAGCGGTGTTTCCAGCGGGTATTCCAGGGCCCAGGGTTCACGGCTTGCCCATTCGCTGGCGAGGAAGTTCTCTCGCAGGGCCGGAATATTGAGCTCTTCTTCGGTGCTGTCGTCATCGAAATCTTCGTCCATGTCGAGCATGCCGCTGGTGCCGAAGTGGTCTTCAACCCAGCTGTGGAAGATGGTTCCCTGGCGGGCCGCGATACCCGGCTTTTGGGGCATGGGGCGTCGCATGTTGTCGATGACAGTCTGGGGGTCTTTGACCAGGTTGACGAGCAGGGAGGCTGACAGGTGACCGGGTAGCTCGAAGGAGCTGTTTTCCGCGGGTGCGGCTAGCAGGCTCAGGAGCAGGTCGGTTTCTTCCTGCCAGTCTTCGATAGCGTCTCGTGCCTCTTGGCTCTGCTCCGGTGTGGGGTCGGGGAGGGCAGCGAGAGCTTCAGCCAGCGCATCTGCCTCAAGCCCTCCGCGCAGCACGTTCTGGGCCGCACGCTCGACTACCTGGCGGGGGCTGAGCCCTGTTAGGTTGCCCTGTTTGCTCTCGTTTGGGCCAGGTGCAGGGCCTGCTGCTTCGAGTTCCTGAAGGGAGGTCCAGGTCATCTGGTGGGGCCCATCGAAGGGGTCGAAGGGCCAGAGGGCGGTGGTAATCGTGGCTGACTGGGGGTTGACGACGCCTACCTGGTCAGGGTCAAGCTCGCTCAGAATTTCAGCTAACTCAACCCGGGCAACGAGTAACTCGGCGACGAAATCAGACATGAGGCGGGGCTTAGCCGTGGTTCCTTTCCAGGCCGAGGTAGTCAGAACGAGCAGGGATCGGGCACGGGTATACCCCACGTAGGCCAGACGGCGCTCTTCCAGGGTACGGTGTTCTACCGCCTGCTCCGAGAGCTGGGCCATGAAATCACCGAGATCCTGCAAGTGATCGAAGTCCGACCGCCAGCCGGGTAGGTAGGCGGCGTCCCCGCGCAGGGGCCAGGGCAGGGTGTCCGACTGCTTGGTCCAGCGCTCGTCCTTAGCATCGGGGAAGTCCCCGGCAGCCATGCCCGGAATATATACCTGGTCCCACTCCAGCCCCTTTGAAGCGTGCACGGTAAGAATCTGCACCGCGTCGTGGCGGGGGGCCTCTGCTGCCATTTCGAGCCCGGCTTCCTGCTGGGCTGCCGCATCGAGCCAGGCTAAGAAGCCGCTAATCCCCGATGCCGAGGCACCGGTGGCGCTGAGGGCAAAGCGGACGCCGGCTTCTCCCTCTTCCAGGGGCTGGCCGTTAGCAGCGGCCAGGAGCAGGGCGTTCACACGGGGGGCTGTGGACTCGTAGGTAGCGGCCACGTCGTAGAAAGCGTCAAGGTGCCTGCGAGCCGATGTTGCGTGTGCCCCCGGGCGGGCAGCTAGCTCGATATCGAGCAGGAGGGTGCGCTCGATTTCGCTGATGAGGGTGGTGAGGTCATCGGCGGTGAACTGGCGCAGGTAGGTCAGTTCCCTCGATACGGCCTGAAGTCGTTTCAAGCCTTCGGCGCTGATGGACCGGCCGCTGCGGGCTGAGACCCAGCCCTCCTGCGGCAGGTTTTCGAGTGCCTCAATCAGGGAGGCTCCATCGGTGACGTCGGGGGCGGCAGCCTGGAGTAGGCGCCGGTAGTCTTCAGCGGACGCCGGTACCTGCCCGCCAGCGTCCTTCAGGTCTCTCGCGCTGGTGGCGCCGCGTTCAGCGGCTTCGCTCAGGCCCTCAACCTCGTCGAGGATTTCCTGTTCGGCGCGCAGGGCAGCGGCCTGGGCCGTAATGCCAAACCTGATTTCAAGTTCTCGCTGGCGTTTGATGGCTTCTGCCCATTCGCCAAAGGCTAGCAGGTCAGATAAGCCGAGCCGCCAGCGGGCGCCCGCCAGTATGCGCATGAGCGCATCTGAACGGCCGGGGTCGCTCAGCACTCGGAGCACCGCCACCAGATCTACGATTTCGGGGGTATCGAGCAAGCCGCCCAGACCTACTACCTGGTAGGGGACGCCCAGCTCGTCGAAGGCTTCTTGCAGGGGTTCCATCATGGCTCGCTTTTTGCAGAGGACGGCCATGGTCGGCATGTCTGAGAGCGGGCGGCCAACAAAGCTAGAGCGTTGCTCGGCAATCATCTGGCCAAGGGCACGGGCTTCTTGCAGGTCTGTGAGGTACTCCCCTACCAGCACCCGCCCCGCAGTGGGGTTGGGGCGCGCGACCAGGGGCGGCACCTCGATGGTGTGGGTGCGCTGAACCCAGTCGGGGCTTACGCTCAGGGGCTCAGCTACCCGATTGGCAGCTGCCAAGATAGAAGTGTCATTTCGCCAGGCCACGGTGAGGTAGCTGGCGGTACGGTCTTCTGTTGGGAAGTAGTCGTAGAAGCTAAAGAGCTGGCCGTCAGAAGCTCCGCGGAAGCCGTAGATAGACTGCTTGGGGTCGCCCACCGCCATCACGGGGTGGGCAGGGGCATCTGCTTTTGCCCCGAACAGATCGGAGAAGAGCTGCATCTGGGCATGGGAGGTATCTTGGAATTCGTCCAGGAGCACCACCCTAAAGCGTTCCCGTTCTGTCTGCGCAGCCTGAGGTACGGTCTTCGCGATGTGGGCAGCCTTGGCGATGAGGTCGCCGTAGTCCATCACCTGCATCTGTTCTTTGATGGATGAATAGCGTTTGACCAGCTCAGCGTAAAAAATACGCAGCTGTAGCCCCTGTACCAGGGCCCGCTGTTCAGTGGTAGCTCCCTTGACCGTGGGCTTGCCCAGGTGCTCTACCTGTTTCAGAGTTTCTGTGCACCAGTCGATCACGGCATCGGGGCTTACCAGGTGTTCAGCGCACTCGGACGAGAGTTTGATGATGGATTCCACCATGGTTGATTTAGCGACGTCTTTTTCAGGTAGCTTACCCTCATAGTGCTCCACGATTTGGGCAACCAGCTGCCAGGTTTGAGCGCCACCCAGCATTTGGGTATCGTCTTCTACGCCGATGCGGAGCCCGTACTGCTGCACCAGCGTATTAGCGTAGGAGTGGTAGGTGGAGATGGTAGGGTCGCTCGTGACCCCGTCCGCGCCCTGATCAGGGTTTTCTCGCACGAGCCCCTGGCGGCGGAGCTCTTCAAGGCGGGAGCGCATACGCTCCCGCAGTTCGCCGGCGGCCTTGCGGGTGAAGGTTACCCCCAGTACCTGGTCGGCGCGCACAAGCCCGTTTGCAACCAGCCACACCACCCGGTCCACCATGGTGGCGGTCTTACCTGACCCTGCTCCCGCTACGACCAGGCGGGGTACTAGCGGGGAGCTGATAATGGCAGACTGCTCCGCTGTGGGCAGGGGGCGGCCCAGGGCTTTTGCAATATCTTCGGGGCTGAGAAAGGTTTCTGCTGGCTTCTGTTCAGTCATGATTCTGCCTTACTGGGCGGGGCGGACGGTGATAGCGCGGCCCCGTGAGCAGATGGGGCAAATATCGGGGAGGGCACAGCCGATGCCAAAGGGGCCACCTGCGGTATGCCGAGCCTGCAGGTGCTCCCCTGCAATCAGTTCGGCAGCCCGGTTGATGAGTTCAACAGCCCAGGTACTTTCAGCGGTCAGTGGGGCCTGTTCCTGCTCAGAGTAGCTCTTCGTGGTCCCACCAATTTGTAGAAGCAGGGCACCGCCAGAAAGCTCGTGGAGCCCGTCAAGCACCGGCACCTGGTTCGGTTGCGGCTTCGCTGGCTGCTCACCCTCCTTCTGGGCTAGGGCATCGTGCTGTAGGGCCTGCTGCATCAGGGCGCCTGCACCGGCTTCAAGAGCAACCTGGTAGGCAGCGAGCTGCGGGTGCTGTTCAAGATCTGCCTTGCTGGGTTTACTCTTACCGGTCTTCAGATCAATGATGATAAAGCGCCCCACCTGGTCTACCTCTATGCGGTCCACACGCCCCGACAGCAGGGCGTCCCTGGCGGGGCCGGGCACCAGCACGCTAAAGGAGCCCTCAACACCCACCAGGGAGCGTCCTTTGCCCTTGAGGTCTCGCACATAGTCGGCAAACTTCTGGAGCATGCCCTCGGCTCGCTCCACCATTTTCTGGCTCTCCCAGGTGTCGGGCAGCCCTAGCTGGGGTAGGCGGCGGTGGAGCTCATCGCGCAGGTCGGTTCCGTTCCCATCGGGCATATCTTCGCAAATGGCGTGGATGAGAGTGCCCAGCGACCGCGAGGCGTCGGTGGCAGCTTCAGCACGGGAGGCAGCTACAAACCAGTCGAGGGGCGAGCGGTGAATCTTTTCAATCTGAGACGGCGATACCGGAACCGGCCCGTCCCCGTCAAAGGCCGGGGCCTGTGAGGACAGGGGTAGCAGCCCCCACCAGGAGCGGGGGTGGGCACCGGGTAGGTTCAGCCCGGAGGTCTGCTCAGGGTCAGCGAGTCGGCCCAGCAGGCGGGCAGCGGCATCGGCTTTCGTCGGTGAAATGTGCTGAGCTTCTGACCACTGACGCAGTTCGGCGACCAGGGAGCGCAGGGTCATGGGGCGGCGGACCTCGGTGAGGGGCCGCTCGCCGCCGGGGGCCGGGGCAAAGATATCGAGCAGCTCGCTGGGGGCCTGGTCGGCAGAAGATACAGCGGTGCAGACTACCCGGGAGCGGGCTCGGGAGGTTGCTGTGGCGAACATACGGAACTCGTCGAAACGGTTGGAGCGTAGGCGTTCAAGGAGTGAATAGCCGGGAGCTACTCCCCCACCGTTATCATGCCTGTTTGTATCCAGGCGCCCGGTAGCTGCGTCCACAAGGTCGAGGGTTCCCAGTAGGGAGCCGCGGACGGTGGTGTTCGGCCAGGTGCCGTCTTGCAGGCCCGCGATGTAGACGGTGTCCCATTCGCGCCCTGCGGCGAGAGCGGGGGTCATGATTTCTACGGCGTCGCGGTGGTTGGTGCGCTCTGCCAGGGTATCCATGGGTAGGTCTTGGGCATCGATGTAGGCCAAGAACTGCTCGGCGGTGGCCCCCGGCATCTGGTCGGTGTAGCGTTCGGCTGCCTCGAACAGGCCTATCATGGCGTCGATGTCTCGCCCGGCGCGGTCGGCTCCTGCACCGCCTGAGAGAGACTGGGCTTTCCAGAGGGGGGCAAGTTCCGAGGCCTCCCAGAGTGCCCAGAGGACGGTTTCGGCGGTAGCGCCGGGCTGGTCGAGGGCTTTATCACCTGCGGTGAGTACCCGGCCCAGGCGGCGGGCAGCGGCGCTGCTTTCGCCGGTGGGCAGTAATTGGGGGTTGACGAGGGCTTCGACCAGGAGGGCATCGCTGTCGCGGGTGCCCCCGGCGCGCAGTTCTTCGGCGCGAAGACGCTGGCGTAAACGACGCACGTCCATGGTCGAAGCCCCACCCAGACGGGAGGTCAGCAGGGAAACCGCGGTATCAGCACCCAGGCCCCAGGTGTTTGCTTGCTGGGTAGCTGATAGCTCTGTCTCTGCGTCGTGAGGGCTCGTGGCCCGCTCCGTAGCCCGTAGGCGCCGGGTGTGCAGGATTAGCCCCAGGGCATCAAGGAAGGGTCGGGCGGCAGGTTCATCGCGCACGGGGGTGATAGAAGCTGCTGTTTGTACGGGAACACCCAGGTTATTGAGGGCTCGTTTGAGCCGGGTGACGTCTGAGCCGTTTCGCACGATAATAGCGCTACGCTGGTAGGCCCTGCCCCGGTAGAGGTGGTCTTCGAGGATCATTTGGGCTAGCAGCTGGTTTTCCTGCTGGGGGGTTTCTACAACCAGGCCCAGTACCTCGGGGTCTGGTTCTGCTGCTTTTGCGGGGTTTAGCAGGGCGCCGTCGTCCCCGACCGGCAGGAGGGCCTCTTCGCTGGGCTCTTGCGGAGCGGGGGTAAGGACGCGCCGGTGGGCTGCCCGGGGCACAACGGGTAGGCGGGAGGCCAGTTCTGCCCAGCGCTCGGCGATAACTGGTGCCATGCGCCAGCTCGTGGTGAGCTCTTCTGTAACGAGAGAGGGGAAGATATCGGGGAGGTCGGCTGCCAGCTGGGGGCTGGCTCCGCGGAAGCCCTGCACGACCGTATCGGTGCAGCAGGTCATGACCACTACCGGGCCCGAGGCAAGAAGGCCGTCCAGGTCTGATGATTCGGCTTCTGTGACAGAGGCCAGCGAGTTACTGGCTGTGGCACGTAGGTACTCTGCTGACCTGCCGGTCAGAACAGCCAGCAGCCGGTAGATAGAGGGAGTGAGTTCTTGCACGTCGTCAATGAGTACCAGGTCAAAGCGGGCGCGTTCTGCACTCAGCACATCGGGGTGGGCTAGCAGGGTCTTGGTGGCCTCGTGGATAAGGGCTGCAGGGTCGAAGGCATGCGGGGCGCGGAGGGCGCGCACCTGGCGGTATTCGGTGTAGAGCTTAGCCAGGGTCCACCACTCGGGGCGGTCGAAGCGCTGTGCTAGGTCTGCAACTGCTGAGGCTGTGAGGTCGTATTCGGCCATGCGGTCGAAGAAGTCTCGCACCTCGTGGCGGAAACCGCGGGTTTCAAGGGCTTCACGGAGGTCATCGGGCCAGATAATGCTAGAGCCTTCGCCGCTGCGGTGGCCGTCGAGAAGTTCTTTAATCAGGACGTCCTGCTCCGGGCCTGAAAGGAGCTTGGGGGTGAAGTCCAGGTGGGGTAGGTAACCCTCGATATGGGCCCGTCGCAGCAGGTCAAAGGCGTAAGCCTGCCAGGCTCGTACCGGGGCGGTTGAGACTGTTGCGGTGATGCGGGCTGAGAGCGCTTCTCGGAACCTGGTTGCGCTGACGCGTGAGGGGGTGAGCACCAGCAGACGGGCAGGGTCTTTACCCTGCTCAATGAATGCGGTAGCTGCTTCTAGCAGGGCCTGGGTTTTGCCGCTGCCGGGCGCGCCCAGAAGCAAGGTAGCGCCCTGAGTCTCTAGCTGCTCGTGTGTCACCGTGCACTCCCCATCTTTTCTCGTGGTCGAGGTTCTCACTGTAGTCCAAGTTCATCATAGGTGGCTGACATTTTAAGAGCCTGGGCGCCACCTGCCCCAAATATTTTTGTGGCGCTACTTCTGTCGCTACTATCGAAGGTATGACTTCATGGACCGAGCTTCCCCGCGCCACTTTCGATCTTGAGACAACCGGCATCGACCCTAAGACTGCCCGCATCGTCACGGCTTCTTTGGTCTTGGTTTCTCCGGACGGCGAGGTTTTGCGCGCCGGGGAATGGCTAGCTGACCCCGGGGTTGAGATTCCTGAGCAGGCGTCCGCTATTCACGGCATCACCACCGAGTACGCCCGCGAGCACGGCAAGCCTGCCCAGCAGGTTGCCTACGAGGTGGCTATGGCTCTGGGCGGTCTCTTTGCCGACGGTGTTCCCGTCATCGCCTTCAACGCTGCCTACGATTTCTCGGTGCTGCATTTTGAGCTGGCCCGCTACGGGTACCCGCCGCTGACCTGCTACCCCGTGCTTGACCCCCTGGTCATCAATAAGCACGTGCACAAGTTCAAGAAGGGCAAGCGCACCCTGGAAGTGCTGGCCAGCGAATACAGCGTGGAGCTGGAAAACGCCCACACCTCGAAGGACGACGCCCTGGCAGCTGAGCGCCTACTGACGGCTATGAGCTTTGAATACGAAGAGATCGAACAGCCTGCTACAGCCCTGCACGAGCAGCAGATTACCTGGGCAGCTGAGCAGGCAGCCGAGCTGCAGGACTACTTCAACCGTATTGGCAAGCAGGCGGACGTCAGCGGCGCCTGGCCGGTGCGCACCGACTAAAGTTCAGGTAGCGTGAACGCTCCGTCAGGACGCCGGTAGGCAGGTAGGTGCCTTGAGCACCGTCACTTGCCCACCGGCGTCCTTTTCTGCACTCCCTCTACTAGATTTAAAGAAGCAGATACACCACAACCGCAAGGATGACCGTGAACGAGCCCGCGCCCACCAACAGCATCTACCTCGGCTCCACCCGCAACCAGCACAAAGAACTGGTAGCCCAATCAGCGGTCGTCCTCAAGCTAGGCCTACTCCTCATGAAATCTGGAGCCAGCGCCTACCGCGTCAAAACCTCCATGTCCCGCCTGGCCAAAGCCGTAGGACTTGAAGAACACCACGCCCAGGTCCACTTCACCGAACTCTCCACCACCGCCTACTCTGGCGGCAACTTCCGCACCGAAATTGCAGAAACCCGCGTCAAGGGAATCTCCGCCTACAAAATCGACCTGCTCAGCGACTTCGTCTCATCCCTGCCCGAACGCATCGACCCAGCTCTAGCCGACGCAACACTCACCCGCATTGAGAAAGAAAAACCTCTCTACACCCCCTGGCTCCTAGCTCTCGCTGCAGCCCTAGCCTGTGCAGCCTTCGCCTTCCTCAACCGGGGCGGGGTCATTGAATGCTCAGTCGTTCTCATCGCGGCCTTCGCCGGCCAGCTCCTACGCTCCACACTAGCCCACCGGGGTCTCAACCATATGGCGGTCTGGATGCTCTGCGGCCTGCTCTCAGCCGGTATCTATGTGGGGGTCATGTCGGCGCTTATCGCCCCCGGTCTCATCGCGGATAACCACCTGGTGGGCTTTATATCCTCAATTCTCTACCTGGTACCGGGCTTCCCCCTGGTCACCGGCATGCTAGAAATAGCCCGCATGGACTTCTCCTCCGGCATCTCCCGCCTCACCTATGTTGCCCTGCTCCTGGGTAGTGCGTCCTTTTCGGTCTGGCTCATCTCCCTGGTCTTTAGCCTGCCCCTAGAGCAGGCCCCAGCCCCGCACCTTGCCTTCTGGCTGCTCCTGATTCTCCAGATGCTGGCTTCCTTCACCGCCGCCTTCGGCTTCGCCATGCTCTTCTCAGCCACTCCCCTCTCCTGCACCTGGGCAGGGGCAATCGCCGCAATCGTAAACCCGGGTCGTATCTGGCTGGTAGAGGCCGGGTGGGCGCCCCACCTCGCCATCGCCCTGGCCGTATTTACCGCCGGGGTACTCTCAGAAATCGTCGCTCCCCTCCACGCCCGCCGGGTTTCCCGCATCTCCCTGGCGGTGCCGGCTACCGTCACCATGGTTCCCGGTGTCATGTTTTACATGTCCATGGCCCACTTCTCTAACGGCGATGTCAATGAGGCCCTAGCCAGCTTCGTGCAGGTCCTGCTCATCTTCGCTGCTCTAGGAATGGGTCTGGCCCTGTCCCGCCTGCTCATGGACAAGAACTGGCTCTACGACCGCGACACCCAGAACCTGGCCACCCTGCCGCAGGGGCACATGAGATAAGGAAACTTACACGCAGAAGTAGGTGAAGAAGGCTCGCAGCGAAGCTGCTGGCTCGGATGAAGTGAGCGAGTGCGAGCGCGCGAGCACACAAGAGCGAACGAAATCCGCCGTTAGGCGGGGCGTGAGGGTCAGGCTTACGCCTATTCCGCCCGCAGATTATTTTCCTCGCGCGCTCGGAATCTGCTGGGCTCCATCCAGCGCGAGCCTTCTTCACCTCACTATCTAACGTTCCGAACTGATTTAATTTGGTCCTCTCTAGGCTGTCGCCTCCGCCGCTGCTCGGGCGGCGTCGGGCAGGGCCGCGATGATGCGGTCCATGGCGGCGTCATCGTGGGCTGCTGAAAGGAACCAGGCCTCGAAGGCGCTGGGCGGCAGGTAGATGCCGGAGTTCAGCATGGAGTGGAAGAAGGCATTGTAGCGGTAGGTTTCTGACGCCTTGATGTCTTCGTAGTTATGCACGCCCGTATCAGCAGTACCAAAGGCGACGGAGAAGAGGTTGCCTGCGGTCTGGATGGAGTGGTTGACCCCGGCGGTGTTGAAGGCTTCGACCAGGGCGGCCTGCAGCTGGGCTGAGCGGGCGTCAATGGTTTCGTAGACGGTGGCGTCAGCGGCCTTGAGGGTAGCCAGACCGGCGGCCATGGCGATGGGGTTACCGGAGAGGGTACCTGCCTGGTAGACGGGGCCCAGCGGAGCCAGGTATTCCATGATTTCGCGCTTACCGCCCAGGGCTGCCATGGGCATACCGCCGCCGATTACCTTGCCGAAGGTGAAGATGTCGGGGGCCCAGTTACCTTCTGAGGGGGCGGAGTAGCCCCAGTAGCCTGCGGATGAGACGCGGAAGCCGGTCAGCACCTCGTCGAAAATCATGAGGGCGCCCTGTTCGCGGGTGATCTCGCGCAGGAAGGCGTTGAAGCCCTCGGCAGGGGTTACAACGCCCATGTTGCAGGGGGCTGCTTCGGTGATGATGGCGGCAATTTCGCCGGGGTTGGCGGCAAAAGCTGCGCGGACGGCGTCCTCGTCGTTGTAGGGAAGGACGATAGTTTCGGCGGCGGTAGCGGCGGTGACGCCTGCTGAGCCGGGCAGGGCCAGGGTGGCGACGCCGGAGCCGGCTTCTGAGAGCAGGGCATCGACGTGGCCGTGGTAGCAACCGGCGAACTTAATGATCTTGTCGCGGCCGGTGTAGCCGCGGGCCAGGCGGATGGCGGTCATGGTTGCTTCGGTGCCGGTGGAGACCATGCGGATCTGGTCGATGGTTCCGGGGGCTACGGCGTTGATGCGGTCAACTACGAGTTCTGCCAGCTCTGTTTCGGCGGCGGTTGAGGCGCCGAAGGAGAGGCCGTGCTCTACAGCTGCGTGCACAGCTTCAATCACGCCGGTATGCTTGTGACCAAGTAGGGCCGGGCCCCAGGAGCAGACCAGGTCCACATAGTTGTGGCCGTCCGCATCGGTCAGGTAGGGGCCAGATGCCTCTACCATGAAGGCGGGGGTGCCACCCACAGAGTTGAAGGCGCGTACGGGTGAGTTGACGCCGCCGGGAATGACGCGGGCGGAGCGGGCAAAGAGGTCTTCTGAGACGGTCAAGGGGTTTACCTTTCGTTGAGCCAGGTGGCGGCTTCGGTGGCGTAGTAGGTCAGGATGATGGAGGCGCCTGCTCGGCGGATGCCCATGAGGGCTTCGAGGGCTACGGCCTTGCGGTCGATCCAGCCGGCGGCGGCAGCGGCTTCAATCATGGCGTATTCGCCGGAGACATGGTAGGCGGCAACGGGGACGGGTGAGAAGTCGGCGACTTCGCGCACGATGTCCAGGTAGGCGGTGGCGGGCTTAACCATGACCATATCGGCGCCCTGCTCGATATCGAGCTGGACTTCGTAAAGGGATTCCCGGCGGTTAGCGGGGTCCTGCTGGTAGGTTTTGCGGTCGCCGGTGAAGGTGGAGCCCACCGCATCGCGGAAGGGGCCGAAGAAGGCCGAGGCGTATTTGGCGGAGTAGGCCAGGATAGAAACGTCGGTGAAGCCGGCATCATCGAGGGCGGTGCGCATGGCGGCGATTTGGCCGTCCATCATGCCGGAGGGGCTGACGGTGTGGGCACCGGCGCGCGCCTGGGAAACCGCCATCTTGCAGTAGGACTCCACGGCGGCGTCATTATCAACGACGGTGTTACCGAAGGCATCTTCGACCAGGGGGCCGCAGTGGCCGTGGTCGGTGAATTCGTCGAGGCAGGTATCTGCCATGACGACCACCGAGTCGCCGAAGTGCTGGCGCACAGCGCGGATAGCCCGGTTGAGAATGCCGTCCTCAGCCCAGGCTGCTGAACCGGCCGCGTCCTTATCTTCATCACGGGGCACACCGAAAAGGTCGATGCAGCGCACGCCGGCATCTACTGCTTTCTGGACTTCCCCGATGACGGTTTCCAGGGTGTGCTGGTACTGGCCGGGCATGGATTCGATGGCAACGGGCTCCTCAATTCCGTCGCGCACGAAGAGCACCTGCACCAGGTTAGCCGGGGTCAGGGCGGTTTCGGCGGTCAGGGCCCGCATGGGGCCGGTGGTACGCAGGCGGCGGGGGCGCACCGGGAGGGCTGAGGATTCAAACATGGTCTTCCTTGACGGGTAGGTGTCTTTTTAGCTTAGAGGGCGAGGGCGGCTGCTGCCAGGTCTGCGGCGGCGGGGCTTGCCGCCACGGTGATGGTGGCAGGACGCTGCTGCTCGGGTAGGTTGCGGGCGGCGGCTTCGGTGCTGGCCCCGATGGCAATGGTGGGGGGCAGGGTGCTGCCGGCGGCGTCCGCTAGGGTTTGCAGGAGCAGGGGCGAGGTTGCAATCAGGACGTCGGTGGTCGCGAGCGCGGTGACGGCCTCGCCCAGGGTGAGCGCGGAACCTGACGGAGCGTCAAGGTCAGCGGGGTTCTGCCCGGTCAGGGGGTTCTCTGCTGGGTAGGGCAGCATGTCGTAGACCGGTAGGGTGGCTACGGTGTAGCCGTAGTCGGTGAGCCCTTCTTCGAGGGTCGGTGAAGCTGTGGTTCCCTGGACGGCCAAGATGGTTTCGTCCATGGGGTTGTCCCATTCTTCGTCGATGAGCCATTCGTCGACCATTCCGGCTGCTGACTGGGTTTCGGGTACGAAGTCGACCAGCAGGCCCCGCTCAACCAGGGCTGCCTCGGTAGTCCGACCGACGGCTGCGATCTGGGCAGCTCCTAACAGCTCGACCAGGCTTTGGCCCAGCCCCTGTGCCAGGGCGTCTAGGCCCAGTACCCCGTTGACCGAGGTGAAGGTAACCCAGGAGAACTCCCCGCGGATCAGGGCGAAAGCGACTTCTTCCCAGTCTTCTGGTTCGGTGCCTACAGGGTCAAGAATGGGGGCGTAGAGCAGCTGCGCTTCGGCGTCCTGCTCCAATAGAGCGCTGGTCAGCGCGGCGGCCTTAGCCGGGGTTCGAGTGATGAGATAAGTGGTCACGGCTCTAAGCACCGCCTTCAAGACCGGCGAGGGCTGCAGCGCCCATGCCCAGCAGGTCATCGGCAGCCTGGGTGCCAAGAAAAGCGGCAGCTTCTACCGACAGGGTCTCTGTCTGCACGGTGTGCCGCAGCAGCTCGGTGCCGTCGGTATTAGCCACAGCGATGTTAAGGACGAGCTGGCCAGCGTCCACCAGGGCGTAAGCCCCAATGGGGGCGGCACAGCCCGCTTCAAGACGGCGGAGCAGGGCACGCTCAGCGGTCACAGCCAGCTGGGTCTCGGTGTGATTGACAGCAGCTACAGCCTGGCCCAGCTCTGTTTGCCCGCCGGCGTCCTCGGTACGAATTTCGATAGCGAGAGCTCCCTGGCCGGGAGCGGGCACAACCCTATCAACACCCAGGTACTCGGTGATGGTCTCAGCAAGGCCCAGACGGTGCAGACCGGCAGCAGCCAGCACTACCGCATCGCAGTCACCGGTGATAGCGCCAAGCTTCTTCTCACCGTGCAGGCCGTGGGCGCCCACCCCGTAGTGCTCATTGCCAGCCACACGGGCCAGGCGGGTACCCACATTACCGCGAATATCAACAATGGTGAGGTCAGGACGGATAGCCAGCAGCTGGGCGGCCCGACGCGGCGACCCCGTACCCACCCGGGCACCAACAGGCAAGGTATCGAGGGTCAGACCGTCCCGGGCACACAGGGCGTCGCGGGGGTCCTCCCGCTCCGGGGTGGCAGCGACGGTCAGCCCCGGGCAGGGCGCACTGGGCAGATCTTTCAGGGAATGGACGGCCACATCCACTCCCCCATCGAGCAGACGGGAGCGCAGGGTCGCAGCAAAAACACCGGTACCACCCAGTTGAGACAGGGGGCCGGTGAGCACGTCGCCCTCAGTTTTGACGGTGACGGTCTCTAGCTCAATACTGGTCGCCTCCCGCATACGCTGAACAGCCCAGCCAGTCTGGGTGGTCGCAAGAGCCGACCCACGCGTACCTACGGTAAATGTTCGAGCTGCCAATGAGCGTCCTTTCGTGCAATCTTTATCTGAAATGTTTAAGCCGCCGTGTTGCAGAGGGGCGTGGGTCGCGTACTCCGGGGAAACACGCAGCGCTCGCAACCGCTCTCGCTCCTCGCCTGGGGGCTCGTCGCGATTCACCGTCAGCCCCGATCCACGCGAGCTTGCTGCGTGTTCCCCTCCGCCCGCTTTCCTGACCCATGCGACAACCGGGCGGCGAGGCATTCATGAAGCCAACTGGCTGGGGCAACCAAGGTTCGCGCCGTAAGGCGCGGGGGCTGCTGCCGAAAGCGAGCGTGGATTGGGCCTGGCAATGAATCGCCCCAGCGTCTGGAGCTACAATGCGAGCTTGCGAGCAAGCTCCAGAGGCGGGGCGAGAATGGTTGCGAGCGTGGCAGCAGCCCCCGCGCCACCAGCCCTAACCATCGCTTTGACCCGCCCTAGGTGTTACCCCTGGTAATCAGCAATCACGGGCTTGTCGGAGCCGGGGCGCTGGGACTTGCAGCAGTCGGGGTTGCAGGCGTCGAACCAGCCGTTTCCGCCGCAAACGGACTGGCGGGCTGCCTGTACGCCGTCGGCGTCCTGGGCGGGGGCGGTGGAGGCGACGCGTTCAGCAATCAGCTGGCGCAGGCCTTCAACGTAGGCGGGGTGGGTGCCGGGGGTGGGGGTGCGGGTTGCTGCGAAGCCGAGGCGCTTGCAGGTGTCGAGGGCTTCGGTGTCGAGGTCCCACTTAACTTCCATGTGGTCTGAGACGAATCCGAGGGGCACGAGCACGATGCCGTCGACCTTACCGTCGAGGGCTTCGAGGGCGTCGTTGACGTCGGGTTCGAGCCAGGGCATGGAGGGCGGGCCGGAGCGGGACTGGTAGACCAGTTCCCAGTCGACTTCATCGAGGAGGGCGGGGTCAACGGCCTGGACGCCGGCGAGGACGGCGCGGGCAGCTTCCAGGTGCTTTTCGACGTAGGCGGAGCCGCCTTCGTAGTCGACGCCGCGGGGGCCTGCCTCGTTGGCGGCGCTGGTGGGTACGGAGTGGGTGCAGAACATGATGCGGATTTTTCCGTTACCCGCGGCAGCCTGCTGGGCGGCAGCAAGCTGGGCGCGGACGTCCTTGATTCCTTCCACCAGCCCCTCGACAAAGGGGGTAATGAAGCCGGGGGTGTCCCAGAACTGGCGGACCTTATCGATCTGCAGTTTGCCGTCCAGGCCCAGCTTTTCGAGGGCGATTCCGTAGTCTTCGCGGTACTGGCGGCAGGAGGAGTAGCCGGGGTAGGCACTGGTGGCCAGCACCAGGATCTTGCGTTTACCCTCGTCGTAGGCCTGCTGGACCACGTCGTTGACGTAGGGCTCCCAGTTGCGGTTGGCCCAGGTGATATCGATGGCCGGGCCCTTCTCAGCCAGGGCATCACGCAAGGCTGCCAGCAGGGCCCGGTTCTGCTCGTTGATGGGCGAGACACCGCCGTTGGCCCGGTAGTGGGTGGCAACTTCTTCTAGGCGCTCGTCAGGGATTCCGCGACCGGCGGTGACGTTGCGCAGGAAGGGGATGACGTCGTCCTGCCCTTCGGGGCCACCGAAAGAAGAAAGAATCACCAGGTCATAGTCCTGGGGGGCGGACGCGCGGGGGCGGCTGAGGGTGGACTCGGGGGTGTAATCGGCGATGGTGCCCTCATCGAGCACAGCCGGGCCGTTAGAGGCGGTGTTGGCCGGATCCGTCTGGTTGGGGATGGTATCGGCAGGAAGCTGGGCGGTCATTAGGCAATCACCTGGGCAATCTCGGCAGCTTCGATGCGGCGGCCGGTGTAGAAGGGAACTTCTTCGCGCACGAAGTGGCGGGCTTCGGTGTTGCGGAAGGAGCGCATAAGGTCAACGATAAGCACCAGTTCGGGGGACTCAAGGGCGATGAGCCACTCGTAGTCATTCAGGCCGAAGGTGGCGATGGTGTTGGGCAGCACCTCGGGGAAGTCAATGCCCTTCATACCGTGGTTTTTCATGACCTCGCGGCGCTTTTCGGGGTTGATGGTGTACCAGTCGTAGGAGCGCACAAAGGGGTAGACGCAGACCCAGCGTTCGGGGGCGATGCCCTTGGCGAAGGTGGGGGTGTGACCGGCTGAGAATTCGGCGTCGCGGTGTACGCCCATGGTTGACCAGACAATCTTGGTGCCCGAGAAAGCTGCGGTGCGGCGGAAGCTGCGGATTGCTGCCTGCAGGTCTTCGGGCACAGCACCGTGAACCCAGACCATCACGTCAGCGTCGTTGCGCATGGCTGAGACGTCGTAGAAGCCGCGGGTAATCACGCCCTTGGCTTCGAGCTCAGCAACCAGGGCTTCGAGTTCGGCGGTTGCCTCAGCGCCGGTAGCGGCGGGGTCGGCTGCACCTTCGCGGGCAAAAACGGTGTAGAGGGCGTAGTGGAACTGGCTGTCGCCTTCGGCGACTTCGCCGGGGCGCTGGCCCTGAATTTTGCCGGCCGCGTCCTTGGCGGTGGGCATGGGCGGACGGCCGCCGTGGCCGCTACCGCCGTGGCTGTAAGCGCCGTGGCCTGCGCTGCCGTATGAGCTGGCGCTGTGGGGGTGTTCTGCAGGGTTACCGTGGTGTGACATGGGGTTACCTTTCGATGTGGGACGTTGAAGGCGAGTAGCCGCTACTTAGTCAGTAGCTGATGAGTCGGTGTTTTTCTGGATGAAGCGCCCCAGGTGCTCCTGGGTGTCTGCGGTGACGGCTGCCAGGCCGGTTCCGGCAATCCAGGCGCCGACGGCGGTGGCACCTGGCAGGTCGGCGAGGGCCGAGCGGAAGGCGGTGACACGGTCCCTGTGCCCCGGCGTGGTGGAGGGCAGGGCGCTGCGCCAGCGCACGACGTCCGCTGCGACCAGGTGGCTCTTGGTGATGGGCACGCCCAGCAGGTGGCCGGCGTCGTGGAGGCCCAGGGTGACCAGTTGGTCATCGTGCAGGGCCAGTTCTGACAGCGGTGAGGTGTCGTGGTCCTTGCCGCGCCCGTAGGACAGGCGCACCACGTGGCGCCCCTCCCCTGCCCGTTCTGCGACCCAACCCCACTTAGCGGTGGCGTGGGTGAGGGCCTTGGCGCGGACGCCGGTGGCAGCTTCGCTGACCAGCAGCCCGGTGCCGCGCGGGGCGGTATCGAGGGCTGGCTGGTCAAGGATTAGGGAGACCAGGGCAACTTCGGGGCCGGGGGCAACGGCGGGCAGGGCGGATGCCGGTAGGTGGGGCCCGAGTAGACGGATGGAGGTCTGGGCGTCGGTGGCTACCACTAGCAGTTCGCCGCGGATAATGGCTGATTTTTCGCCGTATTCGGGCTGGCGTTGGATGGCCGTCCACCCGCCGGTGACGGGGTCGCGGTCAACGGCGATGGTGTCGAAGCCGCTGACGATGCGCACGCGCTGACGGAGCAGGTCGTCTACCAGGGCTTCGGAGAGCTGGTTCATGCCGCCTTCGATACCGGCAACCTGGGAGCCTGCCGGTGAGGCGGCCCGCAGGCGGGCACTGGCTGCGGTGAGGGAGCCCAGCTCGCGGAGGCCGGTCAGCAGACCGGGGGCTATGGTGGCGATTTCTAGCTGGTCGGGGTGTACCGAGTGTACACCGGATACCACCGGGGCTACCAGCTGGTCGAGTACCTGCTGGCCCAGACGCACCCGCACCAGCTCCCCCAGGGTTTTGGCGTTAGACCCGGCTGAGCGCGGCAGCACGGCATCGAGCTTGGCGCGGCGGTAGCCTGCCCGGCCCAGAATTTTTTTGAGGGCCGGGTCATCGAGGCTACCGGGAATGCCCAGAACACCGGTGGACGGTGAGGGGTAGGGCCCGGTGGGCAGGTAGAGCCAGGAGCCTAGAGGCTCGGGCGTTACTATGCGGTCAGCCAGCCCTAGGTCGGTCAGCAGGTTGCGGACGGCGTCGGTACGGGTTGCAAAGGACTCAGCACCGGAATCCAGCACCAGGCCAGCTAGCTGGTGGGCGCCTACGGCACCTCCCAGGTGGCTTTCTCGTTCAACCAGGGTGACTTTCTTACCGGCGCGGGCTAGTTCGCGGGCTGCGAGCAGGCCCGAGATGCCGCCGCCAATCACCAGGGCGGTGTTGTGCAGGTGCTGGTGCTGTGCCATGGGGTTCTTTTTCCTAGCCTTTGCGGGTTGAGGTGTGGATGTAGTCGACCAGGCGGGTCAGGACGGTGGGGTCGGTGGTTGGGGGCACCCCGTGCCCCAGGTTGACCACGTGGGCCGGGGCGCAGCGTCCTTCTTCAAGAACCGCATCGGTGTGGGCGGCAAGGGCCTCCCAGCCCGAGGCGAGCAGGGCCGGGTCAATGTTGCCCTGTAGCACGATGCCGCCGCCCAAACGGCGCTGGGCTTCGGAGAGGGGCAGGCGGTAGTCAACACCGATGACGTCAGCGCCGGCTTCAAGCATGGCGGGCAGCAGCTCGGCGGTGCCGGTACCAAAGTGGATGCGGGGCACCCCGTAGTGTTCAACGGCAGCGAGGGTGGCTGCGGAGTGGGGCATGACGAAGCGACGGTAGTCGGCCTCGCCCAGGGAGCCTGCCCAGGAGTCGAAGAGCTGCACGGCTGAGGCACCCGCCTCAATCTGGGCAGCCAGGAACTGGGCTGAGGTGCGGGCGGCCCAGGCACCCAGGGCTTCCCAGGCTTCGGGGTCGGCGTGCATCATGGTGCGCGGACGCAGGTGGTCACGGGAGGGCCCGCCCTCTACCATGTAGGCGGCCACGGTGAAGGGGGCACCGGCAAAGCCGATGAGCGGGGTGGAGCCCAGCTTTTCAACGGTTAGAGCGACAGCTTCTCGAATGGGGTCGAGGGCGGAGTCTTCGAGTTCGGGCAGGTTCTTAATATCGTCGAGGGTGCGGACGGGGGCATCGAGCACGGGGCCGCGCCCGGGAACGATATCGACCCCCACACCAGCTAGCTTCATGGGGATGACGATATCCGAGAAGAAGATACCGGCATCGACCTTGTGGCGGCGCACCGGCTGAACCGTAATTTCTGCGGCCAGCTCAGGGTTGAGGCAGGAATCCAGCATAGGGATTCCCTCGCGAATTTCGCGGTACTCGGGCAGGGAGCGTCCTGCCTGGCGCATAAACCAGACCGGGGCGTGCTCGGCTTCGCGCCCGGTCAGGGTACGAATCATGGCTGACTCGCCGGTACCGGCGGTCTTCAAGGGGTGGGTAGCGGGCAGGTGGGCAAGCTGCTCGTCGGTGAGCAGGGGGCGCTGACGCAGCGCTGATGACACGGTCTGACTCATATACACCATTCTGCCAAGTTTAAAGCACAACTTTAGAGACAACCTGTCACCAGACCCCCAACAGGGAGATGTCTATAATAGAGTCGTCGTGACTATTTTCAGCCTTGTAGCATCGCATCGCTCCGTCGACCTCACCACTGTGGCTTACCTCAGCGAAGGCGTTGAGAAAATCCACCGGGATCTTGAACGCACCGGCATTCGTGGTGAGGTGATTTTGTCTACCTGCAACCGCTTAGAGCTCTACGCAGAGATTCCCAGTAAGCCGGGGGCCACCGACCAGAACATCGCCAACGATGTTGCTACCGCCTCAGAGCACATTTTTGACCTGATCTCCCAGCGGTCAGGGCTTTCCTACGACCTGGTAGAAAACAGCTTTGATGTGCTGGTGAATGCCGATGCGGCCCACCACCTCTTCACTGTGGCATCAGGCCTGGAGTCGGCCGTTGTGGGTGAGCGCGAAATCACCGGCCAGGTGCGCCGCGCTCTGTCTCTCTCCCAGGAGCAAGGACGGGCCACCGGCAACCTGGTGCGCCTCTTTGAACACGGTGCCCAAACCGCCCGCCGGGTCGGCCAGCAAACCATGCTGGGTTCCCGGGGCCGCTCCATCGTGTCGGTTGCCCTGGATATGGCCGATGACATCGCCGACAAAACCTGGGAGAATCGCCGGGTTCTGGTCTTTGGTACCGGCGCCTACGCCGGGGCTACCGTAGCTGCCCTGCACTCTCGGGGGACGACCGATATCTGGATATACTCCCGCTCAGATCGTGCAGCCACTTTTGCCGACAAACGCGGGGTACAGGCAGTGCCCCACGGGGAACTACACGAGCAGATGGCAGCGGCCGATATCATCATCGGTTGCTCGGGTGGCGCCTCCCCTATGCTTCCCATCGAAATCCCCGCTGGCAAGCGCGTCATCCTTGATTTAGCACTCTCCCGTGACTTCGCCCCCGAGGTAGCAGACCTGCCCGAGGTAGAACTCATTACCCTCGAATCTGTGCGTCTGGCTGCCCCCGAAGAGACCGTAGAGTCCGTGCACACTGCCCGCACAATTGTGGACGAAGCCGCCGCAGAATTCTCCATTAAGGAGAAAGCGCGCAGCGTCGACGCTGCTATTGTTGCTCTCAGACAACACACCATGAGTGTGCTCGATGCCGAGCTCGCTAAGGTGCACAACCAGTACGGGTGCACCGCAGCAACTGAACAGCTTGAACTCGCAATGCGCCGCATGGTCAAGTCCCTCCTGCACACCCCGACCGTCCGCGCCCGAGACATGGCACGCGAAGGCCGGGTAGACGACTATGTAGCGGCCCTCGAAGTCCTCTACGGAATCGAAGTGCAAGAAACCCCCGAAGAGGCCGAGCCCCAAACCGACGCCTCCTAGCAGGCAGGCACCCCACCAGCCGCGACCCCGTCCGCCCACCACCCCAAAGGTTCGGCCGCAACGATGTCCACCTCCATATTTTCAGCTGACTCCGACCCCGGCGACCCCATCGACCCGTCCGGAGCTTCTCGCCTTCCTAAAGACCTACGCCGCCAGCAGCTCATCGGTAACGCCGTGCGAGTTTTTGCCTCCCAGGGCTACCACGCCACCACCATGGACCACATCGCTGCCGCCTCAAACGTGACCAAGCCCGTGCTCTACCAGCACTTCACCGGCAAACGCGACCTCTATCTAGCCGTGCTCGATGAGCAAATCAACAACCTCATGACCCAGCTGGTGCAACCCCTCCACGCCACCAAAGTCAACCGTGAACGAGTACAGGGCGTCATCGGTGCTTTCTTCAATTTTGCCCGCAACAATGTGGCAGGCTACCGCGTCATTTTCGAATCCGACATTCAGAACGACTACGCGGTGCAAGAACGCACCGAAACCATGCACATCACCATCGCCAAGCAAATCGCAGAGGTGCTAGCGCCCAACGCCGGCATGCCCTTTGAAGAGGCGCTGATGACAGCCCGCATGCTCACCGGCATGGTGCAGTCAGCGGCCCACATGGTTATCGGCACCGACGCCTCACCCCAGCAGCTTGCAATGGCTGAGCGTGCGGTCTTCCGGCTGGCCTGGGGCGGTATCTCGATCATCGATGAAGATTGGGAGTAACTCTCTCCCCCCGCCGTTGCAGCCTTTTCTCCCCTGTCAGCTCAGACCGAAACCCCGCACCTTTCCTGCCCCTACTCACGTAAACTGGTGGGCAGAGACCCCCTGCAGTCAGGTAGGGAACCATCGAAAGGAAACCTCATGGAAATCAAGATTGGCGTTATCAACGTGCCCAGCCAGGTCGTCATCGACACCGACGAAACCGCCTCAGACGTCCGCGCCAAGGTCGCTGCGGCTCTTGAACAGGGCGGCATCCTGGAACTGACCGATTCTAAGGGCTCCACCACCCTGGTTCCGGCCGCTAACATCGGCTATGTCGAGCTGGGCGCTGAAACCAAGCACCGTATCGGCTTCGGTATCGGCCAGTAACACCGGGCTTACTCAGCCAGAGGGGCCCGGGAGTTTGACGCAAAACTCCCGGGCCCCTCTTACATTTACGGCACTTGGCGGTAGAATAAAGAAGTTATTTGGTTGCCCGGTCGTACCATCCGTATAGACTCACCTGCCTTTAGCTCTCCCGCCCAACGCTCTGCAAGCGTCCGCCCGGCGGTTGATAGAGCTTCTTTGTTGCATGAAAACCCACGATCGGCTTCCTCGTTTGCCCCGGGCCGGGGCCTCACTCTATAAGGAACACGATTCGTGACTAACCCTGATACCACTAAAACTTTCGCCGACTACGGCGTGCGCCAAGACATTGCAGATGCCCTAGCCGAGAAGGGCATCGTCTCCCCCTTCCCCATTCAGGCTCTGACCCTGCCGGTGGCCCTATCTGGCCAGGACATCATCGGTCAGGCTAAGACCGGTACCGGTAAGACCCTGGGCTTTGGTCTGCCCGCCTTGCAGAGCGTTGCTGTCCCGGGTTCGGACGCTTTCAACCAGCTTCCCGCCCCGGGCGCGCCCCAGGCCCTGATTATCGTCCCCACCCGTGAACTGGCTATCCAGGTGGGCGATGACCTCTCTGTTGCTGCCTCAAAGACCGGCGTGCGAGTAGCGACCCTCTACGGCGGCCGCCCCTACGACACCCAGGTCAAAGAACTGGAAAAGGGCGTTGAGCTGATCGTGGGCACCCCGGGTCGCCTGATTGACCTGCACCGCCAGAAGTACCTCAACCTCACCCAGATCAAGATTGTGGTGCTCGATGAGGCCGACGAAATGCTTGACCTGGGCTTCCTGCCCGATGTGGAGCGTATTCTCTCAGCCGTCCCCGAGGTGCGCCAGACCATGCTCTTCTCGGCAACCATGCCCGGGCCCGTCCTGACCATGGCCCGCCGCTACATGAGCCGCCCCATGCACATCCGCGCCGAATCCGGCGAAGAAGAGACCATGACCAAGGCCTCGATTCGCCAGGTTATTTACCGAGCCCACCCCCTCGATAAGGACGAGCTGGTCGGCCGTATTCTGCGCGCCGAGGGCCGGGGCCGCACCGTCATTTTCACCAAGACCAAGCGCTCCGCTGCCAAGCTCTCTGATGAGCTGACCGCCCGAGGTTTTGCGGCCGGCGCTATCCACGGCGACCTCAACCAGGGTGCGCGTGAGCAGGCCCTGCGGGCCTTCCGCAACGGCAAGATTGACATTCTGGTCGCAACCGATGTGGCAGCCCGCGGTATTGACGTTGAGGACGTCACCCACGTCATCAACTACCAGTGCCCCGAGGACGAGAAGACCTACCTGCACCGTGTGGGCCGCACCGGCCGCGCGGAGAAGGAAGGCACCGCCGTTACTCTGGTGGATTGGGAGGACGTGCCCCGCTGGAAGCTGATCAACAAGGCCCTGGAGCTGGGCGTAGATGAGCCGGTTGAAACCTACTCTTCGTCCCCCCACCTCTTCACTGACCTGGGTATTGCCAAGGGGACCAAGGGCCGTCTGCCTAAGGAGGAGCGCACCGCAGCGGGTCTGCAGGCTGAAGAGGCTGAGGACTTTGGTGGTGCCCCGGCTCGTGAGAAGCGCCAGGGGCGCGGTGGCCGCGGGGATCATCGCGGACGTTCGGGCTCCCGTTCTCCGCGCCGCGAGGGCTCACGCTCTGGCGGTGAGGGCCGGGGGCAGAAGCGCGATGAGCAGCGTGGCGGTCAGGGCGGGGAGGCTGAGTCTAAGCCGCGCCGTCGCCGTACCCGCCGGGTTGAGGGTGAAGCCGGGCAGGAGCGTCCGGCCCGCCGCCAGCGTCAGCAGAAGCCTGCTGAAGCGGCTGAAGGCGGCCAGCAGGGTGAGGGCCAGCGCCGCCGTCGCCGCCGCACCCGCCGGGTAGAGGGCGGCGACAGCTAACCCCTAGGTACCATTTAAATCAGAAATGACCAGCAACTAGCTGGTCATTTCTGATTTAAATGGTACTCACAAGAGCTTATTCGTTTATGAAGGTGAAGCATGCTCACAGCGAAGCTGCTGGCTCGGCGGCTGGCGTGAATCGCATTGTGAGCGAAGCGAACCATGCGAGAGGGTCGGCAGCGAGCGTGAGCATGCGGAACCGCCAGTGAACAAGTCACCCTACCCTAGCGGGTAGCGCGGGCCTGGCCCTCTGCGTAGCCAGCGGCCGACTGAATACCGACCACGGCTCGCTCGGCGAACTCCTCGATAGAGGCAGCACCGGCGTAGGTGAAGGATGAGCGGACGCCCGAGATAATCGAGTCGATCTGGTCTTCTACGCCGCCGCGGCCCTCAGGCAGGTAGATTCGGGCTGATGAGATGCCCTCTTCGAACATTTCACGGCGGGCCTTTTCAAAGGCTTCGGTCTTGGAGTTGCGGTTGATGACCGCGCGGCGGGAAGCCATGCCGAAGGATTCCTTGTAGAGGCGACCGTCGGCGTCCTGCAGTACGTCGCCGGGTGATTCGTAGGTGCCCGCAAACCAGGAACCGACCATGACATTGGCGGCACCGGCAGCCAGAGCCAGGGCGACGTCGCGGGGGTCCTTGATACCGCCGTCCGCCCAGACGTGTACGCCCAGTTTCTTGGCTTCAGCGGCGCATTCCAGCACGGCGGAGAACTGGGGTCGGCCCACGCCGGTCTGCATGCGGGTGGTGCACATGGCGCCGGGGCCAACGCCGACCTTGATGATGTCGGCGCCTGCTTCTGCTAGGTCGCGGACGCCCGCGGCGGTGACCACGTTGCCGGCGGCTACGGGGATGGAGGGGTTGAGGGCCTTGACTTTCTTGAGGGCCTCGATCATGGTTTCTTGGTGGCCGTGGGCGGTGTCGACCACGAGCACGTCGGCACCAGCCTCGATGAGGGTGGCGGCACGACCTGCTACGTCGCCGTTGATGCCAATCGCAACGCCGATGCGGAGCTTGCCGTTGGCGTCGGTGGCCGGTTCGTAGAGGCTGGCGCGCAGGGCGGCCGAGCGAGTCAGCACGCCGACCAGCTTGCCGTCAGCATCCACAACGGGGGCAACCTTGCGGGACTTCTCGTGCAGAATGTCGAAGGCTTCACGCGGGGTGACGGTGTCGGGCAGGGTGAGCAGTTCGGTGCTCATCAGGTCTTGTACCTGGTCAAAGTTGTCTGCCCCGCGCAGATCCTTGGGGGTAATGACGCCGATGGGGGCTTCGCCGTCCACAACGATAGCGGCCCCGTGGGCGCGCTTGGGCAGCAGGTGGCGCACGTAGCCTGCGGTGTGGTGGGGCTTGACGGTGATGGGGGTGTCGAAAATCAGGTGGGAGTTTTTGACCCGCTTGATGGTTTCGGCGACGATATCGGTGGGAACGTCCTGGGGAATGATGGCGATGCCACCGCGGCGGGCAACGGTTTCGGCCATACGACGTCCAGAAACAGCGGTCATATTAGCGACAACCAGGGGGATGGTGGTGCCGGTTCCGTCGGCGGTGGAGAGGTCTACGCCCATGCGGGAACCTACCGCGGAGCGGGAAGGAACCATGAACACGTCGTTGTAGGTCAGGTCGGTGGTGGGAGTCATATCGTTAAGAAAGCGCATGCTTCCCACTCTAAAAGATGAGCGGCTTCTGGGCACAACATTTCGCCAAGAGCTGATTTTTGCACAGTCTTAGCCTATTTTAAAAAGTTATTAGGTCTACCCTACCCCGATTTTTTATTCGGCGCAACCCTCTACACCTGTTTTCTTAGTCTTGTCGCGCCAGCTTTGGGCAATTTTTCCGTCTAGCTTCTTCTCATCCCTGTGCGCGGACGCCGGGGCGTAGGCTGGTGGGCAGGGGTAGGTGCCCTGCCCTACAGTTTCTTCCGTGAAAGGTTCAACGATGAGCGATTCAAACCTCTTGGTCCCGGCAGCAGACGACCCCACCTGGTGGCGTCAGGCCGTGGTCTACCAGATTTACCCCCGGTCCTTTGCGGACGCCGACGGCAACGGGATCGGCGATCTCAGGGGCATCACGGCTAAGGTTCCCTACCTCAAGCAGCTGGGGGTCGATGCCGTCTGGCTCTCCCCCTTCTACCCCTCAGCCCTGGCCGACGGCGGCTACGATGTCGATGACTTCCGCGATGTCGACCCAAAAATTGGAACCCTGGCTGACTTCGATGAGATGGCAAGCGCCCTGCACGCAGCGGGCCTGAAGCTCATTGTTGATGTGGTGCCCAACCATACCTCCAACCTGCATGTCTGGTTCCAGGAGGCCCTGGCGTCCACCCCGGGGTCGGTAGCCCGTGACCGCTATATCTTCCGTAACGGCTTGGGCGAGAAGGGCGAGCTGCCCCCGGCTGACTGGACCTCCATCTTCGGTGGCCCGGCCTGGGAGCCGGTGGGCGACGGCCAGTGGTATCTGCACAACTTCGCGGTGGAGCAGCCCGACCTCAACTGGCATAACCCCGAGGTCCATGAAGACTTCAAAGAAACTTTCCGATTCTGGGCAGATCGCGGTGTCGATGGCTTCCGCATTGACGTGGCCCACGGTATCGCCAAGGACCTACCCGAGGTTCTACCGAGCCAGGCAGAACTCGACGCTCTGCCCAAGGACGGCACCCACCCCATGTGGGACCGCGACGATGTGCACGAGATTTATAAGGAATGGCGGGCCGTTTTCAACGAATACACCCCGCCCCGCACCGCCGTGGCTGAGGCCTGGGTGGAGCGCGACCGCCGCCCCGCCTACGCGTCCGCCCAGGGCCTGGGCCAGGCCTTTAACTTTGACCTGCTCACCGCCCGCTTCGAGGCAGGCGAGTTCCGAAAGATTGTGGCTGAGAACCTGGAACTCTCAGCCGAATCCGGCTCGTCGAGCACCTGGGTGCTGTCGAACCACGATGTGGTGCGCCACCCCACCCGCTACGGCCTGCCCTTCGTGGAGGGTAAGACCAACGAGAAGGTAGGCCACGAGTGGCTGCTCGCAGGTGGCCCGGCCGAGGAACTTGACCGGGAACTGGGTTCTGCCCGCGCCCGCGCCGCTACCCTCTTCGAGCTAGCCCTGCCCGGGTCAGCCTACCTCTACCAGGGTGAAGAGCTGGGCCTGCACGAGGTCGCCGAGATTCCCGACGCAGACCGCCAGGACCCCACCTTCTTCAA
Source organism: Rothia sp. 11273D007AR (assembly GCF_053547255.1). Taxonomy (NCBI): domain Bacteria; kingdom Bacillati; phylum Actinomycetota; class Actinomycetes; order Micrococcales; family Micrococcaceae; genus Rothia; species Rothia sp. 11273D007AR. The sequence goes on along the minus strand of NZ_JBPPWJ010000003.1, from coordinate 35,140 downwards.
CTCCCCCGGTGTCAACGTCGGGCGCGACGGCTGCCGTGTACCCCTGCCCTGGGAGGCGGACGGCCCCTCCTTCGGTTTTGGCCCAGCAGCACCGCACCTGCCCCAGCCGGCCTGGTTCGCCGACTACGCTGTAACCGTAGAGGACCAGCAGGAAGACTCCACACTCAACCTCTACCGGGCAGCTCTGGCCGCCCGCCGTCAGCTCCAGGGCGCCGAGGAACTGACCTGGCTCGCCACGGATTCAGCTGACCTGCTGGCTTTTGAGCGCCCCGGCGGCTGGGTCAATCTGACCAACTTCAGCACCAAGCCCGCTCCCCTGCCAGCTGATCTGGCTGACGCTGAGTTCGTGCTGGGCTCTACCCCCGGTGCTGCGGACGCCTTCGCCGCAGGTGCCGTACCCGGGTCAGCTACGCTCTGGCTCAAGAAGTAGCCGAAGAACTAGGGGCAGGGCAGATACATCCCCGGCGGCGACCCTCTCATAGCTCGCGCCGGGGCGCTCGCTATGATTCACGCCAGCCCCGCGCCAGCCGCCGAGCGATGTACCTGCCCTGCCCAATAACCCGGCTACCTAGCCAACTCACGGATCCGTTCGACTGTCTCGCCGGGCGTGGTGTTCTCGCCCAGAGGGTTGGGTTTGCCTGCACCGTGGTAGTCGGATGATCCGGTGACGAGAAGCTCGTGTTTGGCTGCGGTGTCAAGCAGCCAGGCGCGGCCTTCTTCGGGGTTGTCGCGGTGGTAGACCTCAAAGCCTGCCAGCCCTGCCTCAATCATGGCGTAGATGGTGTCGTTGCTGGCGAGTTTTCCGCGGGCGGACGCCTTGGGGTGGGCCATGACCGGTACGCCCCCTGCGGCGCGCACCAGTTCAACAGCTTTCACCGGGTCCACGGCGTAGTGGGGTATGTAGTATTTTGAGCGGGTGGTCAAGATAGTTTCGAAGGCTTCTGACCGGTTGGCTACCGCGCCTAAGGCTACCAGGGCATCTGCGATGTGGGGGCGGCCTACGGTAGCGTCCTCGTGCATCTGTTCTTGAACGGTCTCCCAGGTGATTGGGTAGTCTTCGGCGAGTCTTTCAACCATGCGCTGGGCGCGGCCTACCCGGGAGTCGCGGGCGCGATTAATTTCAGCTAAGAGGGCTTCGTTGGCCGGGTCGTGTAGGTAGGAGAGCAGGTGGATGCTCACCCCCTGGGCCGAACACGAGATTTCCATGCCGGGCAGGAAGTCTAGCCCCAGGCGTCCGGCTGTCTCTTGGGCCTCGGCCCAGCCGGCGGTGGTGTCGTGGTCGGTCAGGGCGAAGCCGGTAAGCCCGGCGGCGGCTACGTCGGCGACCAGCTCGGCTACCGGCTGGGTGCCATCAGAAATACGGGAGTGGGTGTGCAGGTCGTACATAGCACCAGACTACCTGCGGCGGCCCGTCCGTAACAGATAGCAACCATTAGCCACCCTTAAGTATCAAGGGCACTATCTTCAGCTAGACGCGCCGTTACCCGGCTCACTAGACTGGTAGGCATGACTACTAGCGACAATACCTCAACTCCCGGTGACGATCAGCCCATCGAAGAGCGCGTCACCAACCGCTCCGCAGCCCCCAAATCCACCGCTTTTACCGACTTTATGGCAGCTAACTGGGCACCGGCGTCCGACCAGCTCCCTGCCCGTGCCCGCGTCGCCGACTTTGCCGCAGAACGCCGCGCCAAGATTTCTGCGCTTTTCCCCGGCGAGCGCCTGGTTCTGCCTGCTGGCCCCCTCAAGGTGCGATCAAATGACACCGATTACCGTTTCCGCCCCCACTCAGCTTTTGCCCACCAGACCGGCCTGGGTCTGGACCATGAGCCGGACGCCGTGCTCGTGTTTGAGCCCGTTGAAGAGGGCCAGGGCGATAACGGATCAAACCACGAGGTCACCCTCTACTTCCGCCCCCTGGCAGGCCGCGATACCGAGATGTTCTACCGCGACCCCCGCTACGGTGAGTTCTGGATTGGCCCCCGCCCCACCCTCGAATCACTGGGTGCCGAGTACGGTCTTCGCACCAAGGACTTAGGTGAACTTGAAGTAGCTATCACCAAGAACGCCGGCCCCGAGGCCCTGGGCGGCGTACGCATCCGTCTGGTGCGCAACGTTGACCTGAATGTCGATGCCCTGGTCGATACCTCCCGCTACAACACCTCTGTTGATCTAGAAGAGTCAGATAAGCTCGACGCTGCCCTGACCGAGGCTCTGTCTGAGGCCCGTCTGGTCAAGGACGCCCTCGAGGTGGAGAACCTGCGCCGCTCGGTTGACCTGACCATCGACGGTTTTGCTGAGGTCGTCAAGGCTCTGCCTGCAGCTGTTGCCCACCGCCGCGGCGAGCGCGTGGTCGAGACCGCCTTCTTCGCTAAGGCCCGTGTTGAGGGTAACGACCTGGGCTACGACACCATCGCAGCCTGCGGTAACAACGCCACTATCCTGCACTGGATCCGCAATAACGGCACCGTCGATGAGGGTAAGCTGCTGCTGCTCGATGCCGGCGTTGAGGACGACACCCTCTACACCGCGGACGTCACCCGCACCTTCCCGGTCAACGGCAAGTTCTCCGAGGTTCAGGCCAAGGCCTACAACATCGTGCTCGAAGCTGCCGACGCTGCCTTTAAGGTTGCGGTACCGGGTAAGAAGTTCCACGAGGTTCACGACGCTGCCATGCAGGTTCTGGCTACCCGCCTGCACGAGTGGGGCCTACTGCCTGTCTCTGCTGAGGTTTCCCTGTCGGCTGAGGGCGGCCAGCACCGCCGCTGGATGCCCCACGGCACCAGCCACCACCTGGGCCTCGATGTGCACGACTGCGCCCAGGCCAAGAACGAGCTCTACATGGAGGGCATCATCGAGCCCGGCATGGTCTTCACCATTGAGCCCGGTCTCTACTTCAAGGAAGAAGACCTCGCTATCCCCGAGGAGCTGCGCGGCATCGGTATCCGTATCGAGGACGACGTGCTGGTCACCGAGGACGGCAACGAAAACCTTTCTGCCGCCCTACCCCGCACCGTTGAGGGTATCGAAGCCTGGATGGCGGAGAACTCCCGCTAAGTAAGGGCTTCATTTCCTGCATAACGAAACCCCGCCTGCTCTCTTCCAGAGCGGGCGGGGTTTTCGTTAGGTTTTGCCGTTTAGAGGCGGGTGATTTTTAGGGACTTGATGAACCAGTCTGAGAAGGTCCAGATGAAGGTAGCCTCGAAGCGGTGGGGGCCGGTGACGTCCTGTTCGTAGGCAGTTCCTACCAGCTGTACCTGGGCGGTAGCCAATCCGGTTTCTTCCCCGGCGGTGGTGGCGATGTCTTCAATGATTGCCTCGTCGAGGTCGAAGAGGTCTTCGTCGAGATCGTCAATCCACTCCTGGGCGGCTTTTACCGCGCCGTTGGGTAGGGTGAGCTGAAAGTCGCCGGTGAGGAATTCGATAATGAGGTGCTGGTTGTTCTCACCGATGTAGCCGATGAGTTCTTCAAAGCGGGTGGCGAGTTTCTGGTCGGGTGTCATTGGCCGTCCTTCTGCGGTGTCTGCTCGGCTTCTGCTGTTTCGGGGGCCTTGCGGATGGTTGCCTCAAATTCTTCGGGGGACTCCACGCGCAGGCCGTAGCGCTGCTCCCCCTTTTCTGCGCGGATCGCTTCGATACGCTCGTTGGTGGCGGGGGGCTCGGGGGCCTTACGGATCATCTGCTCAAATTCTTCGGGGGACTCCACGCGCAGACCAAACTTACCGGCGGCCTTGGAGCCGTCTCGGTTGGTTTCAGCGGGAGGGGTGAAGACTGGGGCGGACGGACGCTGCTCGGCTGCCGGTGCCTGGTCCTGCTTCTGGTCGGCCGGGTTAAATCCAGGCAGGAAGGGTTCGGGAGCCTGCTCTTGCTTGGGAGAGGGGGCTGAGGGGTCAAACCATTGGGGGGCCTGCTGACCGTTCTGGGCCCCTTGGCCGTTCTGTACCTGCTGACCGCTCGGGGCGCCCTGGGGCTGCTGGGCCGAGTAGCCCTGGGGGTTAGCCTGGCTCATGCCGGGGTGTACGTAGGGGCTTGAGGTCTGCCCATTCTGGGCAAAGGGGTGGGTGCCGGGTCCGTGTACTCCGCTGTGGGTGCCACCGGGCTGGACGGTTACGCGCAGCAGATGGCGGGCTGCCTGGGCGGTGGCAGGAATAGCCATCAGGTCAAAGCGCTGGGGTAGCATCTGGGTGCGGGTACGGATACCGCGACCCTTAGTACGGGAGGCAACGATAATTGCGTAAATTATGCAGAAAGCAATAGCCAGGGGCACGATGCTCAGGAAGTTGGCCAGAATCGAGGTCTGGGTAATCACGGCGTTGAAGAGGGCGACCAGGGCACCGAGGCTCAGGCCCTGGAAGACGCCGCTGAGGGCCGCCCGCGGGTAGGTGGCCTGACCGGTAATGTAATCAACCTGCTGCACGTCCCGACCCACTACGTAGAGGGAGTGCACGGGGAACTTCTGGCTGGCAAGAAATTCGATAGCCTTGTTGACCTCTTTACGGTCGGTAAAGGTAGCTACCAGCTCGCCGGGAGGTAGGTGGGTGCCGTCTGCCATGGCCAGTGCGGGAGGTGCTTTGAGTTGATCCATGCCCCTATTTTTTCGCAAAGTGCAGGGAGTTTGCTGGGAGCACGCCGGTGTATCGCCACAGGTGAACTAAGTAGGGTGATTCTCATTGTGCTGTTGACCGGTGGCAGCTCTGGGCTGGGGCGAGTACCCTTGATAACTGTGAGTAGCGTACCGAACAAGATTTTTATCGCCCGCCTTCTGGGCCTTGATGTTTTTGACCCCCACGGCGACCGCCTGGGCCGTCTGCGCGATGTGGTGGTGCTGAAAAGCGGTTTCACCCAGTTCAACGCGGTGGGGTCTTTGGCCAAACTCAAGGAGCCCGTTGTGGTGGGTATCGTCATTGAGATTCTGGGTAAGAAGCGTATCTTCGTGCCCATGACTCGTGTGACCAGTATCGACTCCACCCAGGTGATTCTGACCGGTCTGGTGAACCTGCGCCGCTTTGAGCAGCGCGGTTCTGAGGCTCTGGTGGTCGGTGAGCTCTTTGACCGCAAGGTGCAGCTACGTGACGGGTCGGGTAGGGCTCAGATTGAGGACGTTGCGATGGAGCAGCGCCGTAACGGCGACTGGTTTATTTCTGAGCTCTTTATTTCGCGCGGCCACACCAGCCTGATGCGCCGCCGCAAGGAAACCCTGATTGTGGACTGGGACGAGGTCATTCTCTCCACAGATTTTGAGCCGCAGGCTGCAACCGCGTTTGTGGCAAGCCACGAAGACTCCAACCCCGCTGACCTGGCAGACGCTATTCACGAGATGCCCGATAAGCGCATGGTTGAGGTGGCCCAGGAGCTCCAGGACGAACGCCTAGCGGACGTGCTGCAGGAGCTCCCCGAAGAAGACCAGGTGCAGATTCTGTCCCACCTTGAGGTGGAACGAGCGGTCAACGTTCTAGAAGAGATGGAGCCGGACGACGCTGCCGACCTTCTGGGTGAGCTCTCAGACACCCAGCGTGAAGAGCTGCTGACACTGATGGACCCCGAAGATTCGGACGACGTGCGCCGCCTGCTCGAATACGAGGAGGGTACCGCTGGTTCGCTCATGAACCCGGTGCCGATCATTCTTTCGCCCGAAGCGACCGTAGCTGAGGCGCTGGCCCATATCCGCCAGGAAGAGATCTCCCCTGCCATGGCAGCGGCGGTTGTGGTTACGCGTCCGCCCCTTGAAACCCCTACCGGTAAGTACCTGGGCATTGTGCACATGCAGCGGCTGCTGCGCCACTCCCCCAGCGAGCAGGTGGGCAACATTATCGATACCTCCATTGAGCCGGTTACCGACGCTGCCAGCATCGAAGAAGTAACCCGCGTACTGGCAACCTACGACCTGACCATCATCCCGGTGGTCAACGACCACGACCGCCTGGTTGGGGCGGTCACCGTGGATGACGTGCTCGATGAGATGCTGCCCGATGACTGGCGCACCTATGACGATGGAACCCCAATTCGAAAGGTAGGCCGCCGCTTTGAGTGATGCACGCGAGCGCAACGATTCAGCGCAGACCCTCGGGACCCCGCAGCAGAAGAAGCGGCGGCCGCTCTTTCAGCTGAGCCCTGACCCCGATGCTTTCGGTCAAATGACCGAAAAAATTGCGCGTTTTATGGGTACTCCGCAGTTTTTGCTGTGGATGACGATTTTCTGTGCCCTCTGGTTGGGTTGGAATACGTTGGCGCCTGAGGAGCTTCAGTTTGACCCCCGTGCGCTGAACTTTACTCTGCTCACGCTGATGCTCTCTTTGCAGGCTTCGTATGCGGCTCCCCTGCTGCTGCTGGCGCAGAATCGGCAGGACGACCGCGACCGCGTGGTTGCCCGCCAGGACAGGCAGCGCGACCAGCGTAACCTCGAAGAAACCGAGTATCTGACTCGTGAGATTGCGTCCTTGCGTATTACCCTGCGTGAGGTTGCCACCCGTGACTTTGTGCGCGGCGAGATGCGCGACATTATGGAAGAGCTCGCTGAGGTGCAGCGTCGCCAGGAGGAGCTCTTTGCCCGTGCTGAGGCCCTGGCGGCTAAGGCGAGTGAGCTTGAGACCCCCGAAGAGACTAAGCCCTTCGATCCCAATGCTGCCCAGCCGGTGACCAGTGCTTTTGATGTGCTGAGCGATGACCACCCGAAAATGCGTAAGAAGAAGAAGGTAAAGGACATCGACCGCTCGTTTGAGTAGGCGATTTACCCCATGCAGACATCACATCTGAATGAGGAGCTGCTTGCAGCTCTCGCAACCGTTATTGACCCTGAGCTGCGCCAGCCCATCACCGAGTTGGGTATGGTCGACCGGGCTGAGCTGACCGGGTCGGTCGCCGATATCAGGGTGCTCCTGACTATTGAGGGCTGCCCCCTGCGTTCGACGATTGAGGCGGACGTCCGCGCTGCGGTCTCTGCCCTGGAGCAGGTGAGCGAGGTGCAGCTTGAGATTGGTTATATGAGCCCGGATCAGCGCGCTACCCTGCGCCAGCGTCTTGGCCATACCAAGCAGAACCCTTTTACTGCCCCCGGCTCGCTGACCCGTATCTTTGCGGTAGCTTCGGGTAAGGGCGGGGTTGGCAAGTCCTCTGCGACCGCTAACCTGGCAGCGGCTTGCGCCTCCATGGGTTTGAGCGTTGGCATTATTGACGCCGATGTGCACGGGTTTTCGATTCCCGGGTTGCTGGGTATCACCGCTGGCCCTACCCGCATGGACGACATGATTATTCCGCCGGTGGTTGAGGCCCCTTCGGGTGGCGGTGTCATCAAGGTAATTTCTATCGGTATGTTCGTGAAGCCTGACCAGCCGGTCGCCTGGCGCGGCCCTATGCTGCACCGGGCTCTAGAGCAGTTCCTCACCGACGTGCACTTTGGTCACCTGGATGTGCTCTTCCTCGATCTGCCCCCGGGCACCGGCGATATCGCGATTTCAATGGCCCAGCTGCTGCCCCACGCCGAGATTCTTCTGGTTTCAACCCCGCAGCTGGCTGCTGTGGACGTGGCCCAGCGGGCCGGTACCCTCAGCCTGCAGACCGAGCAGAAGGTGATCGGGGTGCTAGAAAATATGGCCGCCATGCAGCTGCCGGATGGTACCACCCTGCCCCTCTTCGGAGAAGGGGGCGGGGCCGTCCTCACCGAGTCCCTGGGCAGGGCTCTGGGCTACGAGGTGCCCCTGCTAGGGTCGGTACCGCTCGAGGTTGCCCTGCGCGAGGGCGGGGACGCCGGCACCCCGGTGGTCTGGGGCGCGCCCGAGACCGCTGCGGCCCAGGAGCTGGTCAAAACCGCCCGGGCCCTGACCCACCGTCCGCGCGGGCTAGCGGGAGCTCCCCTGCCCTTTACCGTCTAGCCCCGGCTCAAGGGGACCGCAAAACTTCAAAAGGACCGCATATTATGCGGTCCTTTTTTGAAAATCAGGTCCCCTTGGCGAGAGAAAGAGTTTAGGTGGCCTCGGTATCGAAGGGAGCCCAGGCGCCGCGGGGCAGGCGCACACTCACAGAGGGAGCCGGTGCAGCTGCCGCCTTTTCTTCAAGTTCCTTGCGGCGCTCTTCGTCGTCCTCAGCAAAAGCCTCACGTACAATGACGCGGGGGTCGTACTGGCGGGGGTCGTACTGGCGCCAGTTAATATCGCCCAGGTCGGGGCCGAGAGTTTCTTTGAGGTCGTCCTTAGCGTCAAAGGCCATACGGCGAACCCACTTGATAAAGTCTTTGAGCTGCTGGGCATATTCGGGCATGCGTTCTGGCCCGATGACAACAAACACCAGGATCGCTAGAACGATAAATTCGAGGCCGCTAATTCCAAACACACAAAGAGATTACCAGCTCAGCCCGAGTGTTCGCCCATAAAACGAGCGGGGTTGATTAAGATGTTTCCAGAATCATTCCCGCGCGCACTCATGTGAAGGTGAAGTACTAGGTGAATACTCAGGAACAGGCTCGAAGCTGGGTTTATGCTGAAGAGTTCCCGTTGGAGGCTCCGGCGGTGGCTTCTGCCCGGGCTGGGGCCGAGCGGTTGGACGCCGCCCCCGTCGCCCCGTCGGTAGCTTCCCTGCTTACGGTGCTCGCGGCCGCGACCAGGGCCCAACACGCTGTAGAAATCGGTTGCGGGGCCGGCGTTGCTACGGCTGCCCTGCTCACGGGTCTGGCCCCCGGTGCGGCGCTCACCGCCATCGATATCGATGCCACCCGTTGCCAGGCAACCCGCACGCTGCTGGCAGCTGCCGGTCTTGATAAGAGCCACCGGGTGCGCGTCATCACCGGCGATGCTGCCGAGGTGCTCCCCCGCCTCTCAGCGGCCTCCTACGATCTGGCCTTTATAGACGCCGGTAGCCAGCTAGCTGAACAGCTGGTCTACGATACGCTGGCCCTCCTAGAACCTGGCGGGCTCCTGATTCTGCATGACCCGCTGGTGGGCGGCGCTGTTGCGAACCCTACAGCCCGCGATGCCGTGACCGTTTCGGTACGCTCTGTCTTACACGAGGTGGCGGCCTGTACCGCCGATGTTTTTGTCTCGCTCGTGCACGCGGGTGAGGGGCTCTACCTGGTCTACAAACGCTAAAGCCCCCGCCCCAAACCTGTGTGGTTCGGAGCAGGGGCCGGGCTCAGAGCCGAAGCCTAGACGTTTTCAACGCACTTGCGGATTGCCTCGACTTCTTCTTCGGTGATATCAAGAACCAGGCGGCCGCCACCTTCAACGGGAATGCGCATGACGATGCTGCGCCCTTCGCGCACGATTTCGAGGGGGCCGTCGCCGGTGCGTGGTTTCTGAGCTGCCATCTTGGTTCTCCTTCAACGAGGTTGGTCTGCGGTTTCTCGGCTTCTGTTGCCGGTCTCACCTTCTTTTAATCATAGTGCTTAGTGGCTCACTTCTGGCGTTTTTGGGTGGAAACTTACAGGTTTAGGGCGGGTAGTCCCCGCCGCCGGGTAGCTGCTTCCAGTGCCAGAGCCAGCCGACCCAGCCAAATTGCAGGGTTGCTCCGCTGAGAATCAGCAGCCAGCGGTAGGCCCGCGAAGCGGACAGGGCCACGAGGGGCAGCAGGAGCGGGAAGAGGGGCAGCAGCAGGCGGAAGGTGGAGGACTGCGGGTTGAAGAAGGCCAGCATATACACCGCGTAGGCAGCACACCAGGTGATGAGCGCCGGGTGAAGCACCCGCCGGGTCACGGGAGCCAGCAGGGCCAGCAGGTAGGCGCCCAGTAGCAGGATAAGGACGAGGGGGCCTCTCCCCTGCCCAAGATACAGCTGGCTCTGGGTGTACCAGGGCACGAAGGGCAGCACATGCTCCCCGCCAGCTCTCCACGCGGCCTCGGTAGCGGTGTAGGCGTCGATACGCCCGGTGGACGCCCAGGCAATGGCCGGGTGGATAAAGGCAAAAGCACACACGGTGAGGGCAGAGGCCAGCTGCGGGGCGGTTGCTTTCAAGGCGCTCAGCAGGTTCTCAGCACGGGCCTGCTGAACCCAGCAGACGAACCACCAAATTCCAACCACGGCTCCCAGGGGCACGCCCACAGGGCGGGACAGGGCCGCCCCAAGGGCCGGAAGAAGCAGAAGTACATAGCGTTGCTGCACCAGCCAGTAGAGGGCCCAGGCCAGGAAAAAGAGGCCGGTTGCCTCGGCATAGCCGGTTTGCAGAATCGGTGCAACGGCGCAGAAGCTGACGGCAGCGGTTGCCCACAGGGCGGTTGTCTCTAGCTCAGTGCCCCGGTGGGCAGGAGCGCCCCCGGTAGCTGCCCCGCGCACCTGTAGGCTGGTTTCAAAGAGCCGGTAGATAAACCAGGCTGCCCCAAAACCAAACAGCAGGGAGATAGTAGGGGCAACCGCCTGATAGCTCAGCCCGGTCGCACTCGCCATGGCACCGCTAATCAGGGGGTAGAGGGGGTAGAAAGCCCATTCGTTTTGGGCAACGTGACCGTTGGCGTCCACGGGGAGAACCGCAGGGTAGCCGCCAGCGGCTATCTTGGCGTACCAGTCGGCGTCCCAAATAGTGACAAACTCCAGGTAGCCCATCGAGGTATTTTTCCAGGGGCTAAAGGTCTGGTGCAGGCCCACGGTTGAGAAAATAAACCAGCCCCAGAGCCGGCTTGCGGCATAGACCAGGGCCACTCGCAGGCCGATGGGCAGGCTCGTGAAGAACAGCAGGCCCCAACTGGCGCTCACGCTCAGGGTCGCAGCAGTGCGGTCAAGCACCCCGCTGCGCTGTGGTGCGGACGGACGCCCCACTTCCCTACCCCTCCCCGCGAAGGTCGGTAGCAGCGTCCTGACCCCGAGCACCGCGCAGGGCCTCAAGCTCTGCGCGCAGGCGACTGTTCTCGGCTACCACCTTAGCGAGCACCCCATCAACCTCATCGCGGTTATAGCCCAGGGCCGAGGTAGCAAAACGAACCTGCTCCAGCTCGTCCGTGCCCGGGCGGTCCGAAAGAATCAGGGGCGGCTCAGCGGCAGGAACCAGCGCTAGGCCGTCCTTGCTTGCCGCATCGATAACCTTCCGCCCCGGAATCAAGCGGTCCGTGCCCAACACCGCGCACCCGGCCATCACCGCCGCCAGCACCACAAAGGTCACCGCAACCAGTAGATAATTCATACCGTCCTCCCGCAGGAGCCAAGCCCTCTCGCCCAGCACCACTCAACAAAACCCAACAAATATGACTGCAAAAACACGACACCCCGTGTAACAAGTTGTTTACCTTACAGGGGGTAAGGTAAGGCACATACACCATTTGGTTTGTGCCACAGCACCTCAATGCTACCGGCGCACGCACTGAATCCACCACAAGAGAGGAAGCCCAGTGACTACTGACGCACTGGTTCAGCTCACCCACGTCAACAAGCACTACGGTGAGAACCACGTCCTCAAGGACATCAACCTTTCCATCGGCAAGGGCGAGGTTGTCGTCCTCCTCGGCCCTTCGGGCTCCGGCAAGTCAACCCTCTGCCGCACCATCAACCGTCTTGAAACCATCACCGACGGCACCATCACCATCGACGGAAAAAAACTGCCCGAAGAAGGTAAGGAACTCGCCAACCTGCGCGCAGAAGTCGGCATGGTCTTCCAGTCCTTCAACCTCTTCGCCCACAAGACCATCCTCGAAAACGTCACTCTAGGCCCCCGCAAGGTACGCGGTATGGGCAAGGCCGAATCTGACGAGCTGGCCATGAGCCTGCTCAAGAAGGTTGGCGTCGATAACCAGGCTTCCAAGATGCCCGCCCAGCTCTCCGGCGGCCAGCAGCAGCGCGTCGCTATCGCCCGTGCCCTCGCCATGAAGCCCAAGGTCATGCTCTTCGACGAGCCCACCAGCGCCCTTGACCCCGAAATGGTCAACGAAGTACTCGACACCATGGTCTCCCTCGCCCGCGAAGGCATGACTATGATCGTGGTAACCCACGAAATGGGCTTCGCCCGCAAGGCAGCAGACCGTATCGTCTTCCTGGCCGACGGCGAAATCGTCGAAGAAGCCACCCCCGACCAGTTCTTCACCAACCCCCAGTCAGACCGCGCCAAGGACTTCCTGGGTAAGATCCTGGGTCACTAAGGACGGCCAGCCATGAATCTCTCCCGCGCCAAAGCAAAGGCCGCAGCCTGCGCCGCCCTGCTCGTCACCGGCGTCCTCGCGCTCTCCGGTTGCTCCGCCACCAGCAGCGAAGATACCATCCGCATCGGCATCAAGTACGACCAGCCCGGCCTGGGCTACCAGGACGGACGCGACTACACCGGCTTCGACACCGACGTAGCCCGCTACGTTGCCGCTGAACTCGGCTACTCCGAAGCCCAGATTGAATGGGTCGAAGCCCCCAGTGCTAACCGCGAAAACATGCTCACCAACAACCAGGTAGACATGATTTTTGCGACCTACTCCATCACCGAAAAGCGACTCAAGACCGTCGACTTCGCTGGCCCCTACTTCGTCGCTGGCCAGGACCTGCTGGTCCAGGCAGAGAACACCGACATCACCGGCCCCGAATCTCTCGCCGGGAAGAACCTGTGCTCCGTCACCGGCTCAACCAGTGCAAAGAAAATCCAGGACAAGTACTCATCAGAGGTCCAGCTGGTTCAGCAGAACTCCTACTCTGACTGCGTCGTCGCCCTCAACGCCGGCATGGTCGATGCTGTGACCACCGACGACATCATCCTGGCGGGTCTAGCCTCTACCAAGGCCAATCAGGGCGAGCTCAAGCTCGTTGGCAACACCTTCTCTACCGAAAACTACGGTGTCGGTCTGCCCAAGGGCTCCGACAAGTGCGCCGCCATTAACGCAGCCATCAACAAGATGGTTGAAACCGGCGCCTGGGAAGAAGCAATCAAAAAGAACGTAGGTGCCGCTAACTACACCTACAACGCCGAGCTGAACCCGCCCGTCCTCACCGACGCCTGTGCCACCGTTGACGCCAAATAAGGCCGCAACGCCCAGCGCATCTTCACCACACCACAATCTTTCAACCATCGGAGGCTTTCATGTCGTTCTCTGAACAGCTCTCCACGCTCTTTGCCACCTACGACGTCATCGGCGCCTTCTGGACCAATATCCAGCTGACCTTCTGGGCAGCCATCGGATCATTCGTCCTCGGCTCCCTGCTGGCACTTATGCGTATCTCGCCTGTGCCCTCCTTACGCTGGGCGGGCACCGCCTACGTGCATCTGGTCCGCAACACCCCGCTGACCATTCTGATGACCCTGGCAATCCTGGGCGTGTGGACCCAGTTCCAGCTCTCACTAGCAACCAGCTTTGAGTGGAACTTCTTTATCTACGCCGTCATCGTCCTTGCCATCTACCACGCGGCCTTCGTCTGTGAGGCCATCCGCTCCGGCGTCAATACCGTGCCCGTTGGCCAGGCTGAAGCGGCCCGCGCCATCGGTCTGGGCTTCCTGCCCACCGCTCGTTACGTGATTTTCCCGCAGGCTCTGCGCGGCTCCATCACCCCGCTGGGCAACACCCTGATTGCGCTAGCCAAGAACACCACCGTAGCCACCGTAGCCTCAGTCGCTGAGGCCTCAGGCATGATGAAGTCCATGATTGAGTTCAACTCAGACCTCATCTTCATGATCTTCTTCGTCTTCGCCATGGGCTTTGTGATTATTGTTGTCCCCATCGGCCTGCTAACCACCTGGGCCTCTCGTAAACTGGCGGTGAAGCGATGAGCAAGAAGCGTATGACCTCAACCTCGGTACTCTTTGACGTACCCGGCCCCAAGGCCCGCGCCCGAACCCGCATCTTCAACATCGTGGCTCTTGTGCTCCTGGCAGCAGGCTTTGCCTACGTCATGATGGTGATGAACCGCCAGGGCCAGCTGGAAGCCGATAAGTGGACTTCCCTCTTCTCGGGTAACCTCTGGGCCAACTACATCCTGCCCGCCCTCTGGAAGACCCTCTCAGCTGCCCTGATTTCTGTGGTTACCTCGGTGGCTTTCGGTCTCTTCTTCGGTCTGGCCCGCCTGTCACCCAATAAGGCCGTGCGAGCCTTCGGCACCGTGGTCGTGGAGTTCTTCCGCGCCGTTCCCGTGCTGATCATGATGATCTTCTTCTGGCTCTTTTTGGGAAAGCTCAACCTCTTTGCCCCCTCACAGCTACCCTTTATAGCCGTGGTTCTGGGCCTGACCCTCTACAACGGCTCGGTCATCGCTGAGCTTCTGCGCTCCGGTGTGCAGCAGCTACCCAAGGGCCAGGGTGAAGCCGGTCTGGCTATCGGCCTGACTCCTTGGAAGGTTCTGACCCTGATTCTGGTACCCCAGGCCCTAACCGCCATGATGCCCTCGCTGCTCTCGCAGTTCGTGGTCATTCTCAAGGATACCGCTCTGGGCTACATCATCTCCTACCCCGAGCTGCTGGCAGCTGCCCGCCGCTTCGGCTCTGGCGAGGGCAATATCTTGCAGATGCTCCTGCTGGCAGCCCTCATCTTCGTGGTCATCAACTTCGCCCTGACCCTTTTTGCCGAGTGGCTCGCTAAGTACATGCGCTCCCGCTCCGACGTAGAGATCAAGCACGCCGATGGTGTGCCCGGTGAAGTGGACGAAGCCCGCCCCAAGACCGAGCTGATGTTCAAGATCCCCAAGCACTAGCGTCCGCGCTTTACGCTCCGGTTACAGACCAAGGGCCCCATCGCACGATGGGGCCCTTGGCGTTTTTCTCGATGGGGCTGTGCAGGGTTCTTAGGCTGTGAGCAGGTTTTTCTCTGCACACAGCCCAAGAAGTCTGCACATGCTGGCTGGGTTTAGGACGCCGTCAGCCAGCTTTCCAGAGCCGTGTAGCAGGCGCGCACCTCGGAGGCTTTTACATGCTCGTTATCGGTGTGAGCCAGCAGGGCATCGCCGGGGCCGAAGTTCACGGCGGGGATGCCGATCTCACTGAAGCGGGCGACGTCCGTCCACCCGTACTTGGGCTTGGGGGCTTGGCCCACCGACTCAATCAGCGAGCGCGACATGGGCGCGTCCAGGCCCGGGCGGGCAGCTGATGAAAGGTCCACGAAATCCAGCTCGTAGCCCTCAAAAACCTCGTGCAGGTGTGCGACGGCTTCATCCAGGGTCTTATTGGGGGCAAAACGGTAGTTGATGTGGACGCCCGCGTCATCGGGAATTACGTTCCCCGCGACCCCGCCTGAAATCTGCACGGCGTTGAGCCCCTCGCGGTAGGCCAGACCCTCAACCTCATAGGTGGCAGGCTGATAAGCGGCAAGACGCCCCAGCACGTCCGCCATCTTGTGGATAGCGTTGACGCCCTTCCAGGCGCGACCCGAATGGGCAGCGACACCCGAGGTGCGAATCCAGAAGCGGATGGTGCCGTTGCAGCCGCCCTCAATGGTGCCGTCGGTGGGTTCCAGGAGCACGGCAAAGGCCGCGTCGGTCAGCTTCTCCCGGTGGTTGCGCATCAGGCGAGCAAGCCCTGAGAGCTCGGAGGCGACCTCTTCGTTGTCGTAGAAGACATAGGTAATGTCGTAGCGGGGCTCCTTCAAGCTGGCCGCCAAAGCCAGCTGGACAGCCACCCCACCTTTCATATCCACAGCACCCCGGCCGTAGAGCACCCGCTCCCCCGACTCGTCCGCCCAGGTAGCAGGCACGGTACCTAAAGAACCTTCGGTGCGGGGTAAGGGAACGGTATCTAAGTGCCCGGCCAGTACAACACGGGTATCTCGCCCCAGGTTGGTGCGGGCGATGATAGCGTCGCCGTCGCGGGTGATTTCTAAGCTGCCGATTCCTTCTAGAGCCGCCTGCACGGCGTCCGCCAGACGCACCTCGGCGCCAGAAACAGAATAAATATTGAGCAGGTCAGCAGTGAGATCCTCAACGGGCTGGGTTAGGTTCAGGACGCCGGGGCCCACCTGAGCGAACTCAGCGGCCTGGGTGAGGGTAGGGTGCTTGGTCATGGTTCCACCATACAAGCAGATAGGGCAGCAGACCGGTTTGATTCCGTAGACTGGTAGGCATGACTGAAAATAACTCTCGTGTAGCATCCGGCCTGGGTCTGGCCACCGTCGTCGCCTCCGGCGAGAACGAAGGCACCGTACTCGATGTCTGGTACCCCGCCCCCGCCCTCACCGAAACCCCCGACGACTCCGTAGCAGCCGACCTCGAAGCCCTGGTCGAAGCAGACGAGGACCGTAACGTTGTGCGTGAGCTGGTCAACGTCACCATCAACCTCGATGAGGCCCCCGCCAACGCAGCGGACGCCTACCTGCGCCTGCACCTGCTCTCCCACACCCTGGTTGCCCCCAACACCATCAACCTCGACGGCCTCTTTGGTGCTCTCGCCAACGTCGCCTGGACCAATTTCGGCCCCGTCCTGGCCAGCGAATTCAACACCGTCTCACTGAAGCTGCGCCGCCGCGGCGCCCTGGTCGTCACCCACGTCGATAAGTTCCCCCGTATGATCGACTACGTCGTGCCCGCCGGTGTTCGTATCGGCGACGCCGACCGCGTCCGCCTGGGTGCCCACCTGGCCGCAGGCACCACCGTCATGCACGAAGGCTTCGTCAACTTCAACGCCGGCACCATCGGCGAATCCATGGTCGAAGGCCGCATCTCCCAGGGCGTTGTCATTGGCAACGGCACCGATATCGGCGGCGGCGCCTCAACTATGGGCACCCTCTCCGGCGGCGGTACCCAGCGTGTCTCTATCGGCGAGCGCTCCCTGCTCGGCGCTGAAGCCGGTATCGGCATTGCCCTGGGCGATGACTGCGTGGTTGAAGCTGGCCTGTACGTCACCGCTGGCTCCCGCGTGACCGTCCTTAACCCCGGCGCTGAGCCCAAGGTCGTCAAGGCCCTGGAGCTCTCCGGCGTCAACAACCTGCTCTTCCGCCGCAACTCCGTCACCGGCGCTATCGAAGTTCTGCCCCGCGCCAACAACACCGTGGAACTGAACTCAGAGCTGCACGCTAACTAAAAAGTAAGTAATCATTTCGCGAGACGGGCTTATGCTCGCTGCCGATATTTACTGAAGTTTCATATACTCAAGACCCGCCCTACCGGCTGACCGGTAGGGCGGGTCTTTACAATGGGAGAACACACTCACAACACATCAGAAAGCTATTCATGAAGCGTTCTCTTTCTCTGCTGGCAGGTCTTGGCCTGGTTTCTTCCAGCGTTCTCGTTCCTGCAGCTTTTGCAGCAGATGGTACTACTGACCTGGGCGATTTGACCGTGCTGGCCTCAACCGATGTTCACGGCCGCGCCCTTAACTACGACTACTTCACCGGCGCTCCCTATGGCGAAGGTGCTAAGGCTCTGGGTATGGAGCACCTGGCAACCGCCATCACCCAGACCCGGGCGGCAAAGGGTGCAGAGTCCACCCTGGTGCTCGATAACGGTGACGCCAACCAAGGCAACCCCCTGCAGACCTACTACCAGAACAACCGCACTGCTACCAGCGTTGACCCCATAGCCTCGGTCTTCAACCTATTGGGCTATGACGCCGGTGTAGTGGGCAACCACGAGTTCAACTACGGCCCCGATGCCGCTGCCCAGTACACCCAGAATCTGACTATGCCCCTGCTCGGGGCTAACGTCATCGACACCGCAACCGGCGCTCCCGCCTACGAGCCCTACACCATGATTGAAAAGACCGTGGGCGGCGAGAAGATCCAGATAGCCGTGATCGGCGTGGTGACCCCCGGGGTTCGCGTGTGGGATAAGGCTACCGTTGAGGGCAAGCTGGAATTTAAGGACGCTGCCGCTACCGTCGCCGAATGGGCACCCAAGGTCAAGGCGGCAGGAGCCGATGTGGTCGTCGTCCTCGCCCACACCGGCCTGGACGCCGAGGGCTACACCTACAACCCCGCCGACCTGACCGAAAACGTCGCTAAGTCTGTTGCCGAGCAGTCCACAGACGTTGATGTGGTCGTGGGCGGTCACTCCCACGTCACCAACAAGGTTCAGGAATACTTCACCAACAAGAACGGTGAGCCGGTGCTCTACACCCAGCCCGGCTACTGGGCCCGTTTCCTCTCCGAAGTCACCCTGCCCCTGGTCAAGGAAGCGGACGGTGATATCGAGGTCAAGTGGACCGAGGCCGAAAAGCCCACCGCCGTTGCTCTCAACGCCGGTGACTACGCCGCCGACGCGTCCGTCCTCGCCGCTATCGAGCCCTACCATTCAAAGACCACCGAGTGGGTGCAGACCGTCGTGGCTCAGGCAACCGCTGACATGCCCGCCGCTACCAGCGCCTGGGAAGACACCGCTGTTCTGGACTTCATCAACATGGTACAGACCGAAGAAGTCACCCGGGCCCTAGCCGGAACCCAGTACGAAGGTCTGCCCGTCCTTGCTGAGGCCTCCCCCTTCTCCCGCACCGCTGTTTTCAAGCAGGGCGATGTCACCATCGCCGATATGGCAAGCCTCTACATCTACGACAACACCCTCTACGCTGTTGAGCTCACCGGCTCCCAGCTCAAGGACTACCTTGAATGGTCAGCCCGCTACTACAAGCAGCAGGAGCCCGGCGCTGAGATCATCGACTGGTCCACCGTTACTAACGCCCTCTACGAGGGGGCAACCCGCGGTATTCCCGACTACTCCTACGACGTACTCTCAGGTGTGAACTACCACATCAACATCTCCAAGCCTGTCGGCGAGCGCATCGAGGGCCTAACCCTGCCAGACGGTACTCCCCTCGCCGATGATCAGAAGGTCATCCTGGCTCTGAACAACTACCGCTGGTCAGGCGGCTCAGGCTACCCGCACGTTACCGCAGCTCCTATCGTCTACGAGGAGCAGAAGGCCGTGCGCGACCTCATGATTGACTGGGCTATCACCAACAAGACCATCGACCCGACCACCTTCTTCGTCAAGAACTGGACGGTTGGCACCAGCTCCCTGCCCACCGAGCAGGCACCCGAAGAGACCCCGGCCCCGGCTCCCAGTGACAGCCCCACCGCTGCTCCTTCGGCTGAGCCCACGGTAGCCCCCACCGAAGAGCCGACTGCAAGCCCCAGTGCGGACGCCCCCGCCCCGGCTCCCAGCGATAGCCCGGCGTCATCGGCCTCCGCTAACACCAGCCAGAGCTCTGTGGCAGGAGCCCGTGAAACTGGAAAGAGCGGCATACTAGCCCACACCGGTGCTACTGCTCTGCCCCTCCTCGCAGGTGCTGCCCTCCTACTGGGTCTAGGCGCTACCGCTTTCTTCGCCGCCCGCCGCAAGAACAGCTAGGAGTAAGCGTCCAAGCCTAACGCCCACCTTATATATGCTCAGCCCCGCCACCGCTTCTACCGGCTGGCGGGGCTGAGTGCAGGTAAGCTAGAAAAAACACCAATCGTCTACTAGGGGAAAACGTGAAGATTCTCGTTACCGGCGGCGCCGGCTACATCGGCTCCCACACCGTACTCGAACTGCTCCAGGCAGGCCACGAGGTAACCGTTATGGACAACCTCTCAAACTCCTCTATGGAGTCCCTGGCCCGCGTTGAAGAACTCACCGGTAAGACCGTGGAGTTCCGTAAGGTTGACCTACTGGATCTCCCCGAGATGAAGCAGCTGTTCAACCTGGTCAAGCCTGACGCTGTGATTCATTTTGCCGGTCTTAAGGCTGTGGGCGAGTCCGCCGAAAAGCCCCTCTGGTACTACCAGACCAACGTAGCTGGAACCCTCAACCTGCTCTATGCCATGGAAGACGCAGGCTGCCACTCCATCGTCTTCTCATCGTCTGCAACCGTCTACGGCGAACCCGAGTCGATGCCCCTGACCGAGAAGCTAAACATGGACGCCCAGTCCTGCTACGGCCGCACCAAGGAACACATCGAGGATATGCTCATTGACCTGGCGGCCTCAGATTCTAAGTGGAACATCGCCCTGCTGCGCTACTTCAACCCGGTAGGTGCCCACGAGTCCGGCCGCATCGGTGAAGACCCGGCCGGCATCCCCAACAACCTGGTACCCTTCATCGCCCAGGTCGCTGTGGGTCGCCGCGAATACCTCAATGTTTTCGGCAACGACTACCCCACCGTCGACGGCACCGGCGTGCGCGACTACATTCACGTCGTTGACCTGGCAGACGGCCACCTCAAGGCCCTTGACTACATCACCGCCCACGGTGGTCTGCACACCTGGAACCTGGGTACCGGTAACGGCTACTCGGTGCTTGAGGTTCTGCACGCTTTTGAGAAGGCTGCTGGTAAAGAGCTACCCTACAAGATTGTGGACCGCCGCCCCGGCGATGTGGCTGTTTCCTACGCAGATCCCGCTGCTGCCCTAGCGGATCTGGGGTGGTCTGCTACTCGCGATATCGACACTATGGTGCGCGACCACTGGAACTGGCAGAAAAATAACCCCCAGGGCTACGAAGCATAACGGGTAGCCCCTAAAGCCAAGCCCCGGCGTCCTTATCTCCAACGAGGTAAGGACGCCGGGGCTTAGTGATGCGCTGCCTGGCAGCTTATCGTTCGGGGTAGTGGCGTTCAGCTTCGCCGATGTAGACCTGGCGGGGGCGACCGATCTTGCGGTCGGGGTCCTGGATGCCTTCGGTCCACTGGGCGATCCAGCCGGGGAGGCGGCCCAGGGCGAAGAGGACGGTGAACATGTGCTCGGGGAAGCCCATAGCCTTGTAGATGAGGCCGGTGTAGAAGTCTACGTTGGGGTAGAGCTTACGTTCGATGAAGTAGTCGTCGTTGAGGGCCTTCTCTTCGAGGCGCTTGGCGATATCGAGCAGTTCGTTGTTGCCGCCGATGGATTCGAGGATTTCGTCTGCGGTCTTCTTGACGATACGAGCGCGGGGGTCGTAGTTCTTGTAGACGCGGTGGCCGAAGCCCATGAGGCGGACGCCGTCTTCCTTGTTCTTGACCTTCTCCATGAAGTCTTCGGGGCTGATGCCGTCCTTCTGGATCTGGTTGAGCATCTTGAGCACTGCCTCGTTAGCGCCGCCGTGCAGGGGGCCGTAGAGGGCGTTGATGCCGGCTGAGACGGAGGCGAACATGTTGGCGTTTGAGGAGCCGACCAGGCGCACGGTGGAGGTGGAGCAGTTCTGCTCGTGGTCTGCGTGCAGGAGCAGCAGCAGATCGAGAGCCTTAGCGTGCAGGGGGTTGACCTCGTACTCTTCGGTGGGGAAACCGAAGCACATGCGCAGGAAGTTCTCGGTGTAGTTGAGCTCGTTCTTGGGGTAGATGGAGGGCTCGCCCTTGGACTTCTTGTAGGCGTAGGCTGCCAGGGTGGGTACCTTGGAGAGCAGGCGGTAGGTTGAGATCTCTACCTGACGGGGGTCGAAGGGGTCGAGGGAGTCAGAGTAGAAGGTTGACATGGCTGAAACGCTGGATGCGAGGACGGCCATGGGGTGGGCGTCGCGGGGGAAACCGCGGAAGAAGAATTTGAAGTCTTCGTGCACCATGGTGTGGCGGCGAATCATCTGGTCGAAGTCTTCGAGCTGGGCGGGGGTGGGCAGTTCTCCGTAGATGAGCAGGTAGGCGGTTTCGATGAAGCTGGATTTTTCTGCTAGCTCTTCGATGGGGTAGCCGCGGTAGCGCAGGATGCCGGCATCACCGTCGATGTAGGTGATAGCTGACTTGGCGTTTGCGGTGTTCATGAAGCCCGGGTCGTAGGCTACCTTGCCGGTTTCTTTGAGCATGCCTGCAACTTCGAAGGCACCGTTACCTTCGGTTGCTTCTACTGCGGGCAGAGGCAGTTCTTTGCCGTCATAGCTCAGCAGCGCTTTGTTCTCAGTCATTGTGTTCCTCCTGTCATACGAGGCAACGTACGTGCTGTGTGATGAAGTGGGATTCGAAAAAAGGACGGTGCGGCTTTCGCGGGGTGGTGGAAGGCCGCACCGTGCACGTACGCACGTCATCTATGGTCTACATTACAGCAGAATGATGCGCAGGGTCACATTGGTGTGAGTTCAGAAGCTACATTACGTTCTTTAGCTAAGCTTATTTGACATTAACAGTTTTGCTTTACTCTGACAGTCGGGCAGCGGCACGGGAAATGTCGTTATCTGAACCGGTCAGAGCGATACGCACGTACCCCTCACCTGCGGTTCCGTAGAAAACGCCGGGGCCAATCACGATACCCTTGTCTGCAAAGCGCTGGACGGTAGCCCAGGTATCTTCACCTGCTGTAGCCCACAGGTAGAGACCAGCCTCGGAGTGCTCGACGGTCAGACCAAAGCGTTCCAGGGCCGGCAGTAGGGTTTCGCGGCGGGCTCGGTAGAGGTCTTTCTGGGCCTCAACGTGAGCGTCATCGGAAAGCGCTGCTGTCATGGCGACCTGCACGGGAGCGGGCACAATCATACCGGCGTGCTTACGGGAGTTGACCAGGTTGGCCATGATCGCGGCGTCTCCCGCGATAAAAGCGCCGCGGTAGCCAGCAAAGTTGGACTGCTTAGAAAGAGAGTAGGCTGCCAGCACCAGGTCCTGGTTCTCGCCGCAGACGCGGGGGTCCAGGACGGAGGGAACCGGCTTCCCACCGCGGGCAGCGTCCCATTCTCCCCAGCCCAGTTCTGCGTAGCACTCGTCGGAGGCAACCACGGCACCCAGGGCACGGGCGTCCTCCACTATCTTTTTCAGCTCTTCCACATCGCGCACGATGCCGGTGGGGTTGGCCGGCGAGTTGATCCATACCAGGCGGACGCGGGCACGGGTCGCCTCATCGAGCTCATCTAGGGAGTCAGCTGCCACGGGGGTTGCGCCGGCGAGCTGGGCACCGATGTCGTAGGTGGGGTAGGCAACGGTGGGGCGGACGACCACGTCCCCCTCTCCCAGGCCCAGTAGGAAGGGCAGCCAGGCAACAAGCTCCTTTGAGCCGATGGTGGGCATGACTTGGTCGGTGGTTAGGCCGGGCACGCCGCGGCGGCGGTCGAACCAGTCAACGATAGCCTGGCGCAGGGTGAGAGTACCGTGGGTCGTGGGGTAGCCGTGGGCGTCGGTGGCACCGGCCAGGGCATCACGGATAACTGAGGGGGTAGGGTCAACCGGGGTACCAATAGAAAGGTTAATGAGCCCCTCGGGGTGGGCTTCAGCGGTAGCCCGGTAGGGGGCCATGGTGTCCCAGGGGTAGTCGGGCAGGTCGAGGCCAAATTCGCGCATGGTCTGCTTTCTCTTATGAATATATTCAGGTGCGGTGGGGGCGCGGCGCGCCGTAAGCCAGCTGGCTCGGGGCTGGCGTGAATCGCTCCGAGCGCCCCAGCGCTCGCAGCGAGAGGGCTGCTGGCCAAGGCGCGCCGCTGCCCCACCCCTAGGTAGTTGCTTGAAGCACCACGTTTATTTCTAGTGTAGGTGCTCATAAAAAAGTCAGCACAAGCGTCTCAAACTTGCTTGTGCTGACTGGTGTTTGTTTAGTCCTGGTTCTGCGGGGGCAGGGCCGCAATCATGGGGGCGTCCTTGGCGATGACGCCGAGACGGGCTGCGCCACCGGGTGAGCCGAGGTCGTCGAAGAAGTCGGCGTTAGCGGCGGTGTAGTCTTCCCATTCTTCGGGTACGTCGTCTTCGTAGTAGATAGCTTCTACGGGGCAGACGGGCTCGCAGGCACCGCAGTCGACGCATTCGTCGGGGTGGATGTAGAGGGAGCGTTCGCCTTCGTAGATGCAGTCGACGGGGCATTCTTCGACGCAGGCGCGGTCTTTTACGTCGACGCAGGGCTGGGCGATGATGTAGGTCATGGGTGCCTTTCTGGTGGTGACGCACCGGTGCGTGGTGTGTTGGTTAACTGTGCTCTAGTGTATCTGGTCACCGGTGTGGGGGCAGATTTTTGTGATGGATGAGATAGCTTGTTGAGCCGGGTTAAGTTTTGTTGCGGCGGTACCTGGTAGCGCTTATCATGCCGAAGGTTGCGGCGGCCAGGGAGCCTAGTGCCCAGATGGTTCCGGCGGTTCCCACGGGGTTGATGGGGTTGATGTAGACCAGCATTGAGGTGCCTTTGGCGAAGGCGAAGATACCAATGAGTATAAAGGCGGTGGCTCCGACGACGGCCGCGGCCCAGTTCTTTTCGGTGTGGATTGCTGCCCAGGTCGCCGCGAAGTAGACCGTGAGCAGGCCGAGGGCAGCACCCCAGGGTACCCAGAGGGTGCTGGTGGGGTACCAGATATGGGCGTGGTACATGGTTCCGGCAAAACCCGCGATTAGGCCGAGGGCGACGGCGGTAATGGCCGAGTTGATAGGGCCGGGAGCTTCGACGCTCTCTTCGGGGGCAGCGTCCGCTGGGGTTCCTGCTTGGGCAGTACCCCAGAGTAGGCGGTAGGTTTCGGTGGGGTTGATGGGCTGGGATACCCCGTTTGAGTATTCGAAGGTGGTATCGCTGGTGATGACGATTTGGGTGGCGTGGGCCCGCATGGCCTCACGCTTGTGGTCGATGCTGCCCATGATGACGGCTTGCTGGCGGGTATCGTGCGGGTTGGGGTCGCCCTCGATGCCCCAGAGGGCGATGGGGGCTGAGGGGGTTCCGTCCAGGGAACGGACGGCTGCCAAGGTAGCTTCGTAGGTGCGTTTGTGGTCGGGGTGGCCGTAGCCGCCGTCCGCGTCGTAGGTGACAACGACGTCCGGCCGGATTTCGCGGATAGCGCTGGCGATTGCCTCAGCCTGGGGCTTGAGGGGCAAGCGGGTGAGGCAATCGTCGGCTGCGGCGGGGTTGGCGATGGCGCGCCCGTCCGACCCCCAGGTCATACCGGAATCACGGTAGCTGGTGCGCTCGCCGGGCAGGTAGCTGGCCCCTTCACCCAGGTAGAGGTGGTGGCGGATGCCGAGGGCTTTGAGGGAGGCCTTGAGTTCCCCGGTGCGGTACTCGCCCAGGGCATGGCCCCGGTCGGTGTTCGCGGGGTGGGTTGCTTCGAGGTGGCGCAGGGCGGGATCAATCACTTCACCCATTTCGCCGCGGGTCATGGTGAGCAGGTGGACGGTGACGCCGGCGGCGGTGAGGGCGCCGATGGTGGCGCCGGTGGATGAGGCTTCGTCGTCGGGGTGGGCGTGGACGAAGAGGACGGTGGCGTCTTTGGGTTTGAGGCCGTCGGGTATCAGGCTGAAGGTGGCGCTGTCGGTGATGACTTCACCGGCGACCGGGTAGTGGGGCTGGGCATCGATTTCCATGGTGGCGGTTTTCTGCTGGGTGCTGTTTGGTTCCTAGCAATTTTAGCTTTAGTTACTGGGCTCTAGCTGGGTTTGGTCTTCTGTTTTATGATGGTGAGCGTTGGCTCACATTTATGGGGACAAGTACGGCAAAACTATGCCAGTGAGATGAGAGGCGAGGAGGCCTTTATGAGGACAAAGCGATGGTTGCGGACGGGCGTGCTGGCGTCCGCTCTGGCTCTGGGGCTAACGGGGGCGGTGGCGTCCGCCCAGGAAGTCACCCCAGCTGCCACAGCAGGCAGTCAGGTAGGCCAGGTGGAGCCCGGTCAGGCCCGCATGGGCGCAGGTTTTGTCTCGGATGAGGCAGGTGCCTCCTTCCAGCAGGGCGCCGCACCAGCTGCCGAGCAGCCCGTCCCAGCCCTGGCGTCCTTATCCGGGGTGCCGGGCATGGACGTTTCCAGCTGGCAGCCGTCTGTCGATTGGGCCCGCAACTATCAGCTGGGGGCGCGTTTTGCCTTTGTAAAGGCAACCGAGAGTAACTGGTATGTTTCACCCCGCTACCAGGAGCAGTATGCCGGTGCCCGCGCGGCAGGCATGCTGCGGGGGTCCTACCATTTCGCGATTCCCTCCGACAGTTCAGGGGCCGAGCAGGCCCGCTATTTCGTGGCCAATAGCCAGCCCTGGGTTCAGGACGGCGGCACCCTGCCTGGCATTCTTGACCTTGAGTTCAACCCCTACCCGCAATTTGGCAACACCTGCTACGACATGACCCCGGCCCAGCTACGAGCCTGGGCCCACGATTTTGCGACCACCTACCGGCAGCTGACCGGTCGTTACCCGATCTTGTACACGGCGACCTCCTGGGTCAACCAGTGCCTGGGCAATATCTCTGAACTCTCCTACATGCCCCTGCACCTCGCCCGCTATACCGCCACGGTCGGCCCCATGCCCACCGGCTATAGCGGCTATGATATCTGGCAGTACAGCGATAAGGGCCCCTTTGACGGGGATTCAAACCTCTTTAACGGCACGGAAAGCCAGCTCAGCTTCCTAGCCCTCAGCCCCCGCTACCTACCCCAGGGCACTTCACGCCCGGCAGGTCTCTACCAGCTCTACGGGGCAATTGGCGGCTACTACCAGAGCAACTACCGCAGCCTGTGGGCCCCACGCACCAATGAATACCCGGTACTCCTCGGCGGGGTAGCCCAGGGCTTTGAGAACCACCGGCACGTCTACTGGCATCCCAGCACTGGGGCTCACAGTATCTACTGGGCCGGAGCCATCGGTTCCAGGTTTGCCGCCACAGGTTTTGAACGCGGGTGGGGCTTCCCCAGCAGCGAAGAAGCCAGGTTTAGCTACGGTGCCCATCAGTGGTTCCGCACTCCCAGCGGCTACACCACCGCTGTATATTGGTCCCCCAGAACCGGCACGTACGCCATCAACGGACGCGGGGCCATTCACTGGCGCTGGGGCCAGAATACCCAGGTTTATGGTTTCCCTGTCTCCGACGAAACAGGTCTGGGTCGGGGAGCTGTAGTCCATTTCGAAAAGAATATGAGCCTCTACTGGACCCCTGAATTTGGCACCCAGCAGGTGGTCCGGTACGGTGCCCTGCATGATGCCTGGAAGGCAGCCGGTTACCACCAGGCACTTGGGTTCCCCACCCACGACGAACGGCGGGAGGCCGATGGGCGCATGCACCTGCGTCTGAGCTCCGGCGCTCACTTCACATGGAGCGAGCGCGAAGGCACCCGCCGCCTCCGCTAACCGCCCCATGCACCCAGACGGGCTCCCGCGTCCGCGCGCTGCCTGGTAGCACCTATGCTAAAGGGCCGTGGCCCGCTCCCCTGTTCAGGAGAACGGACCACGGCCCTGAGAGCGTCTATCCCTTTGTAACCTTAGGCGCGGGCGCGACGGCGTGCTTCGCGCACACGCTCATTGGAGTCAAGGATAACCTTGCGAATACGAATCGCTTCGGGGGTGACTTCCACGCACTCGTCCTCGCGGGCCCATTCCAGGGACTCTTCGAGGGTGAGCTTCTTGGGGGGAGTCATGTTTTCGAAGTTATCTGCAGAGGCTGAGCGCATGTTGGTCAGCTTCTTTTCGCGGGTGATGTTAACTTCCATGTCGTCGGCGCGGGAGTTCTCGCCGATAATCATGCCCTCGTAGACCTCTGAGGTGGGTTCGACGAAGATGGTGCCACGTTCCTGCAGACCGATGATGGCGTAGGGGGTAACGACGCCGGCGCGGTCAGAAATCATAGAGCCGTTGGAGCGGTAGTCGATCTCGCCTGCCCAGGGCTCGTAGCCGGTGGAGTAGGACGATGAAATACCGGCACCGCGGGTCTCGGTGAGGAACTTGGTGCGGAAGCCAATCAGACCGCGGGCGGGTACGGCGAATTCCATGCGGACCCAGCCGGTGCCATTGTTGGCCATGTTTTCCATGCGGCCCTTACGAGCTGCCATGAGCTGGGTGACGGCACCCAGGAATTCTTCGGGCACGTCGATAATCATGTGCTCCATGGGCTCGTGAACCTTGCCGTCGATGGTCTTAGTAACAACCTGGGGCTTGCCCACGGTCAGCTCAAAGCCTTCACGGCGCATCTGCTCAACGAGAATCGCCAGAGCAAGTTCGCCACGGCCCTGGACCTCCCAGGCGTCCGGACGCTCGGTGGGCAGAACCTTGAGGGAGACGTTACCGATCAGTTCCTTATCGAGGCGGTCCTTAACCTGGCGGGCGGTGACCTTGGCGCCCTTGACCTTACCGGCCAGCGGTGAGGTGTTGATACCGATGGTAACGGAGATTGCGGGGTCGTCGACCTTAATCAGGGGCAGGGGCTTGGGGTTTTCGGGGTCGGTGAGGGTTTCACCGATGGTGATGTCTTCGATACCTGCAACCGCGACGATTTCGCCGGGGCCAGCAGACTCAGCGGGAACGCGTTCCAGGGCCTTGGTGGCCAGCAGTTCGGAGATACGGACGTTCTTGGTTTCGCCATCTTGACGTACCCAGGCAACGGTCTGGCCCTTCTTGAGGGTGCCGTTGAAGATACGCAGCAGAGCCAGGCGGCCCAGGAAGGGTGAGGAGTCGAGGTTGGTCACGTGAGCCTGCAGTACCTCGTTGGGGTCGTAGGTGGGGGCAGGAACGTGTTCCAGGATGGTCTCGAAGAGGGGTTCAAGGTCATCGTTATCGGGTAGAGCGCCGTCGGCAGGCTGGTTCAGTGAAGCAGCGCCTGCCTTACCTGATGCGTACACGACGGGGACGTTCAGCAGAGCATCAATATCGAGGTCGGGAACCTCATCGGCCAGGTCGCTGGCCAGACCCAGGAGCAGGTCCATGGATTCGCCGACAACTTCGTCGATACGGGCGTCGGGGCGGTCAACCTTATTAACAACCAGAATAACGGGCAGCTTAGCAGCTAGGGCCTTACGCAGCACAAAACGGGTCTGGGGCAGAGGGCCCTCTGAAGCGTCCACCAGCAGCACAACACCATCAACCATGGACAGGCCGCGCTCAACCTCGCCACCGAAGTCGGCGTGGCCGGGGGTGTCGATGACGTTGATGGTGATTTCTTCGCCCTTGGCTGCGGGGCCAGAGTAGAACACGGTGGTGTTCTTAGCCAGAATGGTGATGCCCTTTTCCTTTTCAAGGTCACCGGAGTCCATGACGCGGTCTTCCACGTCGGCGTGGGAGGAGAAGGCGTTGGTCTGCTTGAGCATCGCATCAACGATGGTGGTCTTGCCGTGGTCAACGTGAGCCACGATTGCCACGTTGCGAAGGTCGCTCCGTGAAGCGGTGTTCTGAGTTTCAGACATGCGGAAAGTATCTCGCTTACATGTTGGGGATAAGGACGCCGGTGCGCGGCTTATCTGCCGAATATTCGGCACCAGCGCAGAGGGCTTTCGCTTTGATTATACCGGCGGCACCTAAACTAGCCGCTATCTTCTGGAACACATTAGAAAATAAGGGGCTTATTCAGAACGGTTCCGCAGGCTCGCGCTCGCTGCCGACCCTCTCGCATGGTTCGCTTCGCTCACGATGCGATTCACGCCAGCCGCCGAGCCAGCAGCTTCGCTGCGAGCCTGCTACACCGCTCTTTTGAATAAGCCCCTATCTATCTCCTATTTATTCCAGGGTGTCTGCTTTACATCCTGGGGTTTGACTACCGGAATAGATCCGGTCACCGCACGAATCTGTTCGATTGCGGCGGTATTTGCGTCGACCTGGAGAGCTACTTCGTCAACAGCCTTTTCTACGGCCTCTTCGACCTTAGCTTCAACCGCCTTGTCCACGGCTTCTTCCAGGGCAGCTTCGAGCTGGCCGTCCAGGTGTTCGTCGAGGTGCTCCCCCACAGCTGCGGTGACGCGCTCTTCGACGCCTTCGGCAACCAGCTCGTTGACGCGGTCGTCAATCTGCTCAGCCAGTGAGGCTTCAATCTCATGGCGAGCGTTACGACGCTGGGCGCGGACGAAGAGACGGTGCTCAACGCTCAGGGCCTTGTAGAGGGAGATACACATCAGCACGATCACTATTGAGAAAGGCAGGGCAGTCAGAATTGCGACGGTTTGGATTGCCGACAGTGATTCACTACCGCCGATGACAACCAGGGAAATCGCGGTTGCACCTGCAACCAGTACCCAGAAAACGCGGATCCAGGTTTTGGGTTCAGGTGACCCGTTAGTGGAGAGCATGCCCAGTACCAGAGCGCCGGAGTCTGCCGAGGTCACGAAGAAGACGGTAATCAGCAGTACCGCACCGGCAGTCAGAATGACGCCGCCGGGCAGATTGTGGAACATCTGGAAGAGAGCATTTTCTGCAGAGACGCTACCGTCTTCACCGACCAAGCTAGTGCCGGTTCCGAAGAGTTCCTGATGCAGGGCGGTGCCACCGAGTACGGAGAACCAGAAGAAGGAGGTCAGCGCAGGTACCAGCAGAACGCCGATGACGAATTCGCGCACGGAACGGCCCTTGGAAACGCGGGCGATGAACATACCAACGAAGGGCGACCAGGAAATCCACCAGCCCCAGTAGAAGGTGGTCCAGGCAGCCTGGAACTGTTCACCGTCAACGCCGTAGAGTGCCAGGGTCTCGAAGGTCATGGCAACCACGTTTTGCAGGTAGTTACCGATGGACCCGATGAAGTTACGGAAAAGGAAGAGGGTGGGGCCAACCACCAGCACGAAGAGGCAGACGATAGCAGCCAGCATGAGGTTGCCGTTGGAGAGCCACTTCATACCCTTTTCCAGGCCGGTGACCACGGAGAAGAGGGTGATACCCATGAGCACCACGATGATGCCCACCAGCCAGCCGTTACCCTCGGCCGGGATGTTCATGTAGCCCAGGCCCGCAGCAATCTGCATAACGCCGAGACCAAGAGAGGTCGCTACACCGAAGAGGGTGCCAACCAGTGCGACAACGTCGATGACGTCACCTGCGCCACCTTTTACGCGGTCACCCAGCAGGGGCTTGAGGGAGTAGCGGATGGAGAGGGGAAGCTTGAGGCGGTGGGTTGCGTAGGCAATCGCTAGGCCCACGATGACGTAGATAGCCCAGGGGTGCAGGCCCCAGTGTAGGAAGGACTGGCTCATCGCAGCCTGAGCAATTTCTTCCTTGGTGCCGTCACCCACGCCGGGGCGGGGGTCAACGTAGTGCATGAGGGGTTCGGTTGCCCCGTAGAAGACCAGGCCGATGCCCATACCGGCAGCAAAGAGGAAGGCGAACCAGGTAGTGAAAGGGTAGGCTGGTTCGTCGTCGTCATTGCCCAGCTTAACGTCGCCCATACGGGAGAAGCCCAGGTAGAGGGCAAAGATAACGAAGAAAGCAACGATAGCGACGTAGTACCAACCAAAGTAGTTGATGACATCTGCCTGGAGGGCGTCGAAGATTTCTTTGGTGCGCTGGGGGAAGGCCAGGGTGATGCCGATGAAGGCGGCCATGATGACGGCTGCGGGGATAAAGACCTTGGGGGCCAGGGAACCTTCCCGCATGTTTTCCTTGGCGGCCGCGTCAATGTCCCCCTTCCGCAGATCGGGGCCCGAGCCGGGCGGAGTTTGCTGGGTGGTAGCCATGTGAGTGTCCTTTATATCTTCTTACGTTTCGACCTAGTTGACATACAAAAGCACCCCGTATGCCGCGTCCGCACCCACACCTAAAAGAGCCAGGAGCTCGCACAGCGTGGTTCAGGAAGGGGCCAGAGATGCCTGTTCCACTTCAATAATAACACCACTGATAATAAGTAGGCATCCTCTTGGTCTGCTTAATTGCCTATAAAACCACAAAAAGCCACACCCTACAGCGGGGTCAAAAACTACCAAACCAACATAAAATAGAGGCAAGAACACCCCTAACGATAGGAAAGCAGAGCTCGCATGTCTCTCCCCGCCATCACCGACCCCGTCCAGACCAAAGCCTGGGCAGCCCTCACCGACCACCAGCAGAAAACCACCGCCGACCTACGCGCCTGGTTCGATGCCGACCCCGCCCGCGCTGACAAGCTCAGCTTCACCGCAGCTGACCTCTACGTTGACCTCTCTAAGAACCTCATTACCGAAGAGACCCTGGCCCTGCTGACCCAGCTGGCCGAAGAGGTTAACCTCGAAGAGCGCCGCGACGCTATGTTCGCCGGCGAACGTATTAACGTCACCGAAGACCGCGCTGTCCTGCATACCGCCCTGCGCCGCCCCGCAGGCCTAGAACCCAAGCTCGTGGTGGATGGCCAGGACGTGGACGCCGACGTCCACGAGGTCCTCGCTAAGATCTACGACTTTGCCGACCGCGTCCGCTCCGGCGAGTGGGTAGGGATCACCGGCAAGCGTATCGAAACCGTTGTTAACATCGGCATTGGCGGCTCCGACCTGGGCCCCGTCATGGTCTATGAAGCTCTGAAGCCCTACGCCCAGCCCGGCTTGACTGCCCGCTTCATCTCCAACATTGACCCCACCGACGCTGCCGAGACTGTCAAGGACCTGGATCCCGAGACCACCCTTTTCATCGTCGCCTCCAAGACCTTTGGCACCCTAGAAACCCTCACCAACGCCCGGGTCTGCCGCGACTGGCTGCTGACTTCTTTGCGCGAGGCCGGTGCCCTGGACGGC
This sequence comes from Rothia sp. 11273D007AR, assembly GCF_053547255.1. Lineage (NCBI taxonomy): Bacteria > Bacillati > Actinomycetota > Actinomycetes > Micrococcales > Micrococcaceae > Rothia > Rothia sp. 11273D007AR. The sequence goes on along the minus strand of NZ_JBPPWJ010000003.1, from coordinate 3,074 downwards.
AAGGAGGAAAAGGACGCCGTCGCCGCCCACTTCGTCGCTGTCTCCACTGCCCTGGATAAGGTCGAAGCATTCGGCATCGACCCCGAGAACGCTTTTGGCTTCTGGAATTGGGTAGGCGGACGCTACTCCGTCGATTCTGCCATCGGCACCCCCCTGGCCATTGTGCTCGGCCCCGACGTCTTTGAGCAGTTCCTGGCAGGCTTCCACGCCATGGACGAGCACTTCCGCACCGCTCCCCTGGCCCACAACGTACCCGCCCTTATGGGTCTGCTGAATATCTGGAACGTCAACTTCCTTGGCGCCGAGACCCACGCCGTCCTCCCCTACGACCAGTACCTGCACCGTTTCCCCGCCTACCTGCAGCAGCTGACCATGGAATCCAACGGCAAGTCCGTACGCGCGGACGGCAAGCCCGTCACCACCGCCACCGGTGAAGTCTTCTGGGGTGAGCCCGGCACCAACGGCCAGCACGCCTTCTACCAGCTGATCCACCAGGGCACCCGCCTGATTCCCGCCGACTTCATCGCCTTCGCCAACCCGGTTCACGCAACCCGCGACGGCGAGCAGGACGTCCACGAGCTCTTCCTGGCCAATTTCTTCGCCCAGACCAAGGCCCTGGCCTTCGGCAAGACCGCCGACGAGGTTCGCGCTGAAGGCACCGCCGAAGAAATCGTTCCTGCCCGCGTCTTCTCAGGCAACCGCCCCACCACCTCCATCATGGCCTCCCAGCTGACCCCCTCCGTCCTGGGCCAGCTCATTGCCCTCTACGAACACATCACCTTTGTTCAGGGCATTGTCTGGGGCATCGATTCCTTTGACCAGTGGGGTGTTGAACTCGGCAAGCAGCTGGCCCTGCAGCTGGCTCCCGCTGTAGGCGGTGACCGCGAGGTTCTTGCCCAGCAGGATTCCTCCACCCAGGGCTTGATTGGCTACTACCTGGAAAATCGTAACTAGTATCGCTTCAGCTGGACGCACCTTGGCCGACTAACCTTCTTGGTCTCGCCCTGGAGGGCTCGCCCAATTCATGCCAGCCCCAGCCAGTCGGCTGCAGGTGCGTCCAGCCTTCGCCCAGGTAAACATGCCAAGTAGCACAGGACCCCGGTAACTTCGTGAGTTACCGGGGTCCTGCGTTAAAGCTGGGCGAGCGTGGTGAGTACGGCCTGCTCGATCATTTCGATGACCTGGGCCTCAGGCAGGGTAGGTAGGTTTCCGCCTTCCACTCCCCCGGCGTCCGCACTGGCTGTGACCTGCGGACGCCCGGCCGCGGCGTCCGCGCCCTCCCCAGCTTCTGCGCGGGTGAGGGGAATATGAATAAAGCCAGCCGGTATTGCTCCCGCTGTGGCGTGCATGAGCTCGTAAAAAACATGGTTACAGACAAAGGTGCCAGCGGTGTATGACAGCTCTACGGGCAGCTGCTGGGCGGTTAACTGCTCAAAAATTGCTCGGATGGGCAGGGTAGAAAAATAGGCATCGGGGCCATCACTGCGAATGGGCTGGTCTATCAGCTGGTCCCCCGCATTATCTGGAATACGAGCAGAGTCGAGATTGATGGCAACTCGTTCCAGGCTGACCTTATCGCGGCCAGCAGCAACACCCAGGCTGATAGCCAGCTGAGGTGTGAAGCGCTCAAGCAGCTCGCCCAGTACACGACTAGATGCAGCAAACTCCACCGGCAACTCTTCTACCTCTACGGTGAGGTCCGGGGCCGAAACAGCTAGGGCTTCTTGGGTGCCCATGGCCACGGCCTGACTGGGGTTAACGGGAACCCCCTCAAAGGGGCCGAAATAGGTCAGCAGAAGGGTAGTCATCGTCGACTCCTGCGATTATAGGTATTCTTGAGAGTATGTCTGAGCACAAGCCTACCCGCTATATCCATCGCGAAGAACCCCTAGAAGATACCCCCGAGGCCCTCAACCTAGACGGTTTCGACGATGAAGAGCACCCGGACGAGCATCGCGCCCCTGCCGTTGCCCAACAGGTGGGATTTACAGGGGCAGTACGCCTTTTTTACCGTCACTACTGGAACAGCAAAGGCCAGGCATCAGCCAGTGAATTCTGGTGGGCATTGGCCTATCTATTGGTGGGCACTGTTATCTATTTTGGGGTTACCATTTGGCTTAATTACCTCACCCTGAGCGAAAATGCCTCATCTCTTTTGCGCACTTTATTTATGTTGCTTGTTATAACAAACCCGCTATGGGTTGTTGTCAATATCGGCCCAACTTTATCCCTCATAAAACGCAGGCACCACGCACTTTAACCGGTTCAAAATCGATTCAGCTCCTTGTGCGCCTACTACACCTCACCACAACAACTAACCCATTTTGTCAAAGACAAAACCACATTTGCTTAAATTTAGCTTCAAAAATGAAATTTTTATGAAATCTTTAGTCATAGTCCCTAGTCAGAAGATTTTGTCCCCATATCAGTGGAGTCACACCTCTCCATTAAGCTAAGGTTAGTCACATTACAGGGGTTTATCAGCAATCCGCCGGTCAACCCCAAGAGGATTCCCCTGACGCTTCCTCGTAATACCTGCCCGTAGCACCGGGCAACCACACATCTAGAGCACCTAGAGAGGTTTAACAAATGACTTCCTTCCACAAGCCCTCAAAGAAGGCCACCGGTACTGCCGCCGTACTTTCACTCGGTATGGCTTCTTTCCTGGGATCACCTGCTTTTGCTGCCGAGACCTCCGAGTGGGTTGATCTTCCTACCGTGACCAATGAAGGTTCTGCCTGGGTATCAGAGAATGGCAATGTTGACGGTTCAGCATTCACCACTGACACCGTGAACTCCGGTGAGGCCTCCACCACTTCTGAGTGGGTTGACTTCGCAGGTGAAGAGAGCGGTTCCGCTTGGGTTAACGAAGACGGCACCATCGACAACGGCTCAGAATGGGTCAACGAAAACCTCAACCCCGTTGTCACTGAAGAAGCTCCCCTGGTCACCGACAAGGGCCCCGGCACCACCCACGAACTGCCTGAAGGCCACATCGGCATCAACGGCCCCGGCACCACCCACGAACTGCCTGAAGGCGAGATCGGCATCAACGGTCCCGGCACCACCCACGA
>NZ_JBPPWJ010000002.1:0-209649 GCF_053547255.1 Rothia sp. 11273D007AR | reverse complement strand
GGCATCAACGGCCCCGGCACCACCCACGAACTGCCTGAAGGCGAGATCGGCATCAACGGTCCCGGCACCACCCACGAACTGCCTGAAGGCCACATCGGCATCAACGGTCCCGGCGTAACTGCTGAGCCCAAGCCGACCATCGATCCCTCAACTGTTGTAGCTGAGCCTAAGGTCGAGGCTACCCCCGTAGAGACCCAGGCTGAAGCAGCTCCCGCTCCTGCAGAAACCACCAAGGCTGAAGCAGCTCCCGCTCCTGCAGAAACCACCAAGGCTGAAGCAGCTAAGGCAACTCAGTCACAGCAGCAGCTTGCCAACACCGGCGCTTCCAGCGCAGCTGTATTGGCTCTTAGCGGTCTAGCTGTTGTTGCGTTGGGTGCAGGCGCAGTATTCGCAACTCGTCGAGCAAAGGCATAATCGCTCAATTCCTACTATTTACCAATAGAAGGAGTACGCGATAACTGACTCCCAGTGAGTCGGACGGCGGGTACGTAGCGATATAAGCTACGTACCCGCCGTTCTCGCTTTGGGCGCAGTTCCGTATGCTGCCTTCCCCGCTCCATTTCACTTTATTTCCAGAAGGTCCCATGAAAAAACTAAAAGGCTTCGCTGCCTATGCCTTTACCGGACTAGCCATCACAGGTACCTTACTCCTCAGTAGCTGTGGTTCTTCTACTACTGCAGAGCCAGCGTCAGAGCCATCATCAGCAGCTGCACAATCAGTCCCTGTTATTACAGATACAGCTGATATTCTTACGGACCAAGAAGAACAAGAGCTCACCCAGCGTATCTCTGACTTAGAGCAGGAGCATAACTCGCCGCTCACCCAAATCTTTATTATCGATGACAGCAGTAAAACAAACTTTGCAGCTGAGGTAAATCAAAAGCTCACGGAACAAGAGTCGAATTTTCAAGAACAAGGCGTCATTATCGGCATCAACCTTGGCAGCAAGTCAGCATATATAGCTCGGGGCTCTGTAGCTAGCCAAAACCTCACCAATGAGGAAGCATCCTATATCGTCGATAAGGCGATTCTCCCCTACGTTACAGCAGAAGAATACAACGGTGCGATGACCAACGCCCTTGATGGTGTCTACCAGCTTTCGCACAATAACACCACGGCTGACTCATCGCGGGGTAGCGCTAGTGCGAGCCCCACGGCCACTAGCTAGAAATGTTCCCCACGCTTTATAAAACAAACAGTAAATAAAAGTAAGGCCCTAGCCGTACCCTGCGGCTAGGGCCTTACTCGTTCTTTCAGCTAGCCAAGAATAGCTGGCGCCTCAAAGTCTTTCCCTGAGAGGTGCTGATCTAACCAGGCTGTGAAGACCTGGTACCAGAGGCGGGAGTTGCCGGGTTTCAGGATCCAGTGCCCTTCATCGGGGAAGTAGAGGTACTTGTGGCCTAGCTCCGGGGAGTGGCGCTGTAGGTCAGCCCAGAGGTGGTGGGCCTGGCCGATGGGCACGCGGTAGTCCTTATCGCCGTGAATCACCAGCATAGGAGCCGCGATATCGGCGGCATGATGACGCGGCGAGATGCTGTCGCCCTCTCCCCCGAACTCGACCTTCCATTCGTGCCAGGCACCGTTATCTGAGAGGTAGTACATGGTGTTGTAGTCCCAAATTGAGGCGTGGGTGACGTAGCACTTAAAGCGGGTGCCCGCGCGTCCTGCCACCCAGTTGGTCATAAACCCGCCGTAGGAGCCGCCCGAGAAGGCCACGTTATCACCTTGGATATCGTCGCGGGCGGCAGTCTCTTCGACCACCTGCATGATGTCGGTGTAGGGGGTGCCGCCCAGGTCGTCGCCGCCTCGGTCGAGCATGTGCTGGCCGTAGCCGGTAGAAATTGCGGGGTCGGGCATGAGCACAGCGTAGCCGGCTTCGGTGAAGGCCCAGGGGTTCCAGCGGTAGGTCCAGGAGTTCCAGGACCCCCAGGGGCCACCGTGTGCAAAGACGAGCAGGGGCAGGGGGCCGTCCGCGTCCTTTTCGGGTAGGGCGAGGAAGGAGGTGAACTCGGTGCCATCAGCGGCGGTGGAGCTCAGCCGCTCAAAACGGCCGGGGGCGCGCAGCTCTTCAACGGGTGAGGCCAGACGGGTGATATCGCCGCTTTCGATATCGATCCGCACGGGGTAGGCCGAGTGCTGGTGGGCATCGCGCAGGGCAATCAGGGAGCCTTCGTTGTAGGCCAGGGCCGAGAAGTGGCTGGCGCCGTCCTCAACCAGGGTGCGGGTGGAGCCGCCGATGCTGCCGGTCAGGATGGCGGTGGCCCCCAGGTGATCGGTAACAAAAGCGTAGCGGGTGCTGTCGAGCCACACGATATCGCCAGCCCAGCGGTCTACGTCGCGGGAGAGCTCGGTCAGCTGGCCGGTCTCAAAACTGTAGTGGCTGGCGTTAACCTTGATGGACTGGCCGGGCAGCCAGCGGCGCACCTCAGTGATAGCTAGACCGCTGCCGTCCGGAGTGAAGGGGCCTGCCGAGTAGTCGTGGGTTTCAGTCGCCTCAACCAACAGCTGGGGTTCTTTCTCGCCGTTAAGGTCGAGCAGCCAGGTGCTGTAGCGCTGGTGAATACCGCGGGTCTTGGTGTGTAGAGTGACGGCTGCACGGTCGCCGGTGGGGCAGACCTCAAAACCGGCTAGTTCTGAGCGGTCGCCCGGCAGCGCGATTCGGCGGGGTTGGCCGTCCCCGTCCTTAACGAAAAGGGCGCGGACGCCGGTGCCTAGGTCGTGGTCCCAGAAGCGGGTGGGGAATTCGGTGTAAAGCACACCGGAGGTTGCGGTTTTCTCGCGTTCATCGAGGGTCTTGGCCTGCTCTTCGAGGCTGCCCCGGTGGGCTTTGCCGCTGTAAATATAGCGGGTGGTCTCGCCGCGCTGGCGCACCGCGAGGGCATCCACACCACCGGGGTGGGTGAAGATGAGTTCGGGTTCACCGTGCTCAGGTAGGCGGTAGACGCCTTTGAGGCTCTTGGAGTCGGCTTCGTCAACGTCCTTGCCCAGGGTCAGGTAGATGTGCCCCTCATCGGTGATGGTAAGGACGGACGCGCCAGACTCGGGTGCCGTCAGCGGGTAGGGTTTGCCCTCCTGGCTTGTGGGAAGGGCCCAGAGGCGGGGGCGCCACTTTGCACCGTCCTTATTGAGGGTGTTGACGGTGAGCACCGGGGCACCGGTGCGACCCGCAGCCAGCCCGACCATACGAGGGTGTTCGATGAGCTGCGATAGATAGGCAGCGTTTTTCTGCTGGTTGTTTTCGCTAGATGTGGTGTCAGTCATAGACTCTACGGTATCACCAGCACCTACCGGGGCGGTAGCGCGTCCGCGTCCTCAAAATCATCTCCGGTGAGAAGAGGGAAAATATGCTGAGTATTCAGTGGGGCCTGGTTGCTATGGTCATCGCGTGCAGGGTCGGGGTGGACCCATCGGATTTCCTCAATTTCAGCGTTGGGCGCGGCCTGCTCCAGATCAGCGACACCCCCGGCAGTTACCAAGAGGTAAACATGGGCGCGGACGGTTCGCCCCGCTTCGTTGAGGGCCGCCGCCTGATAGGTACCCACATTCATCAAGGAATAGCGGTCGAGAACAAGGCCCAGTTCCTAGGCAGCTTCGCGGCGAGCAGTTTCTTCGGCGGTTTCGCCCGGCTCAGGTTTACCGCCGGGAAGCATGAACCCTGTGGTGCTGCGTTTGCGAACAGTGAGCACCTCACCCAAGGCATTACGAATGACAAGTGCAGAAACAACAATCGGGGCTGAAGTATCAGTACTCATATCAGTAACCCTATCTCAGTAGCCGATTTATCTTGTCACACAGGCACTTCTTATTTAGTGAGCGCTGGCACATCGTTGTATTCTTGGAAATGAAACTGCCCACAAGCGACAAGGGAGACGCCCTTCATGGCAAAGATTATCTACACCCACACCGATGAGGCTCCGCTGCTGGCGACCTACTCCTTCCTGCCCATTCTTGAGGCCTATGCTTCAACCGCCGGTGTTGAGGTAGAAACCCGCGATATTTCACTTTCTGGCCGTATTCTGGCTCAGTTCAGCGATATTCTCCCTGCAGAGCAGCAGGTAGCGGACGCCCTGACAGAGCTGGGCGAGCTGGCTAAGACCCCCGAAGCTAACATCATCAAGCTGCCCAACATTTCGGCATCCGTGCCCCAGCTCAAGGCCGCTATCGCTGAGCTGCAGGCCAAGGGCTTCGCTATCCCCGACTACCCCGATGAGGTTGTGACCGAGCAGGATAAGGACGTCCGCGCCCGCTACGACCGCGTCAAGGGCTCAGCCGTGAACCCGGTCCTGCGCGAGGGCAACTCAGACCGCCGCGCTCCCCTCTCTGTTAAGAACTACGCCCGCAAGAACCCCCACACCATGGGCGCCTGGTCAGCAGATTCCAAGACCAACGTCGCCACCATGGGCCACGACGACTTCTTCTCTAACGAGAAGTCCGTGATTATTGAGGCTGACGATACCCTGAAAATCCAGCACGTCGGTACCGATGGCACCGTGACTGTCCTCAAGGAATCCGTGCCCGTACTGGCTGGTGAAATCGTCGACGGCACCTACATGAATGTAGCTGAGCTCGATAAGTTCCTGGCCGAGCAGGTTGCCCGTGCCAAGGCTGAGGGTGTGCTCTTCTCTGTGCATCTGAAGGCCACCATGATGAAGGTTTCTGACCCCATCCTCTTCGGCCGCGTCGTGCGTGCCTACTTCTCCGAGCTTTTTGAGGCCTACGGCGAGCAGCTGGATGCCGCCGGCCTGAACGGTAACAACGGCCTGGCCGCTATTATCTCCGGTATCGATACTCTGCCCGAGGATATCCGCGAGGACGTCCGCGAGCTGATCCACAAGGGTCTACAGGAAGGCCCCGAGCTGGCCTACGTCAACTCCGACAAGGGCATCACCAACCTGCACGTCCCCTCAGACGTCATTGTGGACGCCTCCATGCCCGCCATGATTCGTACCTCCGGTCAGATGTGGGGCGAGTCAGGCCAGCAGGCTGACACCCTGGCCGTCCTGCCCGATTCTTCCTACGCTGGCGTCTACCAGACCGTCATCGAGGACTGCCGCGCCAACGGCGCCTACGACCCCACCACCATGGGTACCGTGCCCAACGTGGGCCTGATGGCGCAGAAGGCTGAGGAGTACGGTTCACACGACAAGACCTTCCAGCTTGAGGCGGACGGCAAGGTTCAGGTGGTGAACTCTGCAGGGGATGTGCTCATTGAACACGAGGTTTCTGCCGGTGATATCTGGCGCGCCTGCCAGACCAAGGACATCCCCGTTCAGGACTGGATCAAGCTGGCCGTCACCCGCGCCCGCGACTCCCAGACTCCCGCTGTCTTCTGGCTCGATAAGAACCGTGCCCACGACGCAAACCTGATTGCCAAGGTCGAGAAGTACCTGCCCGAGCACGATACTGAGGGCCTTGATATCCGTATTCTGGCTCCCGCGGAGGCAACCCAGTTCTCGATTGACCGCATCCGCAAGGGTGAGGACACCATCTCCGTGACCGGCAACGTGCTGCGTGACTACCTGACCGATCTCTTCCCCATCCTGGAACTGGGCACCTCAGCCAAGATGCTGTCCATTGTTCCGCTGATTAACGGTGGTGGTCTCTTTGAGACCGGCGCTGGTGGTTCTGCCCCCAAGCACGTTCAGCAGGTTCTGGAAGAGAACCACCTGCGCTGGGATTCTTTGGGTGAGTTCCTGGCCCTGGCTGCCTCCTTTGAGCACCTGGCCAAGACCACCGGTAATGCGTCTGCCCAGGTTCTGGCTGACACCCTGGATAAGGCGACCGGTACTTTCTTGAACGAGAACAAGTCGCCTTCCCGCCGTGTGGGCGAGATTGATAACCGCGGTTCTCACTTCTACCTGGCTAAGTTCTGGGCTGAGGAGCTGGCTGCTCAGGGTGAGGACGCCGACCTGGCGGCTAAGTTCGCCCCGGTAGCTGAGGCTCTGGCTGCGAACGAGGAGAAGATTGTGGCTGAGCTGCTGGACGCCCAGGGCTCCCCCGCTGACCTTGGCGGCTACTACAAGCCCGAGGACGCCAAGGCATCAGCGGTCATGCGCCCGAGCACCACGCTGAATGAAGTGGTGGATGGGTTAAAGAAGTAATTCTTTGAAAGATAAGGGTTAGAGCCTCGACGAGGCTCTAACCCTTTGCTAATTACTAACTCTAAGAGCTAACTTCACAAGTCCAAAATGAGAATTTAGTGGCTAGAATTTCACTTCAGGAAATCACCTTATATAATCCATATAAAATTTATATAAATATCAAAAATCACATACTCTAATCAATCAACATCACTTGAAGAAATCATTAAGCCGGAAGAGATTACCATGCTAAAAGATATTGATAACATTAAATTTATTCATCCATTTTCACGAGTCAACATAAAACCCGATTTGGTTATTTTGGACACCAACATCCTGATTAAACTTTGTCAGTTATTTTACAATGGCTCCACCAACGAAACAACTCGAGAAAAATTAAGTTTAGCACTCCAGCAAATACCTGCAACGCGCCCCCAAGATAGGGCAAACTTTATAGAAGTTAACTACGGCTATGCACTTTACGAAAGTGCCACAAATCGAAAAGGTGACTTTAAATTAGATCAGTACTTGCGAAATAGATTTGCAATTGAGGAAATTATTTCCTGGGATAAGGACCAGATCTCAAGGTATTTTAAGGACCACCGCCCGCTAAGCAGATACAGTAAAAAATACAAGAAAAACCACAACCGCCCGGTGAAAGGAGATGCACCAAGCACCTCGTTTATGAAAACCCCATTTCCATTCATTGTATCTGGGTATCTATACTTTTTAAAGATTGCCGAGCTGAATGAACGTCAAGATCTGGCCCCTGAAGAAAAATTTAAAACCTACATTGATTGGATGAACCAGTATTTCCGCGTATCTTACTTCATAAATCTCGGAAGCACAATCTTTCTGTGTAGTAATCAAAAAATATCCGGGAAAGCAAAGAAAATATTTAAGTACAGCGGAAAATCTAGTTCGAATATAGATAAGTTTGCGGACAGTTGCTGGAATGGCGCTTGGGACGTGTTCCTTACAGGCCTAACTGAGATGTCCACCACCGGACAAATCAAAGTATCCCAATATAAAGATCACCCCTACACGGTCCTCCTAACAGAAAACAAAGATCCAGAACTGCTTAGAGAAGAGGTGAGCGTGGACATTGTAATTGAATTTACAGATTCTATAACTTCAACGATAATGAACCTTGAATTAAATATGGATGAGAAATATCGAGAAATGGGACTCCACGAATACGCCGAGCTGAGTCCGTTTGAAGCAACCCAACGCCAGTTTAGAAAAATTCCAGATGATATGGAAGATAAACTCATAAAGGAAAGGGATAAACTTGAAAAGGCACTTGGAATTATAACAAATTAGAAAATTTGACACCATTCTTCATCACCCTCATATTTGAACCTCTCCCAAATATTTCTAAAAGCAGTTAACCAACAAAATCTAGACTCAAATCTGAAATATCGCTTAACCTATTTCCTTGAATCAAGATTTCAAGTATACTAGCCGCCTCGTCGTTGTTCGAGGCGGCTACTGCTTTCTGCAGCTCTGGTAGCGCAAAATGATACACCATATCTATATCGCCTGTGCCCAAAGCTAAAGAAGCTAAGCGTGAAGGCGTAGGTTCCCCCGTCACTACCACAATATGCGGTGTGCGTCCCTTACGGTTACGGATTATATTCAAGGCCTCAGAGCGTGCGTTCTGGGCACGGTCACTCCGCAAAGTCCACTTACAGCTGATAATGGCTTCAACAAACTTAGCCTCGTTATTCACAAGGCGGCGTGGTGTCAGCGTAGCGACAGAATCATCGACCCGTAGAGCACCATCATTGAAATAGGCATCAGGCTGAGGTGCCTTCGTCATAATCACGTCAGGACTGATATCGTAAGAATTTCCCAAAACCGTAGACAGAGTAGGGTCAGACTCTACAGCCCCAGCAAGCTGCTTCAAATGTAAATACGGTACGAACTCAGCCAAATAAAAGCCATGTCCACGCTTCACCACATGCTCAATCTCAGTACCTGGTGCAACAATATGGCTAAACTCCGCTAAGGTTCGGCTCAAGAATCGAGTCGTAGCAGCTTCAAAAACATGCCCCGCTGTCTGACCGGCCAATTTCTCGCCACCAGGCTTCACACCCAGTTGTTCAGCAATCGAAAGAGCAATAGCCTTACTAGTCTTCTGAGAGCTATCGGCATTAGAAGCCACCCCAGATTCAGTAACAGCAAGAACACCTAGGTCAATCAGCTCCTGGTGATATTCCTGGCGGAGCCTACGCAGCGACGCGACCATCCTTCACCTCCACATTCTGGTTTAGCAAATTAGCAATCTCAGTACCGATGGCGCAAGAAACCGGGGGCGGGAAAGCATTACCCACCTGCCGATAGGCAGCAGTTTTACGCCCGGTAATCTGCCAATCGTCAGGGAACCCCTGAATACGAGCAGCCATACGAACCGTCAGTCTAGGCATCTCAGCATAACCAGGCTCAGGAGCGACCTCAGCAATCGATTTACCGTTTACACCCATCTCAGCCCAGGCAGCCTTAGCCCGAGTAGGCCCCAGATCTGGGCCACCATGCTTCTTCGAGCCCCCCACCAATGTAGGCGCGATCTTCTGAGCTCCCTCGGCCCAAGCGTCCGCGCCCTCCCAGCCATTAGAAGCCATCAGGTCATGCAGAGTATCCCCTACCGTTGACGCTTCGTCTGGACGCCGCTCTGGCCACACAAAACAACCATCCAAGTCCTTATGAGTAGCAACTAAAATGCTGCGCGGTCGCAGCTGTGGCACCCCGTAGTCAGAGGAGTTAATAAGCTGCCAATCCACCACATAGCCAAGCTTCCCCATAGCCTTGATAATCTCATTGCGGTAATCAGCAAAACGCTTTGATAGCAGGCCTTTCACGTTCTCAAGCATGACAGCCTTGGGCTCAAGAACCTCAATAATCTCAAGTGCTCGAGGGAACAAATCACGTTCATCATCTGCACCAAGCTGTTTACCTGCGACGCTGAAAGGAGGGCATGGAACGCCACCCGCGAAGAGGTCCACACCTTTGTAAGGGGTAGGGTCCCACTCATTGAGGTCAGATTCAATTACGTTCCAATTAGGGCGATTAGCCCGGAGCGTGTTGCAGGCGTCCGAATCTATCTCCACAGCAGCAAGGTGCTCAAAACCCGCCATCTCAAGGCCAAGAGCCTGCCCACCAGCACCAGCACAAATCTCCACTGAAGTCAGCATGCGTGATTCCCCCATCTACTCATCTCAGCAATCGAATACATATTCGAATATATAAACCACTATACAGGCGCTTATGAGAGCTGGGAACCCTCTCAACAGACCTTCTTAGTCTACGGATGCAACAAGCCCACATCCATTATTTCTTGTGAGCTTTAGAGCTCACCAAGCTCGGTTATCTGCTCTTTCGTCAGGAAGGCGCCGAAGGCGTCCCCGTCTGGCTCGAACAGGTGCGCTGCAGATTCAGGCATCAGCACAGCGTCAAACCCCAGCGAATCCACTAGCTGGACAGCCGTATCTAAAGCTTCGCTCCCCTGGCCCGCATCAATCACCGCAACAGCCCGCGGCAGCGCATGCGGATTCAACGCCCGGCTATCAGACGTCAAAGCATCATACGCAATATGGTTCAACGTACGAATAACAGGAACCCGCACCCCCGGTAACTCAAAGACAGCGCCCGCTGTACCGGCGGCGTCCCAAGGGTTCGTAGCGTCAACCACCACACCACGAGCCGCCAAAAAATCAAAGCCGGGCAAGGCCGTGCGCGGCAAAGCCACAATCACAACATCAGCATCAAGCGCGCCCTCAAAATCCACCAGCTGCGCATCAGGCACCAGCGACCCCAAAATAATATCCAACATAGGCTTAGGCCGCGCATACACCAACGTCTCATGACCAGCAGCAACAGATAAACGAGCAAGCGCCGTACCGAGCTTACCGGCACCAAGAATCGAAACCTTCATACCCCTCATAATCGTTGACAACGCAAGTTTATTCCACGGTGTTTCAGAAGCAGGCGCCTTACACCCGTACTCACTGGATATAAGACGCCTGCAAGCAGTTAGCTAGTTATTACAGTCTCGCAAGCAGTTAGCGGATCCGGCGACAGATGAACCTGTGAAAACACCTGCTGCCTAGTATTTGTTGTGTGGGCCTATTTGCCCACATCAGGCCCGAAATCTGTGGAAAACGCTTCATCATTTGCGTAATGTGCCGTTAAAAACCAGTCAAGAGGGCTAATCCCCTTGCCAAGACGCACACCCCGAACTATAAAAACACATAAGACCTAGTCACAAAGATGTAGCCAGGAGATCCCTATGAAGCACACACCCACCCGTAGCCTTACCTTTGCAGCCATCGCGCTACTGGCCCTCACCGGCTGCGGCGCACAGGCCACAGGCAGCATTCCCGAGGCGGACGCCAGCGCCACGGCTTCTGTAACCGCCTCCAGCACCTCAGTCGCGGCTGATGCAACCGCAAGCGCAGCCGAAACCAACTACTCCGGCGGATCCAAAGCCCCCGACGGCGAATACCGCGCTGCCGACGAACACGGCCCCGCCCAAAACGTACCCAAACCAGTAGCACCCGACGGAATGAACGTAGAAACACCAGAAGCAATGGAAAAGTTCATTACGTACTGGAACGATATGCGGAACTATGCAATCCAAACTGGGGATACTACCGCTCTCAAAGAACTGACTTCCAGTAATTATGAAGCAGATTTAACATTTATTGATTCTGTTGAGCGTCTATACGAGGACGGCGGGTGGATTATTGGCCTCCAGCGAGAATTACATCTGAATCCTGATCTCGTTACAAGCTACGGAGATGGATTGTACGGCTACGGCCTGAACGTCACTTCAGAAAATGGAATTATCAATGAAGTAACTGAAATAAAGACTATAGACAGCAGCGAAGCGAATCTCCAGGGGTACGAGTTCTTCTTTAAATACAGTGACGGAGAGTGGGAAGCCTACGATGGAAAGGTAGTTAGGTAAATGCTGAGGAGAACTCTGATATCTTCGATGGCAATTGCCACGTCTCTGACGCTCTCGTCTTTCTGTTTAAGCTACGCTAACGATTCTGGGGACTCTGATAATAACGAGTTCAAAGTCAAAGTAGACAAAGATTATAATTGGGATACCTATATCGGCGTTAAAGATGCCCCAGTTCAGCAGGACTCTCATCCTGTTTCCAATGACGTTACTAGTCAGCTTGCCGATTTAAAAATCATTTACTTCGAAGCTCCCAACGATTCCAATCGTGCCCGGCTCCAGACCAACGGTGCTGTGCAACCCGGCACCTATTGTCTCGCAACCAACGGGGAGCTCGGCGTCCTCTCCCTCGTACCCACCGACTGGTCCGACGGCTCAGACACCCCCTACAACACGCCCCAAGGCACCCTCGGCTGCGTACCCCTCACCCCAGCAGAACTCGAAGCCGCAGGCCTAGAGCTTGCCGAAGAAAACGGGCAAACCGTACTACGCACCATCCGCGTCACCCTCACAACCCACGACTTCGACACCTTCCCCATCGCCCCTGCAACACCCCACCAAGAAAAAGCACCCCACACCCTCAAAAACTACAACACCAACTTCTGGGCAGACCCCAACCCCCAAGAATTCACGCGCACCATCAACGGCCAAAACGTCACCCTACGCGCAACACCAGTCACCTACACCTTCACCTACGGTGACGGCAGCGTGCTCGGCCCCACCAGCTACCCCGGCCAGGCCCTCGGCGAAGACATCTGGGACCAGCCCACCAGCACCTCCCACCAATACGCAGAGCCCGGCGACTACCAGTTCACCCTCACCACCACCTACCGGGGTGAATACTCAGTAGAGGGCGGTCCCTGGCAGGTCATCGACGGCACGGTTAGCCGCACCAGCGAACCTCAGCTCGTGAGAGTATGGCGTACCCAGGTTGGGCTAGTCGCCGATGACTGCACGACAAACCCCAACGCCTGGGGCTGCGAAAGCTAAAACCGGTACAGGCTACTGGTAGAGCTTGCCACCCGACTCTTCCAGGTAGCAGGTGGGGCAGAGCGACTCATAGCCCACGTGCACCCCATCAATAGCGACCTGGTCACCGGCAAACACAAACTTGCCGTCCACGGTGCGGCCGTTAAAGAGGGCCTTACGTCCGCACCGGCAAATAGTCTTCAGCTCCTCAAGGGTGTGGGCGATCTCCAGCAGGCGGGCAGAGCCGGGGAAAGCCCGCGTCCTAAAATCCGTACGGATGCCGTAGCACATTACCGGCACGTTCTCTTCCACCGCAATCCGCATGAGATCATCCACCTGCTCAGCGGTCAAAAACTGAGCCTCGTCCACCAGCAGGCACGAGACGGGCAGATGCCAGTGCATACGGTCGTCATCAGCATTAGGCTCAGCAGCAGCATGGAAGAGCTCGCGCACCGAGTCGTCCGCACCCACCAAAAAATCAGCCTGGCGAGTCACGCCTAGACGGGACACGATCTCAGTATCGCCCTTCGTGTCCACCTGCGGCTTAGCTAGCAGCACCCGCTGGCCTCGCTCCTCATAGTTATGGGCAGCCTGCAGCAGCGCAGTAGACTTACCCGAATTCATGGCGCCAAAACGGAAATAGAGCTTAGCCACGCGGCCACACCTTTCAACCCAGAACACGTACACAGAAAACAAAACCAAACCACACCATTCTAGCCCGGCCCGCTCCCCCGCTCACAGGCGTCCGCATCCTGACCAGACGACTTTGTACCACGCAGTGTTCAGAAATCAGTCTCAAAGTGGGCAGGGGCTGGTACAAACCGGAGTCAATGCACCTAGGTATACAAAAAGGGGGGGCCCCGGAAAACCCGGTGCCCTCCCTGTTCCTCACAAGTAACTTACTTGCCTGAGACCTCGAGGCCAGAGACATCGACGTCCTTGAGCGGGATAGTCTTTGAACCGGTCACCAGCTTGTGCACCAGCCACACACCAATAATGATGGGCAGGCCGATGTAGGCCGAGACAACCTCGAACCAGTGCCCAGCGAAGATAGCGTTGTAGTTCTGGCCGGCAATCACCAGCAGGCACATCAGCAGCGCAACGATGGGGCCAATCGGGAAGAGAGGGGCCTTGTAAGGCAAATCATTAACATCGTTACCCTGAGCCACGTAGGCGCGGCGGAAGCGGTAGTGGCAGATAGCCACACCCACCCAGGTGATGAAGCCCGATAGGCCAGAGATGTTAATCAGCCAGGTGTAGGCAGAACCCTCGCCCACCACGGCAGAGACGAAGCCGAAGAGGCCGATAGCGGCGGTCATGAGTAGGGCGGGCATGGGAATACCGCGGGAGTTCACGCGGGCAAAAATCTTGGGAGCACGCCCCTCCAGAGCCAGGGCGTAGAGCATACGGGATGAAACGTAGAGGCCCGAGTTACCGGCAGAGAGAATCGCGGTCAGAATGACGGCGTTCATCACCGAAGCGGCAAATGCAATACCCAGGTTCTCAAAGACCATGGTGAAGGGTGAGTAGGCGATGTCGGTGGTGTCCGCCCGCAGCAGGTTGGGGCTGGTGTAGGGAATCAGGGTACCGATGATAGCGATAGCACCGATGTAGAAGAGCATAATGCGCCAGAAAACGCTCTTGAGGGCGCGGGGCACGTCGCGACGGGGGTTCTCAGATTCACCAGCGGCAACACCGATCATCTCGGTGCCCTGGAAGGAGAAACCTGCGACCATGAAGATAGCCAGGATAGAGAGGAAGCCGCCCTTAAAGGGTGCTTCACCGTCAGTCCAGTTAGCGAAACCGTTGTCGTGGTTGCCCAGAATACCGAAAATCATGGCAACACCGGCAATCAGGAAGACGATCACGGTGACCACCTTGATGGTAGCCAGCCAGAACTCGGATTCGCCGTAGGAGCGGGCCGAGAGCACGTTGATACCCAGGATAATGGCCAGAAAGACGCCAGCCCAGATCCAGCCGGGGACGCCCGGCAGCCAGTAGGACATGATGACGCCGGCTGCTACCAGCTCAGCAGCTACGGTAATGGCCCAGTTGAACCAGTAGTTCCAGCCCATGGCGAAGCCGAAGGAGTCTGAGACGTAGCGGGAGGCGAAGGTCTGGAAGGAGCCTGCAACGGGCAGGTTAGCTGCCATTTCACCCAGGGACTGCATGAGGAGCAACACCATGATGCCGATCAGGGCGTAGGCCAGCAGGGCGCCGCCGGGGCCGGCTTCAGCGATGGTGGAGCCGGAGGCAACAAAGAGGCCGGTGCCGATGGCGCCGCCGATGGCGATCATGGAGAGGTGGCGGCTGGCGAGGCCGCGCTTGAGCTCTTCTTTGGTCTGCCCGGTGGGTGCAGACTGCGCTTCAGTAGACATAGTGTGCTGCTACTTTCGGTGGTAATGAGCCCCCAACAGTTTTGCTTAGGGGGCATAAGACAAACTTTAGATTACCACCGCGAGCGCCCTGCTCCCCCGGGTGGGCGGCGTGATTTAGCTCTGCTTATCTTCGTTGATGAAGGTGACGGACGCGCCGTGTTCAACGGTGCGGGAGACGGTGCAGTCTTTTTCGGCGGAGAGTTTGATCAGGCGGTCGACCATGGAGCGGGCTTTTTCGCCCTCGTCGGTGGCGGGGAAGCGCACGTTGAAGCTGACTTCGATGTCGTCGAGGCTAACTGCCTTGTTCTCGTCGACCTTGCGCAGGCCGGAGGAGTGCACGGTGAAGGTTTCGGGTTCTGATTTGCGGCCGGTGACCACATCGACGTCGATAGCGGAGCAGCCTGCGATTGCGGCTAGGAGCAGTTCAACGGGGGTGAGCAGGCCTTCGCTCTGGCCGAAGTCGAGGGTGTCGCCCTTGGCGTTGGTGGCGCGGTAGTGGCGGGAGGCGACCCGCTCGACGGTCACGGCGCGGTAGTTGGGGTCTTCGGTGCGGGTGGTCTTGTCGGTCATGGTTCTTCCTTACTGTGGGGTGGGGTGCGGACGCCGGTACCCGGGTAACGGCGCCAGCACGGGTTTTATTTCTGAGGAGGCAAGCAGTTACATGCTGATCAGAAAATTGGAGTTCCTCTAGTTTTATCTAAACTTATGGCTATGCACCACACCAGCCCAGATACAGGTCAGCTCTCAGCGCCTTCTACCCCCACCAACCTGCCGGGCCCCGCCAGCGGGGCGACGGCGTCCGCCCCCATTACGGGGGAACATATCAGCCAGCTCCCCGGCGAAAGCGGCTTCAAGGAAGGCCTGCGCGTAGCCGGTGTTCTCTGCATCGGCTTTGTGGTCATGGGTATGGGCTTGGGCGTGCTGGTCGCTTCGGTGGGCCTACCCTGGTGGGTTGCCCCGGCCCTTTCCGCTATTGTCTTTGCCGGGTCGGTGGAGTTCCTGCTGGTGGGCATGATTGCCGCCGCTGCGCCACTGAGCCTGATTGCTTCCACAACCCTGCTGATGAACGCCCGGCACCTGGTTTACGGCATCTCCTATCCCCTGCAGAACGTCAAGGGAAACCTAGCTAAGGCCCTGGCTGTGTATATGCTCTGCGACGAGGCCTACGCCCTGAATACCGCGCCGGGGTCGCAGAATTTTCGTAGCTCCCGCATCATGACGGTTTCTGTGGTGCTCTGGCTCTCCTGGTGGGGCGGCTCCACCCTGGGCGTGATTCTAGGAGCCACTTTCCTCTCCCATTTAGAGGGCGTTGACTTCGTGATGACCGGTATGTTCCTGGTGCTCTCTATCGACGCCTACCGGGCGGTCAAGGACCGGATCACAGCGTCCCTTGCGGTAGCCGCCTCGCTGACGGCCATCGTCCTTGCCCCGCATTCTATGCTGCTGATGTCTCTGTTGACCCTGGTGGTCCTGCTCATGATCCGTCACCTTGCCACCCAGCGTGCCACCACCCCTGCGAAGGAGGCTCCCCGTGCCTAGCACCGGTTACATTCTGTCAGCTATTTTCTTGGCTGCCGGCATCACCTTTGCCCTGCGGCTGATTCCCTTTGGGGTGAAGTCCGTACTCAAGGGTTCAGCCCTGGTGGCCAACCTTGCCGCCTGGCTGCCCATGGGAGCCATTATCTGCCTGGGCTTCTACGTGCTGGCAGAAATCGACTACTCTTCCCGCGAGACGGCCCTGCCCTACCTGGCCGGAGCGGTAGTAACTGTTGCTACCCACCTGTGGCGAAAGAACCTGGCACTCTCCCTCATCGTAGGTACAGCAACCTGCGTGGTGCTCGCTAACTGGGTTCTGTAGAAAAGAGGTAGGGGCGGGCATATCCTCGCCGATCGACCCTCTCGCAGGCTCGCAAGCTCGCGTGCGATTCACGCCAGCCCCATCCAATCGGCTCCAGATATGCCCGCCCCCTACCCCACCGGAGCCCAGCAAACACACAGCGGTGGGTATATCCCTGGAAGCCTGCTGGCTTGGGGCTGGCATGAATTCCAGCGAGCGCCCCAGCGCGAGCTGGGAGAGGGTCAGCAGGCGGAGGGGATATACCCACCGCTAGGTAATGGTCTTAGTCTTAGAGGGCGGCGAGCGCTGCCTCGTAATCAGGTTCGGTGGTGATTTCGTCGACCAGCTGGGTGTAGATGACCTCACCAGCGGCGTTGATGACCACAACGGAGCGAGCCAGCAAGCCGGCCAGGGGCCCGTCGGTCATGGTTACGCCGTAGTCTTCGCCGAAGGAGTCGCGGAAGGCGGACGCTGATACAACGTTCTCAATGCCTTCGGCACCGCAGAAGCGGCTCAGGGCAAAGGGCAGGTCCTTGGAGACGCACACGACGGTGGTGTTCTCCAGCTTGGATGCTTCTTCGTTAAATTTACGGACGGACGCGGCGCAGACGCCGGTGTCGATGGAGGGGAAGATGTTAAGCACCAGGTTCTTGCCCTCGAATGAGTCTGAGGTGACGGTGTCGAGGTCGGTGTTCACCAGGGTGAATGCGGGTGCTGTGGAACCTACGGCGGGCAGGTCGCCTACGGTCTGTACGTCGTTGCCTTCTAGATGTGTAGTAGCCATAGTTGTATTGTGGCGTAGGCAACCTGCCCTGTGCAAGGTGTTGCGCTGTGCGGGGAACCGCCGGTCTAGTCAGGGACGCGCGGTTCGCTAAACTGATACGCAGCTATCCTTCGCACTTTAGGGAGATTTCGTGTCTACAACCCATCCCGCTGATTCCCATCAGGCTATTCGTATTACCGGTGCCCGCAATAACAATCTCAAGAATGTTTCGGTTGAGATTCCTAAGCGCCGTCTGACGGTCTTTACCGGTGTGTCGGGGTCAGGTAAGTCCTCTTTGGCTTTTGGTGTGGTGGCGGCTGAGTCTCAGCGTCTTATTAATGAAACCTATTCGGCTTTTGTGCAGGGTTTTATGCCGCATCAGGACCGGCCCGATGTTGATGCGATTGAGGGGCTGACCAGCGCTATTATCGTCGATCAGGAGCGTCTGGGGGCTAATCCGCGTTCTACCGTAGGCACGGCAACTGACGCTCTGCCCATGCTTCGTATGCTCTTTGCCCGGGTCGGTACCCCTAATCTGGGCTCCCCTACAGCTTTTTCTTTCAACCAGGCAACTGTTCAGGGCACCGGGGCTCGTCAGGTAGGTGACGGTAAGGCCGAGCACGTAACATTCTCCCGCACCGGCGGTATGTGTAACCGCTGTGAAGGGCTAGGCCGCACCAGCCAGATCGACCTCAACGAGCTCTTTGATAAGAACCTCACCATGGAGGACGAGGGTTTCTTCAAGGTGCCCGGTTTTTCTGCCAGTGGCTGGTCAGCCCGTCTCTACAAGGAGTCGGGGCTCTTTCCCACCGATGTTCCGGCTAAGGACTTCACCGAAGAGCAGCGTGCCGATTTTCTCTATAAAGAGCCCACCAAGATGAAAATTGCGGGTATCAACATGACCTATGAGGGTCTGGTTCCCCGCATCGAGAAGTCTATGCTGTCTAAGGACAAGGAGGGCATGCAGCCCCATATCCGTGCCTTTGTTGACCGGGCGGTCACTTTTGTGCCCTGCCCCGACTGCGGTGGCACCCGGCTTTCTCAAGCGGCTCTGGCGTCAAAGGTCAAGGGCGTGAACATTGCGGAGCTCTGCGATATGCAGGTCACCGATCTGCTCGCCTGGGTTCGGGAGCAGGATATCCCCGAGGTCGCTCCCCTACTCGGGGCTCTTGAACATCTGCTTGACTCCATGGTCACTATCGGCCTGGGCTACATTGCTCTCTCCCGTTCAGCATCTTCGCTCTCAGGTGGCGAGGCCCAGCGCGCCAAGATGGTACGCCACCTGGGTTCCCCGCTCACCGACGTCACCTACGTTTTCGATGAGCCGACCGCGGGTCTTCACCCCCACGACGTCACCAAGATGAACGAGCTTCTGCTGCGCCTACGCGACCGCGGCAACACCGTGCTGGTGGTTGAGCATAAGCCCGAGACCATCGCTATTGCCGACCACATTATCGATATGGGCCCGGCCGCCGGTTCCGCCGGCGGCACCGTGGTCTACGCTGGGGCCTTCGAGGGGCTCAAGCAGGCAGATACCGTCACCTCCCGCCACTTCTACGACCGGCAGGGACTTAAGGACGCCGTCCGCCCGGCTACCGGAGCCCTGCAGGTTGCTCACGCAACCCGCAACAACCTCAAAAATGTTTCTGTAGCCGTGCCCACCGGCGTCCTGACCACCTTCACCGGCGTTGCCGGGTCTGGCAAGTCCTCACTGATTACCGAGCTCCTGGAACAGCACGCAGATAGCGAAGAGCGCATCATCTACATTGACCAGGCATCCATTAAGGGGTCGCGCCGATCCAACCCGGCCACCTACACTGGCCTGCTCGAACCTATCCGCAAGGCCTTCGCCAAGGCCAACGGAGTCAAGCCCGCCCTCTTCTCGGCAAACTCCGAGGGAGCCTGCCCCGAATGTAAGGGCACCGGCGTGCTGGAAACCCAGCTGGGATTTATGGAAAAGTCCACCGCTATCTGCGAAGCCTGCGAAGGAAAGCGTTTCTCCCCCGGCGTGCTCGAATACCGACTGGGCGACAAGAACATCAGCGACGTTCTGGCCCTCTCCGCATCCGATGCCCTCGCCTTCTTTAGCGCCAAGGAAACCAAGCTGGCCGCCGCAACGAAAATCTTGCAGCGCCTGGTCGATGTAGGCCTGGGCTACATCACCCTGGGTCAGCCCCTCTCTACCCTCTCAGGCGGTGAGCGCCAGCGTATCAAGCTAGCCACCCATATGGCAGAACCCGGTGGAATCTACATCTTCGACGAACCCACCACCGGCCTGCACCTGGCCGACATTCAGCAGTTCCTCACCCTGCTCGACCAGCTGGTCGACGCCGGCACCACCGTGCTCTGCATCGAACACCACCAGGCAGTCATCGCCCATTCTGACCATATTATTGACGTTGGCCCAGAGGCCGGCCACGGTGGCGGTACAATCGTATTTGAGGGCACCCCCACCGCCCTCGCCGCCGCCGGTACCCTCACCGGCGAGCACCTAGCGTCCTACCTAGCGTCATAAAACCCCGCCGCACCACGTCATAAAGGCGTTCTCCCACGAAAAAAGACAGGGGGCGACGCCTGTAACCACACCATCATCTAAAGTAAAACTGTGCCAAAACTCATCAACCACGAAGAACGAAAACAAGAAATCGCCCAGGCGGTCTGGGCGGTGCTAGCCCGTGAAGGCGTCCGCGGCGTATCTGTGCGAACCGTAGCCGCCGAAGCTGGCATCTCTACAGGCTCTCTGCGCCACGTCTTCCCCTCCCACGAAGAGATGATGCAGTTCTCTCTCGACTATGTAGGCAAGCGCTTCATTAGGTCCCTCACCAGCCGCACCTTCAACTACGAGCTGATTTACAGCCTCGAAGAAATCTTCACCGAGCTCTCCCCCGTCTCTGAGGACGGTAAGCTCTTTATCACCGTGGTTGCGGGCATGCTGGCCGATGCTTCAACGATTCCCGGTATCGCCAAGATTCTGCAGTCCCACGAAAAGGACTTCCTCTACGCCTACGGCTTCCTGCTCAGCCAGCTACGGGCCCAGGGCTTTGTGCGCGACGATATCGATATCGACCTAGAGGTAGAAAAGCTCGTAGCCCTGCTGTGGGGTATCAACTGCCTCTACCTGCTCACCGACGGTGAAGTCAGCGACGAAGAGCTCATGGCCCCCATGCTCACCCACTTCGAGACCCTGCTGGAAATCTTCACCTACCCCGAAGAGCAGGACCTCGACTACTTCAGTCAGGAGTTCTTCAGTGCCTAAGCTCATTGACCACGACGAACGCAAGAAAGTCATTTCCCAGGCGGTCTGGAAGCTCCTCAACGAACGCGGCGTCAGCGCTATCACCATTCGCAACGTGGCAGCCGAAGCCGGTATTTCCACCGGTTCCCTGCGCCATTCCTTCGACAGCCGCGTCGAACTGGTCACCTACGCCCTGGAACTTATCGGTGTAGAGACCGAGGCCAGTATGCGGGCGGTATCGGTACAGGGGCAGGACGTGCTCAACACCGTCAAGATTCTTGAGCACTTCATCCCGCTCACCCCGCGCTCCCGCGCGGTTTCCCGCATCACCCTGGGAATGGTGGCCGAGCTACGCTCCACCCCCGAAATCAAGAACGTCTCGGTAACCAGCCTAGAGCGCATCCGCACCCTCTTCTACGACATGCTGATGCACCTCGATGAAGCTGGCCAACTCAAGGCCGGAACCGACGTTAAGGTACAGGCTAACCAGCTCGCCATGCTCAGCTACGGCCTAACCACCAAGGCTATTATCGGCGGCAAGGGTTCAGACCCGGTCAACCTCAGCTACATCTTCCGGTCCAGCATCAACGAGCTCCTGGTACACCCCGTGCCCTATGCGACCCAAGAAGATATTGACGAGTTCGTTGCTCTATCGGAGGGCGTTGGTGAGCTCGCTACTCCTGAAGAGAGCACAGAGGAAGACTAGAAGCGAAACAAACTTATAGCGAAGCTGCTTAAATACAACAGCGGGCGGAGCCAGAACCGGTTCCGCCCGCTGCCCCTTTGGATTCTTACTCGGTGCGCCTACTACCAGGCAAAGCCGATAGAATCCTCAATTTTCTTCACGAAGTCAGGGTTGGCGTCGTCCACCAAGATAGCGGCGTGCATCAGCTCGTGCCCGTTATCCAGAGTAAAGATGTAGCCGGGAGCGTTACTCGAAGCGAAGCGTACCTCTGAACGGATGACGTTCACTCCGTCCTCGCGGGTGTAGTTGATAGTTTCAACGGTCTCATTGATAGACCAGGCCGGGGTAAGGCGGGTGACGATTTCTTTTTCGACCTCATCAGCACTACGGTCTTGCTCATCATTGTAGGGGGTGCCTACCATGAAACGACCCGCAGCATCGTCAGCACTACGGTAGTGGGTGTACTGGTAGATGAAAATTTCTGCCTGGGATGGGGTGGCATCCTGTACGTAGTCCTGGGGTACGAAGAAGGTCACGCCGTTCTCGGCAAAGACGGTACCCGGGAAAGGATCCTCGGGGGTCGGCTCAGGAGTCGGTTCCTCGGTGGTGGGTTCGGGGGTCGGCTCAGGAGTGGGCGTTACGGTGGTTGCCTCAACGGTGGGGGTAGGGCTGGGCGATGCTGAACTAGGGCTTGCTGAAGCGGTCTGCGGGTCAACGCGGGTAATCACTTCTTCCTGCTGGCAGGCGGTGAGAGCCAGCAGGGCAAGGCTAGTGAACAGGACGACTGATTTTCTGGTCATGGTTCCTTCACAGGGTAAGGCATGGTGTGCGGCTTTTAATTCTAAAGAGCACCGTCGAGACTGCCCAGTGAAAACCTAAAAATGTGGGCAAGATACCGTTACTTTCCCCGCGTGCTGCCTGCCTGGCTGCTGGGAGGGGGCAGCGGGCGTCCGCTCCCTCCGGCAGGATTTAGGACGCCTGCGCCCGACCTTCCAGCGCCTTTTTGGCTTTGGGGTAGAGCAAGGCAATCATGATAATGCCGAGCAAAATCACCGGGATGTGGCTGGCCATGGCCCAGCGGAAGGCCTCAAGGGTATAGGTGTCGGGGGTACCGGCGCCGAGACTGTCAAGAATCAGGCCGATCAGGAACACGGTGGTGAGGGCCCCTACGAAGCCACCCATATTGGCGATGCCTGTGGCCAGGCCCCGCTGGTGCTGAGGCACATGCGAACGCACCACCTCAAAGGCCGCCATGGACACCGGGCCGTTGATACCCAGGGTGACAGCCGCAGCGTACACCAGGGCGGTGGGGGCAATACCGGGCCAGAAGAAGATGAGGGACCACAGGCTGAGGTTGAGCAGGCTGCTACCCACCGCAATATGCACCCGGTAGGGAGAAAAGCGGGAGAGAATCGAGCCGGTGAAGAACCCGGCAATGACGATGGAGGCTACCACTGTGCTGACGATGCCCGAAGCCAGGGCCCGGCTATAGCCCAGGCCCCCTGTCAGGAAGGGCATGCCCCACAGCAGCATGATAGAGAAAATCATGGAGGCCGTCACGTAGTGCACCCAAAAGGCCAGGCGCACACCGGGGTAGGCCAGCACCTGCCTGATAGAGGCCACAAAGCCTGAGCCCGAGGCCGTGGGAAGCATGGGCAAAGAGTCTGTGACGGGGTAGGGGTGGTCGGTACGGGCCCGGTTGGCTTCTTCATGGCTAGGGAGCGGACGCCGGGCGGACGCGCTCCCCCGTCCGCGCCGGGCCCGGTGGCCCAACCCCTGGGCTACGGTAGCCCTGCCGGGAGCCGGCCTGAGCGTGAATAGGGCCAGGATCAGAAGGCAAGAACCGATAGCTGCGAGAACGGTAAAGCCGCCCTGCCAGCCCAAGGCACCCACCAGGGTGACCAGGGGTGTGACGGCAACCAGCTGACCCATCTGGCCCATATTGGCGCTAATTTGGTTGACCACCGGGATCTGTTTAGGGGTAAACCAGTCTGAAATCAGACGGATGAGGCTGACGAAGATACAAGCGTCCCCGCTACCCACCAGCACACGCGCCAGCAGGGCTAAGGGAACAGTCTCGCTCTGGGCCAGGAGAAACTGGCCAGCCGTCATGAGGGTCAGGCCACCGGCAATCAGCACCGGCGCTCCCTTACGATCAAGCAGGGCACCTACCGGCACCTGACAGCTGGCGTAAACCACCAGTTGCAGCATGATAAACAGGGAAATAGCCGTGGCTTCCACCCCGAAGTGGGTTTGGGCAGTGGCCCCCAGCGCCGAAAAGGAACTGCGGTTAATAATGGAAAAGACATAGGCGGCTATAGCCACCGCCCACACTAGCCATTTCATCGGAGGACCACTGCTTTCAAGAGATTAGTTGCTCTTTTTGACCACGGAGGACTTGAGGTACATCTGGCCCGCGCCGGGCACCTTGGCCTCGATGTCGTGGCCGTTGACAGGGCTTTCGAGCAGGCGGATACCGCGCACCTTGGTGCCGGCCTTGATATCGGCACCGCCCTTGACCTTGAGGCCCTTGGTGATGGTCACAGAGTCACCATCAACCAGCTCGTTACCGACGGAATCGAGCACCTTGGAACCGGTTTCTTCTGCTGCGGAGTCTTCGCCTTCTGCCCATTCATGTCCACACATGGGGCAGACCCAGAGGTCTCCCTGCTGGTAGGAATATTCTTCAGAGCAGGCGGGGCAGGCGGGTGCGGGGGCATCAGACATGGAAAGCTCCATCGGTTAGGTAAAAATTTTGGTCGCTCTCATTATCCCAGAAAGGAAGGCAAAACCTCCCGCTCCTCGGACTGGAAGGAGCGGGAGGTTGTGGAAGTGTATCTAGAGGGCTTACTTGGTGGGAGCGGGGCCTTCGTCGTTCATGTCGGTAGCAGGGTCTGAGACAACATCGGCAGGGGCCTCATCGACCAGCTTCTGGGCCTTCTTATCAGCCTTCTCGGCTTCCTTTTCAGCTTTCTTGACAGCCTTCTCAGTTTCTTTTTCGGCCTTAGTTTCTGCCTTTTCAGCCTGCTTTTCGGCCTTAGCCTCGGCGCGGGCGTCCTTGGCCTCTTCAGCCTTTTCCTTGGCCTTTTCGGTACCAGCGGTGGCTGCTTCTTTAGCCTTTTCGGTACCGACTACAGCTGCTTCCTTGGCCTTTTCAGCAACAACGGGAGCCTGTTCCTTGATGGTTTCTTCGGCGGTCTTGATGCCGTTCTGTACCTTGGGGTCGTTCCAGATGTTGGTGGCCTGGGTCTTGATCTTTTCGTACTGGCCGCGGCCTGCACGGGCACCCAGTACGTAGCCGATACCTGCACCGGCGATAAACGCTAGACGTGCTTTCATGATAAACCTTCTTTCATCAGGTAGCTTGGTATCCACTATTGTGCCAAAAGCATACTTATGAGCGGTAGACGACACACCGTACACGCACCTAAGACGCCATCGAAAAAGTGCAAGTGCCCCGCACTTTTCACGGGGCACTTGCACTTTAAAACAGGCTCTTACTTCCTTTCCCCCGGTAGCTGCTTTTGCGCCTCCAGCTCGAAGATCGGGTCATTCTTTTTCTCGTCTACAGGAAGATTCATTACGGTCGCCAAGATATCTGCTAGCCTACGAGCCTGAGATAGGTTCTCCCCAGAAGTAATCCACCGATCAAAATCGACCTGGAAATTTTGATCCTTTGTGATGATATGCAGCTGAGGGTCACGAGACTTTCGTTCATCTAAACGCACATAGCGAATATCGGCCAGGGGGTGAAGCTCACCCACTAGCCCCTTCTTCCGCAAATCTCCGTAGCTCACAATAAAGAAGTCTGTCTCTGTGATTCCCAAGTATGAGTTGGTGAATCCCTCATTAACATCCGCAAAAGCCAGCAACCGAGTCCCAGGAGGCAAGGCCCACCGAAGAATACGATAAAGTGACTCTTCAACTTCCTGATTAAATACGGTGAAACTTGGTTCTGGTTGTGCTGGCGCACGGTAAGCTTTTCCAGCTAGCGCTGAGACTGCTTGGGCTAATGATTCCGCCTTGTCAGCTGAATTTAGGCTGCGTCGCCCCTTTCCAAAAGGTATACGAGCCAGCCCTCCCTCTGGGGTAAGTTCCTTAATCAGATTCAGCTGTTGAACGAGTGTACTCAACAAGTTCTCAAGTTTTTTACGTGATTCCTCATATTCATTCTCGGTAGTAGCCAGAACAGTTTCTAACAGGTCATATGCACTCTCATCTAAGCTAATATGCGCCGACCGCAGCACATTCCAGCGATGTCTCGTCCATTCGGCCAACAGAAGACCATTAGCGTCATTGAGTATGGCTTGTTCGTTAGCTTCAATGTAGCTTCTCTGCTCATCTATATTTGCTGACAAGGCTGAGAGGTGCTTTTGTACGTTATTTGAAAAAAGCTCACGGCTTTTAATAATTTCTGATTCTTTGCCTTGGATAGGCCCAAATATATGCCCTGTTACCTGGCCAACCGAGCGTGCTTCATCAAGAGCTTTTGAAACTACCTTATCTAGGGAGATGAGCGTTGCCCACCGGTCTTCTTGGGTGGCTTGGCGAATCTCGTTAATAGCTTGCCTAGTTAGTTCAAGATTTTCATCAAGTTTACGGTTAATTGTTGCAACCTGATTGGCAACTCCAGCTAATGCCAGGGTTGGCAACATTCCAGGACCGGTGAGTAGAGCAGCCGTTTCGGGTGGAAGAGCGGTCCACTGTAGCGAGGCACCGATGCTACTTCCCTTCATGAGGGAACCGTAATTAACCAAACCATTTGTCATCGGAGCCATGGTTTCCAGGTCTTTCAAGGTCTTGGGGGTAAGCTGAACCAGCCCCTGCAAGACAGCCCCGGTCTGGACGAATTGGCTACCTATACTTCCGGCGTTGAGAAGCATCGATAACCCATCAGTAAGTCGCGCATTAGTCTCATTATTGAGTAAGTCAAATGACATGGTTTCTAGCCCAGCCACTGAATCTTTAGAGTATAGGGCAGCAATACCGGGACGTAACTCAACAAGAGCAATTTCAGCTGCAGTTTGCAGATTCCGCTCTTGATCGCTCTCTTCTTCAGACATACCGTTTCCTCCTGTAAAAAGGTTTTTTTAAAGTCCTTTAGGCCAATCATATATGACTAAAAACTTACAAAAAGATCCACATGCATTGGGAACAATTCACAAGGTATTATTCAACCTCATCTGACGGTCATTCTGTTGTCTCTCTCAAGGGCCAGTTGTGGACGAATACCTCTGCGCTACCTCTGTGTATGCCAGGTTGCTGTCTCACTAAGCTGTGCCCCGACTTTTCGCCCCACTTATCTCAAAACCTCACCGCGGCAAACTATCTTAAACACCCTTCCCCCGCCATGCGTCCGCACACGTACCCAAGACACCATCGAAAAAGTGCAAGTGCCCCGCACTTTTCACGGGGTACTTGCACTTTTCCGAGGGTAAATCTGGTTTGGAAGCTAGACGTTGAAGCGGAACTCCACCACGTCGCCGTCCTGTTCAAGAACCTCCAGGCTTTCTAGGCAGTGCTTCAGCGGTGGGAGATAAATCCTAACTACTTCAAAAACCAGTTCAATGTCCACTCCAAAATACTCATGAACCAGTATGTTTCGCAGGCCACGAATCTGTGGCCATGGATTCTCTGGATAAGCTTCGGTTAGGGTCCCCGGGAGCGTTTTCACGGCGTCACCAATAATCTGTAGATTCCGTTCGATTGCATCCTCACCCATCCTCGTTAGACGAGGTTCAGAAGAAATAAGCTGAACATAGTCTTCACAGTTGCTGATAGCGCGCAAGATATCTTCGATGCGCTGACTCACTAGTCTTGCCATAGGGGAACTGCCTCGGCCAGGGCCTGCTGGGATACTTGATTTTTGAGGAGCTGAAGAGGAAAAATATCGACCCGCTGAGTACCCAAAAGGTTACGGGTTTCCTCCATAAGACCAGCTGCCCGCATCAAGACGTTACCATCAGCGGGATCCATCTCTACCAGAATATCTAAGTCGCTCTCCGGGCCAGCAGTACCCCGGGCGACCGACCCGAAAAGTTGCGGGTTATAGGCACCGTATCGTTCCAGCAGCTCTGTGAATGGCTGCCAGTGGGTCTGAAGTAAAGACCTATGCTCTAGGCTTTCTCTGCTTAGACTTCTAGTGCTCATACCCACAGTTTACCTATCCACTTCTGAGAAAAGATAGGGCTTTTATTTTCTATAAAAGCGGCCGGTAGCTCCTTCCAGGGAGCAACCGGCCATCAGAATATCAGAGGCTACAAAGCTAGACGTTGAAGCGGAACTCCACCAGGCACGGTTCATAGATTCACAAAACCCTATAAAATCAACGAACTAAGCATATCACGACCCCCAGTGCCACAAAGAAATGCGGCACACCGACCCACACACATGACCAAGAAAGTCCTCCAATGAACACACCCGCCAAGCTCATGACCCTCATCGCCACCACCTCCCTGCTCTTGACCGCATGCGGTGGAGGCGGCAGCACCTACGCCAAACCCAACGACATCAAAGACCTCTTGAATGAAGATGGCTTTACCTGCAAGACCCTTGATTCTGAAAGCTATGACAAGGAAGAAGCACCTCTAGCTCAATATGACGCGGGTGAAACAGCTTCATATATCTGGTCATCGTGTGAAATCACCGATGATTCCGCCCCTTATGCAGGCGCATCGCTCTCTATCCGAGTCGCAGAAAATGAAGGCGATTCCGCTGAAGATATCTACAAGAACCCGACCGCCAAGGATTCCAGCGGAACCTACTACGTCGTTGAAGGTAAGAATTGGGTTCTGCTGCCCTCCAGCGATGGAGAAGAGTGGAAGGTATGGATGGAGCGGGCCAACAAAGCTCTTGGCGGCGATCTTGTGACCTACCAGGACTGGAACGGCAAGTAAAGACTTCGATTTCACTCCAACCGCAGCGGGCTGTTCGTGCGACTGTATCGCGCGAACAGCCTTTAGCACTTAAACTAGGCCTTGAACCCCGCAACACAACCATTGGAGCCCACGACTTATGAGCCAGCGCCGCAGCCACAAGGTCCTCAACGGCCTGGCCACCATCTACTCCCCCACCGACAACAAGGGCTGACGAGTGGCCTTCCACGACCCAGTTACCCGCAAACGTCGCATCCTGAGCGCCACCAGCAAAGAAGCAGCCCTAGCTAAGGCACGGGAGGGTCTGGGTATCTGGGATGAGACCCAAGAGCTCAAGCAACTCACCCCACCCACCGTTGAAGCTGCCTTCGAGCAGTGGCTGGAGGCTAAGTCATCCGGCTGGGTTGCCCGGACGGTGGAGGTCTACCGCTACCGTTACCAGGGTGCTCTAGCTCATCTGGGGCAGAGTCCAGTAACCTCAGTGCGACCGAGCGACCTGCACGATATCGCCCAGGGGCTCAGCAGGGAACAGGGGCGACGACTAAAAACACTGGTCAGAGGGGTTTTCGATACGGTTCAGGGGTGGACAGGGCGGCCCGGCTCCCTCTATGCCGATGCAATCCGGCTGTCTGGTAGCCGCTCCGATGATACACCCAGGGCTGTCGAGCGAGTCCAGGTACCCTCTACCCAGTGGGTCAGCGGGGTGATTGATTGTGCTTATTCGACCTGCCAGCTTCACCCTGCCCTAAATCACGGGGTGGAGGAGATTGACCCGATAACGGGGGCCCACCATCACCTTGAAGCGATGGGCTCTGTTGGTAACGACACCTGGTTTATGGAGCAGGAGCTGCTTGATGGGGCGCCTCAGGAGTTGATTGATTCGATGCGCCGAGGTGTTCCAGCCCACTACCGGCGCCGCGAAGAACGAGCAGCCCAAGAAACATTAGAGATAGCCTCCCGCTTCCGTCAGGTGGCCTTGATAACAGCCTTGGGGGCCTCTGGAGCCCTGCGCATCGGGGAAGTTTTAGCCCTGCGGCCTCGCCATCTTTTCGGCCCCTGGGGGCAAAACCAGGTACGACTAGTCGATGAGGCCATGCATACCGTGCTCGGCAGAGAGCTTTTTGATGGGGTGGAGCTATCAGGCAGCGAGCAGCTGGGTGGAAGATTACTGCCAGGCTATCAGGGTAGGGTCCTGGTCCAGGAGCAGGTTAGCCCTCTCTCAACGGGCCGGATGAACATCACTGCCCCGAAGATGGGTAAAGAGAGGACCGTCTACCTCTCCCCTTTGCTCTATCCGGCCTGGGACTCCTCGCGCCGAAGCTTACGCCAGCTGCTGAACGACCCTGCCATCATTGAGCGGCATAGGCTCGATGGCTTTGAGGTGTTTGATGCGGCCAACCGTGAGCAGTCCCTGTGGTCGATGAGTGAGGCTGATGCGCTTAAGCTCTGGCAGGCTGGATTCATTCCCGTGGGGTATCTGCTGCATGACCGTCTGAGGGAGATATGGCGTCAGTCTCAGGGAGATGTCAGGCTCTGGTGGGATGCCCTGCTCTTCCCCACGAGGAATAAGGCGCGGCAGCGGGGTGAGGGCCCGCTCTTTCCTCAGCGCTGGCCTCATCGTACCGAAGTACCCTTCGGTAGCTATCAGCACCCCGGTAATCTGACCCGGCGGTATATCGCCCCACTGTATGACTATGTTAGTGAGGTCACTAATAACTACCCGGGATATCGGGGTACCAGCCGCCAGGGCTGGACCCATCACGGGCTGCGTCATTGGGCGATTTCTCAGTGGCTGTCTCGAGGGGTTCCGCTGCCGCAGGCCTCGAAGCAGGCCGGGCATGCTCAGAAACAGTTCACGCTGGCGCGGTATGCCTGGGCGATTGAGGATGAGCTGACCGTCAGGGGGTTCGAGCCCTAGGGGTCGGTGGTTGGGGTGCGGTTCTGCTCCGCTGGTGGACCATTGTGCCACGGCCCTTCCCCTACGGGCTGCCCCGCCGGGCCGTGCATGGTTCCACCTATCGCGGAGCAGGGCCCGCTGTGAGCTACCCCCACGCAGGCGCATGTGATGTTCACCACAGTTTCTATACAGTATTTAATTAAGCGGTGATGAGGCGGTGAGTTCCTGGACCCGGCAGGCAGCGCGGGCGGGGCTCACGTAGTAGCTTCTACCGCGTTCGATGATGTCCCCTCCGATGCAGAAGGTACCGACGGTGCTCAAGGTCCCATCGGGGTTGCGGCTGCCGCCGATGGTGGCGGGGTTGTAGTCATCGGGCCCGTGGGTGCATCCGGGGATGGCCATCTCGGCATCGGTGGATGTTGCCACCGACATGCTTATTCTGATGTCGAAGTTGGAGCGGGCTGCTGTGGGCAGGGCAGTCGCTGAAAGCTGCTGGGTGACCCATAGGAGGCTGATGCCAGCAGAGCGGGCCCGCTGCGACAGGTCAATCAGGGCTGCCTCAGCAGACTCGTACAGCTTCTTCTCGGCACACTGGCCTCGGGTGACGACGGTGAGCTCATCGAAGACGAACAGAATGGGCGGCCCGTGTTGCTGAGGAGACCAGCAGCTTGCCCCACTGCGGGCAACCCTCTCCTGCCTACGTCTCATGAGCTCTTGCAGCTCTGTGAGCATATCCCCGATACGGTGAGGGTCACTTTCGTAGCGGGCAGCAGCAGGGGCGGCAAAGCGCAGTTCGGTCTGCTTCGGGTCGGCCAACCATACGGTGAACCCGCAGGCTAGAGCGTGCAGGACCAGCTGAGTTACCGGCGAGTTCTTGCCTGAGCCGGAGCGTCCGGCAACACTGATGCGTACCCCGCCGTGGGCCCCGGCATAGAGGGGCAGGCTCACCGGCTGCCCGAGTCGGTTGATGCCGATGGTGCAGGGGGATGATGGTGAAGATGTAGCAGGAAGGCTGAGAGTCGGTGCCTGCTGCCCCAGTGGCTGGGCTAGCAGGTCAACGAAGGAGAGGATGGCGTGCACCTGCCCGTCGAAGGGGCTGGGGTCGGCGATGGTGGTGATATGAGCCTTCAAGTCTGAGGCCAGAACCGGCAAGAAGGGCAGAACGTCGGCATCAGCGTAGCCTGGTGCTGACTGTAGAGTCAGGCGGTAGATTCCCTCAACCTCACCAGCGTGCAGCGTGATGGCCTTGCGATGATCAAGTACCCCGGTTCGGTAGCCTTGGGCCGCTTGCTGGATACGGTGACGCAGCCACCAGAGCTTAAGCCGCTTAGCTTCAAGCATGAGCGCCCCGACAAAGAGGAGCAGGTGCGCTGCTGATGCTGCACCGAGAAGAATCGCTTCGAAGAGAGTTAGGTTTAAGGACACGAGGGCCAGCAGGCAGAGGCTGGCACCCAGGAGGGCCAGGCAGCTTAGCGGCGCTGCCACGCACAGGCGTAGCAGCACCCTGGTTAGGGTAGGCCAGGGTGCTGCTGGAGCTGAGTTCTGGTGTGGCTGTTCTGCCTTGGTTCTCATGCCTGTGCTTCTGTTGTTCCCACGGCCAGGAGGTTGAGGTCAGCTTCGAAGTCCTGTAGGAGGCAGCGGAGCTGATGCAGCCTAGCGTGAAGGTCCTGGGCCTGCTGTGGGGTGGGTAGCTGGTAGGTATCGAGGGTGCGGCGCACAGCTCCGGGGTAGCTCATGAGCTGGCGGGCGATGGCATCCCAGTGAGCTCGGGCCTGGTCCGTTAACTCGGCCCTGCTGATGTGGGCGTTATCGGCAGCGCAGATGATTGCGCTCTTGGTGCTCATTACCCTCACCCTACTTTCCCTCGGTCTTGGTAAAGGCCTTGACCGGGGCGGGCTGATTCTCCCCCAGGGAGGTGATGCTGAAGGAGAGGTTGCCGAAGACGGCCAGGCTGAGGCCTTGGACTTGAACGGGGGTTTCGATGGGGTAGCCGGTGGGCTGGGTGGGTGAGGCCATGGTGACCTTGGTGGCAATGGGGGCGGGAACACCGGGGATGATGACGCGGGCAGGGATGTTCCAGATTTGGACTCCCTGCTCATCCTTCTTGAGCTCGTTGGTCTGTTCGAAGTCACCGCTAGCTGTCTTTCTGTAGATATAGGCGGGGGTGGCTTCGGCGACGGGGGTGATGACCAGTGATGAGGCGTCGATGGAGAGTTGAGGCACAGTGAGTGCTTCCTTTCTGAATTCAGGGGTAGTGCCAGCGGGGTTGCTGACCTGGTTTCACCGTGCAGTGGGGGCCTTGGCTGTCCAGATATTATGAGTGATGTGCATCACTTTGTGGCTCGTGAGGATTTTATTTATTGGTCAAGCCCGGACGGCTGCGCCGCCGGGACCGGTGCCCGGCTCGCTGAGTCTAGCCCCTGGCGGGGCGCCTCAGTGAGCCGGTCACCGGCTTCACGTTCGGTGCGGCAATCTCACCCAGATGTGGGCTGCCACCCCGGTGCGCAGCTGTCTGATTCTGCGGCAGGTGGTCTCAAGCTCAAGGCTCACATCATTAATCTGCTGGTAGGTAGCCCCGATGTGCTGGGCTAGTGCCTGGTAGCGGGCAGGGTCGGTGAGCGCCTGGGCCTGGAGGCGGTGAAGCTGGCTCAGGGAGCTGAGGGTTCGGGCTAGCTGGTGGGTGAGCGCTGCTGCCTGTCGCTCTAGTGCGCGAACCTTGTGGCGGCCCTGGGCTTCAAGGGCTTGGTGGAGGGCGGCGCGGGCAGCGGTGAGCTGGGCTTGGGCGGTATCGAATGCCGGGCCGGGGGCGCTGTGGCGTGCTGCTTCTTTCTGGGCTTGGCGGTAGTCAGTGCGGGCCTGGTCATAGAGGCGGTTGCGGTAGTTGGCACGCAGCTGGCTCTTGGTGACCGGCCAGCGGGAGGAGACGGTGCAGGAGCCGGTGTGCCCGTGACTGGTGACTAGCTTGCGCAGTTTGAGGCGGATGGAGCGCAGTAGGCTGTGGCCTTCTTCGCTGAGGAAGCGGCCCTTGCCGTGGGAGTCGGTGAGGTAGTTGATTAGGAAGGTGTGCGCTGGCCGGCTGGGTGTCAGGGCCTTGGCGAGGCTGCCGTGGCGCAGCTCAGCGATGAGTGCATCTGCGTTCAGTCGGTTAAACTTGGCTGATCGTGGCAGGACGGTTCCGTTGGTGTCAAAAAGTAGGAAGTCAGCGGGGGTGATGTTATCTAGCAGTTCCCAGCTGGTGATGGTGGGGATGGCATCAAGGACCTGGTAGAGGTAGCCGAGGTTTTGGCAGCTGGGGTAGATGGGGGCGCGGTGGGTGATGGTGTCGTTGAGTTCGTCGATGAGGGTGCGCCCAGCAGCGAGGGTTACAGCAGTAGCGGCCTCATGTTCAATCGTGGCGGTTTCGTGCTCGATGCGGTGGGTGAGCCAGGTGGTCATGCACTGGGTGAGGTAGGTGTCAGCTAGCAGGGCGAAGGATTCGTTGGCTAGACGCTGGAGGTGTCTGCGGTTCTTGTGCGCACCGGGCTGGGAGGTGGTGGTGCTCTTGTCGAGGTCTTTGACCAGGTAGGTCAGGGCTTTGGAGAGATATGAGGCCTTGCGGGCGTAGGACTGTGGGTCTGCCTGAGCATCGGAGTGCAGGTTGATGACCTGGGCATCTATTTGGGTGCCGAAGTTGATGCGGGCGGGGATGCGCAGGGTAGAGGAGCTTGCTGGAGGGAGTCCTAGTTGGGTGCGGCGGTGCTGTACCTGTGGTGCAGTAGCTAGGTTCTGTAGGTTTGGTGGAACGGTTGTGCCGGTGAGGTTGAGGTTTTTGATGCGGCTGGCGAGGTCTTCGGCGGTGGGTAGGGTGGGTAGGAGGGTGGGGTTGAAGCTGGAGGCCTCGGGGACAGAGAGAGTGATGAGTAGGTGGTAGTGGCCAGCGCCTCGGGTCTGGATTTCTCGTGAGCCCCGGTAGCTCAGGCGGTAGCCTGCTTGCTGCCAGTCGGCGGTGGCTCGGTGTAGGGCCATGTTGAAGGTGCGCATGAGCTCAGGTTCGCAGGCTGAGGTGATGATTTGGGCGCCGTAGCGGTATTGGCGGGGAAAGCGTGGGGCGTGGTGGGAGATTTGGCCGAAGGACCCCATGGTCAGGGTCAGAAAGACGGCGAGGGGTTGGGGCAGGTTGCTGGCGGGCTCTGGCAGGGGTGGTTGGCCTGCTTCGAGGATGGCTCGCTCGGTGATTTGGTAGCGGTAGGCGCACGATGGGCAGGTTTCGCTGAATCGGCTTCCGCAGCGGGTCTCGGTTTCCTGGCCGGTGCGGGTGTTGATGAGCTGCTGGGGGTTGGAGCAGGGTTCATCGAGTAGGGGGTTGCGGGTAGCAGGTGGGGTGCTATGATGAAGCGTGTACATACTCTTACCGTGAAAATCTCGTTTAGATGTGCAATCTTCGTTGAAATTTTCAGGTCAGATGTGAGAAACCCGAGAGGCGGCCAGGCCTCTCGGGTTTTGTTGTTGTACGCTATGTGTGTGCCACAGTTTTGCCGCAGGTAGGCTTCTTCTACCGCCGTTTGTGGCAGAAAAACCCTATTCTGACTAGGCGTTTAAACGTTAAATCTAAACTCCACCACGTCGCCGTCCTGCATGATGTAGTCCTTGCCTTCCATGCGGACCTTGCCGCGGGCCTTGGCCTCGGCCATGGAGCCGGCATCGTCCAGGTCAGAGAAGGAAACAACCTCGGCCTTGATGAAACCGCGCTCGAAGTCGGTGTGGATGACGCCAGCAGCCTGGGGGGCGGTGTCGCCCTTGGTGATGGTCCAGGCGCGGGTTTCCTTGGGGCCTGCGGTCAGGTAGGTCTGCAGGCCCAGGGTGGAGAAGCCGACGCGGGCCAGCTTGTCGAGGCCGGACTCGTCCTGGCCACTCATCTCTAGCATTTCGCGGGCCTCTTCTTCAGAGAGCTCAACCATGTCGGCCTCAAGCTTGGCGTCCAGGAAGACGGCCTCAGCGGGGGCGACCATGGCGCGCAGTTCAGCCTGCTTTTCCTCAGAGGCGAGGACGCCCTCGTCCGAGTTAAAGACGTAGATGAAGGGCTTGGAGGTGAGCAGGTTCAGCTCCTTGAGCAGGGCCATATCGATCTTGGCTTCTTCGTACTTAGAGATCAGGGTGTCGCCCTGTTCCAGTACGGCCTGGGCCTTCTTGTATTCCTCAAGCTGGGCGGGGTCGCCCTTCTTGATTTTGACGGCCTTTTCCAGGCGGGGAATAGCGTTTTCCAGGGTCTGCAGGTCAGCCAGTACCAGCTCGGTGTTGATGGTTTCCATGTCGCTGGCGGGGTCTACCTTGCCGTCGACGTGGATGACGTCGGGGTCGTCGAAGGCGCGGACGACCTGGGCGATCGCGTGGGCCTCGCGAATGTTGGCGAGGAACTGGTTGCCCAGGCCTTCACCCTCGGAGGCGCCGCGAACGATACCGGCGATATCAACGAAGGAGACGGTCGCGGGCAGAATGCGCTCGGAGCCGTAGATTTCAGCCAGGCGGGCCAGGCGCTCGTCGGGCAGGTTAACGACGCCCACATTGGGTTCGATGGTTGCGAAGGGGTAGTTCGCTGCCAGGATGTTGTTTTTGGTCAGTGCGTTAAAAAGGGTCGACTTGCCGACGTTGGGCAGACCCACAATTCCAATAGTTAAAGCCACGGTTTCTAGTTTACAGGGGTAAGTCAAGCGAGCGCGGGAGCGTCAGTGAAGCCCTGCAAGCGGTGCGGACGCCCGCCACCGGCAGGTAGGTTAGGCAGTTTCCCCTCACCCACCTCTTGTTACCTAGAGCACAGTGTTTTATGCTGGTCAGCATGACAGTAGCGCAGTTTTCGCCCCGGGACATCAGCATCCGCCCCATCAACATTGATTCCGATACCGACATGGAGCAGCTCAATGCTCTAGAGTCTGCCTGCGAGGAAAAGCTCTACGGCTTCCCGTTAACTACATCAGTCGAAGAACGGCGGGCTATTCTTGCCCCCTCCAGCTACTACGAAAACCACCGCTGGGTTGCCGAGGTTCAGGGGCAGATTCTCGGTATTGTGCTGGTTTCGCTCCCCCTCAAAGAGAATCTAGACGGCCTGAACTTCCTTCTCGCCGTCCATCCCGAAGCTGAGGGGCGGGGCCTTGAAGAGGCACTTACCCGCCATGCCCTAGCCGAGGCTATCGAACCCAGCGGACGCACCCACATCACCTACTACGGCTACCTCATGCAGGATGACAACAAGGACGACCCCGCCCTGCCCATCAACAGGGTTGCGGCCCTTCTGGGCTTGGAACCTAAGAATTCTGCTATCACGAGAATCGCTCCCCTACCGCTTCCCGCAGACCTTGTGCAGGAGGCTGAACACAAGACAATAACCGATCCTGCCTACACCTTCGAGGTTTGGGAACATAAAATTCCCGAACAACACCTAGAGTCAGCCGCAGCTGCTTACCACCAGCTAGAGGTAGATGAACCCATTGGAGAAGTCCGCCGGGAGGCTTCAAACTTCACCCCTGAGCGTCTGCGCGAGATAGAGGAGAAAACCCATGCATCAGGAGAAGAACTGATGTATGCGGCAGCCCTACACCAAGGAAAAATTGCAGCGATAACGGCTTTGACCTATCCCACCGATACACGCAATGCCTCAGCCTGGCAGGAATCCACCGTGGTCATGCCAGAGCACCGCGGTCTTGGCCTCTCCCGCACCCTCAAGGTGCTTAGCCATACCCGACTGCCGGCATCCGCACCCCACATTCGGCAAATTATTACCATGAACTCGGCCGTCAACCCGGCCATGATCAAGGTTAATGAGGAGCTGGGCTACCGGCCCGTCTGGGAAGAAATCTGCTACCAGAACTAGTGGCTAGCCCCGCCCAGGTTGAGCACTAGCACCCCGGCAACAATCAGGGAAATACCCACTACCTTCACTAGAGTGATGGGCTCCCCCAGGAAGACCGCACCGATGGCGACGATGGCAGCGGTGCCCAGCCCCGACCAGAGGGCATAGGCCACCCCCACCGGAATGTCCCGCACCGCCAGTGACAGCATGAAAAAGGCAAAGCCATAGCCGGCCAGACAGCCCAGGGTAAACCAGAGTTTGGTGAACCCCTCGGTGTATTTCAGCAGGGTGGTGGCGATGAGCTCCGAGCCAATGGCGAGTGCGAGAAAGAGGTAGGGCAT
This sequence comes from Rothia sp. 11273D007AR, assembly GCF_053547255.1. NCBI lineage: Bacteria > Bacillati > Actinomycetota > Actinomycetes > Micrococcales > Micrococcaceae > Rothia > Rothia sp. 11273D007AR. The sequence continues at coordinate 172,799 of NZ_JBPPWJ010000002.1, read as the reverse complement.
AGGCCCATTCTCCATGGCTCGTACAAAAAAGGCTAGAATAATAAGTACACGTATCTCACAACGATGTGACTCTAGGAGTTTTTGTATGTCTCACAAGGGCAGCAACGAATACACCGATGTCTCCACCGCAGCCATCGAAATGGGCGACGCCGCAACCCGGGCCCCAAAGTGGAACCGCACCGACACGGCCTGGACCATTAGTCTCTTTGGCACAGCCGTCGGCGCGGGCATTCTCTTCCTCCCCATCAACGCGGGTGCCGGTGGCGTCTGGCCGCTACTAGCCGCCACAATTCTCATCTGGCCCATGACCTTCCTGGCTCACCGGGGGCTCTCCCGCATGGTTTCTGCCAGTTCCAAACAAACCGCTGACATCACCGAGGTCGCCGAAGAATTCTTTGGCCGAGGCTTCGGCAAAATCTTTACCCTGCTCTATTTCCTCTCCATCTACCCCATTCTGCTGATTTACGGTGTCAGCATTACCAATACGGTTGATTCCTTTCTCACCAACCAGTTTGGGTTAGAACCCCTACCCCGTTGGCTCCTCGCAGCCCTGCTGGTCGGTGCCATGAGCGCCGTCATGATCATCGGCCAGAAACTCATGCTCACGGTCACCCAGTTCCTGGTCTACCCCCTCATTCTGGTGCTCGCCGTGCTCACTCTCTACCTGATTCCTCACTGGTCGCTGGACGGCTTTAGCCAGGTACCTGCCCCGGGTAACTTCTCCATGACCCTCTGGCTCATGCTGCCCGTCCTCGTCTTCTCCTTCTACCACGCAGCGGCTATCTCCCAGTTCTCGGTTGCCATGCGCAAGCAGTACCGCGGCTTCGCTTCAGTCAAGGCCTCCCGCGTGCTACGAGTAACTTCTATTATTTTGACCCTCTTCACCATGGGCTTTGTCTGGTCCTGTGTGCTGGCCATCGGTCCGGACGGCCTCGCTGAAGCCCGCGCTTCCAACCTCCCTATCCTCTCCTACCTGGCCAACGAATTTGACGCCCCCTTCATCAACTGGCTCGGCCCCATCGTAGCCATCGCTGCCATCGTCTCCTCCTACTTCGGCCACTGGCTCGGCGGGCACGAAGGAGCGGCAGGTATCGTCCGTAAAAACTTCGACCCCGAGAAAAAACGCATCAGCGACAAGGCCCTCAACGCGGCAATCAACGTCTTCATCGTTGTCACCGTCTGGGTCGCCGCCGTACTGAACCCCAGCGTCCTCTCCCTCATCGAATCCCTAGTCGGCCCCGTTATGGCCCTGGTGCTCTTCATCGTGCCCATGTGGGCCATCCACAAGGTACCGGCCCTGGCCCCCTACCGCGGCAAGCTCTCCAACATCTTCGTGGTGACTTCAGGTATCGCGGCCTTCTCAGCCGTCGTCTACGGCCTGATTCCCAGCTAACCAGCCCCACAAGAAAAGGCCCCCGTGCGGGGGCCTTTTCTTATAGGGAAACTCTTCGCGATTTTACCTACTCGGCTTCGCTCCTCGTCCTCCCAATCGCATCGCGGGCTCACCCGAATCATTCTTCAGGGCCGCGCGAAGCTCCTTGGGTAGCGAGAAGAGAATATCTTCCTTGGCGGTCTCAAACTTCTCAACGTCAACGTAACCGTAGTCTGCCAGCAGACGCAGCACGTCCTGTACCAGCACCTCGGGCACAGAAGCGCCAGAGGTCAGACCCACGGTGGTCACACCCTCGAACCAGGCCTCATCAACCTCATTGGCGTAGTCCACCAGGTAGGCCTGCTTAGCGCCGTATTCCAGGGCGACTTCCTTCAGGCGCACAGAGTTCGACGAGTTGGTCGAACCCACCACAATCACCAGGTCAGCCTTCGGAGCGATCTCCTTGATAGCGCCCTGACGGTTAGAGGTCGCATAGCAGATGTCGTCGGAGGGCGGGTCCTGCAGGGTGGGGAAACGCTCGCGCAGGCGGGCAACGGTTTCAAGGGTTTCGTCCACAGATAGGGTGGTCTGTGAAATCCACACGACCTTCTCGGGGTCACGCACGGTCACCTGATCAACCTCGTCAGGTGAGTTCACAATCTGAATATGGTCAGGGGCTTCGCCAGCGGTACCCTCAACCTCTTCGTGGCCGGTGTGGCCAATGAGCAGGATGTCGTAGTCCTGCTTGGCAAAACGCACAGCTTCGCGGTGCACCTTGGAAACCAACGGGCAGGTAGCGTCGATGGTATTGAGCTGACGCTCTTCCGCTGAGGCCACAACAGCCGGTGACACGCCGTGGGCGGAGAAGACGGTGACGGCCCCCTCGGGGACTTCCTCCACCTCGTCCACAAAAATTGCGCCCTGAGCTTCGAGGGTTTCAACCACATGGCGGTTGTGAACAATCTGCTTGCGCACGTAAACGGGAGCCCCGTAGTGGTCTAGGGCCTTTTCAACGGCGATGACGGCGCGGTCAACACCGGCGCAGTAGCCACGGGGTGCTGCTAGGAGCACCTTCTTGTCGCCGGTGGGGGCGGCTGCCTCAACTTCTTCGCGGGTCCTGCGCACGCGGGGTACGGTGGGCAGACCCAGTTCAATGGTCTTCTCTTGGGTAGACATAGTCTCTATCCTACGTGGTTCTAGCGGGTGCGTGCAGTGGCTTCTCTCGCAGTCAGCCCCATGATCGCTGAGAGAAGAGCAAGAAGTGTCAGTACTGCCCCCGCAATCAGCAGATTGAGGGCTAGGCCGTTGTGGTAGCTGGCGAAAGATGCGGTGATAGTTTCAGACAGTTTTTGCAGGAAAAGGACGGCCGCGTTGCTAGCCGGTAGCTGTATCCCGGCGGTGAGGGAGGCACCGCCACCCAGGAGGCCAGCGATCCAGAGTAGGGCTGCTGCGCTGAAGGCGATGAAGGCTAGGTAGGCGAAGCGGTTGCGGGGCCAGAGCAGGAACCCGAGCAGGGCGGATACGCCACTAACCACCAGCAGAGGCTGCCAGAGGGAGGCCAGCCATATCAGGGTATTGATAGTGGAATTGATAGGCCAGATGTTCTGCCCCGTATCCAGGGTGATGGTACGGCCGGGCAGACTTGAGGTATCAACACCAAAGCCGGTCGCCGACTGCACAGACGCCCCAGCCTGGTCGTAGAGGGCAGAAAGGTCAAGCACCGCCGGGCGGCTTTCACCCGAGAAGTTATAGGCGTGGGTATCTGAAATCACCTGGGCCCACAGCTGGGGGTAGGCATCGGAGGTCACCAGCGAGTTGGTAGCCCCGTCAACCAGGGTATAGGTCTGGTCATAGAGCCAGTTCTGCACTCCCCCGTACCAGGCGGTGGAGTTCCCGTCGCCCAGGTAGGTTTCGATAGCGGGTGAGGCCATGATGTCGTCGGTAACGGCGCTTGCCAGACTGGTCTGGAAGTCCTGATCGTAGGCGATGGACTCGGTCATCGCCGCAAAGTTTTCGGTATCTACCAGGGTGGTTTGTGCCCAGTAGGCTGTAGCTGCGGTCAGCCCGGTAGCCAGCGTAAGGAGGGCCAACAGGACGCAGAGAAAGCGCCTGGCTAGGCTAAAGGCCGGACGGCGGCGCTGACGTCGAGGCGCCCGTGGGGGCGCATAGGAAACCACCGGGGCGGACGCTACCCCCTGCGCCTGCGCTTCAGGAGGGTAGGCCCCCTGGGCATAGTGAGCCGAGGCCGGCTCTGCATAGGGGTGGGTGTAGCCCTGGGGCTGCTGGGCGTAGGCTGCCTGGGCTGCTTCTTGGGCGCGCTGATTTTCGGCCTGAACATAGGGGTTTGTCCAGTTGCCGTCGCCGTAGTCTTCTGTGCTCTTGCGGGTACCCGTCATGCTTGCATAGTAGCCGGTCTTACTGAGTATTTGCTTGAGCAGTTCTTATAGGTGGAGCAGGCTCACAGCGAAGCTGCTGGCTCGGGGCTGGCGTGAATCACCTTGTGAGCGCTAGCGAACCGGGTGAGAGGGTCGGCAGCGAGCGTGAGCCTGCGTAACCTTTCAAAAACCCCACAGCAGAAAGAAGACAGTTTTTCTTGGCTCAATGCTTAAAGTGTCAGCCAGCGGTGGTAGAAGTAGGTGTATGAACAGTTTTGGTGATTCTGCACCCGGTCATCTGACGCTGGCACAGCTACAGGCCCAGCAAGAACAGCAGGCCCAGCGCGCACCCCGGCAACTAGCGGAACGCGCTGGCCAGACCAGCGTCGATAACCCCTGGCCCCTACATGTGCTGTCGAATAAGATGCACGAGTATATTGCCCGTTGCGTACCGACCTGGGTAGAGGGGCAGATTATTGAGCTCAACCACCGCGGCAGGGTTTCCTATGTGACGCTGCGCGATATTGAGCAGGAGGTCTCGGTATCGGTTACGGTCTGGGGCTCAGAGATGGCTAAGGTGCAGGGCCAGTTGGAGCGGGGCTCTCGGGTGGTTTTGCAGCTCAAGCCTGATTTCTGGGTGAAGACCGGCCGCCTATCGATGCAGGGCTCTAACATCAAGCCGGTGGGTGTGGGCTCTATGCTGGAGCTCATTGAGCAGTTACGCGCCAAGCTACAGGCTGAGGGTCTTTTTAGTCCCGAGCGTAAGAAGCCCCTGCCCTTGCTCCCCCGCCGGGTGGGTTTGATTACCGGTCGTGATTCGGATGCTATGAAGGACGTTATCCGTAACGCTTCGTTGCGCTGGCCCGCCGTTGATTTTGAGGTGCGGGAGGTTGCGGTGCAGGGTGTGAACGCGGTGGCTCAGGTGACCGCGGCCCTGGCTGAGCTGGATAGCAGAGCCGATATTGATGTGATTGTGATTGCCCGCGGTGGCGGCTCCTTTGAAGACCTCTTGCCTTTTTCTGAGGCGGCCATGGTCCGGGCTGTTGCCGCAGCCAACACTCCGGTGGTTTCGGCGATTGGCCACGAGGCTGACTCCCCGCTGATGGATTACGCCGCAGACCTGCGAGCCTCAACCCCCACCGATGCCGGCAAGCGTATTGTTCCGGACGTCCGTGAAGAGCGAGAACTCTTTGCATCGGCTCGCTACCAGTTGCAGCGAGCAGTAGAACAGCTGATTGCAGCTGAGTGGCACGGACTAGCCCAGGTGCGATCCCGCCCGGTTCTTGCTAACCCGGGCTCTGCCCTGCTGGCTAGGTCAGAGGATATTGAGCGGCTGCGGGCGAGGGCTTCGAGCGCGGCCGTCCACCGTCTTGCCAGGGACCGTGATCTTATTAGCCAGCTACGGGCGCGGGTTACGGCCCTGTCACCCCAGCAGACTCTGGAGCGCGGCTATGCGGTGATGCAGGACGCCTCCGGCCAGCTGGTGCGCGATGCCCGCACCCTGCACGAGGGGCAAAACATTAGTGTGCGTGCGGCAGCCGGCGCTGTAGACGCAACCGTTACCGCCGTACACGAGAAAAACCACTAGAACCTGGTCAGAGACCAGGTCAAGGAAAGGAAACCTATGAGCAACACCGTCGAATTTAAGACCGAGCTGAATGCCACTCCGGTTGAGCAGCTGACCTACGAGCAGGCCCGTGAAGAGCTCCTGCAGGTTGTAGCCCGCATGGAGTCCGGTGCGAGCACGCTTGAAGAGTCTATTGCCCTGTGGGATCGGGGTGAGGCCCTTGCCCAGCGCTGCGAAGCCTGGCTCGACGGCGCCCAGGCAACCCTGGACGCCGCCCGCCAGAACCAGAGCTGAAGTGCAGAGCAGGCTCATAGCAAAGCTGCTGGCTCGGCGGCTGGCGTGAATCGCTGGTGATGAGCACCGAGATTCCGAGCGCGCGAGGAAAACAAATCTCGGTGCGAATCTGGCGAGCTTGCGAGCCAGCTAGCGAACCAGCGAGAGGGTCGGCAGCTTGGCTGTGAGTCTGCTCTAATCTGCGCGCTGCAAAGCTTTCTAGTTCTGCTTGTAGTCAGCCAGGAAGTTGCCCAGACGCTCCAGGGCATCGGCCAGGGTGCGGGTATCTGGCAGGAAGACCAGGCGGAAGTGGTCGGGCTCTGACCAGTTGAAAGCCGTGCCGTGGCTCAGCAGAATCTTCTGTTCCCGTAGCAGATCGAGCATGAACTGCTCATCGCTGGTGATATTGAACTTATCGATATCGAGCTTGGGGAAGAGATAGAGGGCGCCCTCAGCCTGCTGCACGGTCACGCCGTCCATTTCGCTGAGCATCTTGTAGGACAGGTCCCGCTGCTCTTTCAGGCGTCCGCCGGGCAGAATCAGGTCGTTGATGGACTGATAGCCGCCCAGGGCGGTCTGTACGGCGTGCTGGGCGGGCACGTTTGCGCACAGGCGCATATTAGCTAGCAGGTTAATACCCTCGATGAAGGGGGCAGCTGCAAGCTTGGGCCCCGAAATAGCCACCCAGCCAGCGCGGTAGCCGCAGACCCGGTAGGCCTTGGAAAGACCCGAGAAGGTTAGGGTGAGCACGTCGTCGCCTGCAAGAGAAGCTACGTGGGTCATCTGGGCGCCGTCGTAGAGAATCTTCTCGTAGATCTCATCAGCAAAAATTACCAGCTCGTGTTCCCGTGCAAGGTCAACAATCTGCTGGAGCACCTGGGGAGTATAGACAGCACCGGTGGGGTTATTGGGGTTAATGACCACGATGCCGCGGGTGTTGGAGGTGATTTTTGATCTGATGTCCTCGATATCGGGCAGCCAGCCGTCCTCTTCATTGCAGAGGTAGTGCACCGGCTTGCCCCCTGCGAGCTGGGTAGCAGCCGTCCAGAGGGGGTAGTCAGGACTGGGCACCAGAATCTCGTCCCCGTTATCGAGCAGGGCCTGCAGGGTCATAGGAATCAGCTCCGAGACACCGTTACCCAGGTAGACGTCGTCGGTCGTAATGTTCATGATGCCCTCGTTCTGGTAGTACTGCACAATGGCAGTACGGGCAGAGTAGAGGCCTCGGGAATCAGAATAGCCCTGGGTGTAGGGCAGATGCTCGATGATATCCATCATGATGGTTTCAGGCGCTTCAAAACCGAAGGGCGCCGGGTTACCGATATTGAGCTTGAGAATACGGTGACCACGCGCTTCCATACGCTGGGCTTCTTCCAGAATGGGCCCGCGAATATCGTAGAGAACGTTTTGAAGTTTTTTTGATTGCTTGAATGCCATGAGATTTAGATTACCCTTTCATGCGGGTCAACCAGAAATGGGCGGCGTCGGTTTCTGAAACGGGGTTATCGCCGCTCGTAAGCGTATTGAGGCGTACCAGGGAATCGGTGTCGAGGTTGGCGGAGACATCGTTGATGATGTCCTTGACCTGCTGGGGCAGTTCCCCGGCGCGGGTGACGGGCACGATGTTTTGCGCCAGCTGGGTGCGCTCGGGGTCCTCTAGCAGCACGAGGTTATTGGCCGGGATCTCTGCGCTGGCTGAGTACATGTAGCTCATGCTGGTTGCGCCGGTGATGAGTTCCTGGGCCTGGTCTGACCGGCTATCAGCGGTTTTGCTAGCTCCCGGGGTGCAGCTGTAGTGGGTGCTCAGCGAGGTAGCACCGCTAGGGTTGGTGGCGTAGCTTTCGGGGGCAACCAGGCTGAGCTCAGAGCAGGCCTGCCCCAGGTCGCTCATGGTCTCCAGACCGTAGCGCTGGGCAGTAGCCCGGGTGACCACGTAGCCATACCGGTTAGTAGCGTTCGAGGGCGAGAGCACCTCAGCGGTATCGGGCAGGGCACGGTCAACGTAGCTGACGATGTCGTTGCTGCTGAGCCCGCGCACGTTGAGCGCGGTAGCGCTGGGGATGGGCGTAGCAGTAAGACTTGGTGTAGCGGTAGGGCTAGAATCAGCGGACGCGCCCACACTAGCTTCTGCGCTCGCAGTCGAGTCTGGCGCGGGGCTGGTTTCTGCCGCGGCGCTAGCCCGCTCTTCTTCGATAATGGTGGGGCTAACCGCTCCGTTATCGGTGAGGTAAAGCAGCAGGTCGCCAGACAAATCAGGGGTAATATGCACAAGCCCATCTGCTGGTCCGGTCTCAGTAGGGCTGGCTGTAGCGGTGGCGGCGGTGTCTATCCCCATACTGGCAAAGTAGGCGGGTCGGCTATCGTCGGTCTCAACCACCTCAACGGTGTAGCCCGCTTCTTGCAGGGCAGCCTGGTAGATATAGGCTGCGTGGCGGGTCTCAGCCGTCAGCCCGGTACCGATACGCAGGGTAGCGGTCGTGGCGGGGCTGGTCGAAGTAGTCGCACCGCTGCCGGTCGTTGAGCTGCCGCAACCGCTCAGCAGAAGGCCGGTGGCCGCAGCGAGAGCAACCAGCTGGGCGCGGTAGCCCCGTGTGCGCGAGCGTCCTTGTTCCTTAGTCGCTTCCCTAGTCATGCGAACCCTCCCGGTAGCTGGCTGCCAACTCACTGGCGTCCACATACCCTAAGAGGCGTGCGGCCTCGTCTACCAGGGAGTAGTAGAAATGCTGGTCGAGCTCAGCCAGCGGAACCCACTCTGCCAGGTCGGTCGATCCGCCAATCTCGGCAGTAAGCTCTCCGCCGGTGATATGGGCAGTGTAGATGGTACGCAGGGCGCAGAAAGGACGGGTTGCCCCGGCTTCGGGCTCAAAGTAGGCCGCGTGCACCCCCAGCAGGCGGTCAAGTTCCACCCGGTAACCGGTTTCTTCAAAGACTTCGCGCACGGCAGTCTCATGGGGCTGTTCGCCGGGGTCCATGCCGCCACCGGGTAGGGTCCAGCCGGGGCGGTAACCGGGAATATGCGGTACCCAGCGGGAGAGCAGAATCTTGCCATCCTCAATCACCACGGCGTAAGCAGCCGGGCGGGTATCCATCACCAGGGGCATCTCTTCTTCCTTTGTTCGTCTCTGAAAAACCAGTCTATTGCACCCTTGGCTCAGGTGCGCCGCCCTAGCGTTCGCGGGCAGCTGGCATACCGGTTTTCTTCAGTCAAAGACGATAGGCTCGTAGGTATGACAGTAACCGGGATTTTAGCAGCAGAAACAACGCCCCTTGAAGAAAGCGCTGAGGCCGCCGGAACCATAATGGCCAGGCTGGCTAGCCTAGATTTTTGGCTGGGAGCACCCCTTCGCATACTCATTATTATCATCCTCGGATTCGTCTTACACGGCCTGGTGCGCGTGGTCATTCGCCAGGTCACCGACTCTATCGCCCGCGGCACCCGCAACCGGGTGGTTGCAGCAGAAGAGAAAAAGGGCGGCAAAACTAGCCGGTGGAAGGCCGATACATCTCTGGCGAGCACCCGCCAGTCCCAGCGGGCACAGACCGTTGGCTCGGTGCTCCGGTCGGTCTCGTCGATTGTGATTTGGACGGTCATGATCGTCATGATTATCGCCGAGCTGGGCTTCAATATTGCCCCCGTCATCGCCTCAGCCGGTGTAGTGGGTGTCGCCCTTTCCTTCGGGGCTCAGTCTCTCGTTAAAGACTTCCTCTCGGGTATCTTCATCGTGGCCGAAGACCAGCTGGGCATCGGTGACTGGGTCAACTTAGGTGAGGCCGAGGGCGAGGTGGAGGCAGTGGGTCTGCGCACCACCCAGGTGCGTGATACCGCCGGAACCCTCTGGCACGTACGCAACGGCGAGATTCTGCGTGTGGGCAACTCTTCCCAGGGGTGGGCCCGCACCATCATCGACCTGCCCATTCCCTACGATGCCGATATCGACGAGATGGCGAGCTTCCTCATGACCTCAATTCAAAAAGCCATCAAGCTACCCGGTATCAAAGAGAACATCTCGGGTAAGCCCCAGTACCTGGGTGTGCAGTCTGTAACCGGCGAGTCGGTGGTACTGCGCCTGACAGTCAAGACCGCTCCCTCCGAGCAGTTCGCGGTGGGGCGTAAGCTCCGGGAAGAGCTCAAGAAGGCTATGGATCAGCGGGGCATTCGTATTCCGCTGGCTAACCAGTCGGTGATTCACAGCGAGATACACGAGGAACGCGCCGTGGTTTCATCTTCTGCCCAGAAAGCAGAAGAAAAGACCGACCAAAAGAGCTAGCTCTCGGTTAGCCCCTCAGCGCAACTTGTTATTTAGCGCTTTTTGCCCCGGGAGCCTCGGCCCGAGCCCTTGGCGCTCCCCTTGCCACCCTTCTGGGCCTGGTACTGACGCAGGTTACCGTTCTTCTGGGCGTTCCGCTTCTTACGGTCTTCCGCCTCACGGCGCTTGTTAGCAGCCGCCCGCTTCCGCTTAGCCTCTTCCTTCTCGCGCCGCTGCTTCTCAAGGGCTACCTCGCGGCTATCACTACCGCGATGAGAGGCAGCGGTGCGGCCGCGGGTAATACCCACAAAGTCCTGGATTACCTGCTCGCGGGCGTCCTCACGCACCTCCCGCTTCCACACCAGCAGAACCGGGTACTCACCCAGTCCCTCAACCGGGCGGTAGGTCAGGTCTTTGCGGTGGTAAAAACGGGCTACAGACATCGGCACCACCAACAGGCCCAGCCCGGCAGCCACCAGCTCAATCGCGTCGGCCCGGTGCCTCATTTGAGGTAGCGGACGCGGGTTCTCGGCCCGGTAGTCGGCGGAAAGATCGCGCCATTCGGGCACCTCATCGGGGCTCTGGAGTAAAAATTCTTCGGCTAGCTCAGCAACCGGAACGGTCTCGAGCACCGTCAGCAGGTGATCCTTAGGGAGTACCACCACCGGGGTTTCCCGGTAGAGTTCAATCGCGTGGTAGCGCTTCTTATCGCGAGCTTCGGGCTCGTCCTCAGCGCGCACCAGCGCCATATCCGCAAAAGCATCGAGCGAAGCGAGGCCCTGCCCCTCAGCCAGGGCGACGTCGGTCAGGGGAGCCAACGCCGAATAGCGCTCCCGCCACCGGGTAAACCACTTACCGGGCATAACCCCGGGAACGAACCCCACACAAAGACCGGGCACCTGCCCCACCTGCTCATAGCGAGCAGTCTGATCATCAACCAGCAGGTCGGGGTGGGCAAGAATCAGCTCGCTCAGGATCATAGCTTAGTGTCTTTCGGTAGTCGCGACATGGAACGTTTTCTGTCCCGGATTTTTGCGGTGATAATGACGGCCGCCAGCAGGGCCAGCACCAGGGCGGCCACCCGTGGGTTCTCAAGCCAAAGCCAGACAACCGACATGCCAACCGTTGCGTAGATGGTACCCCACATGAAAGTGCCCACCAGCATAGCTGGAATCCAGCGGGACAGGGGCATACGGGTAAAGCCGGTAGTCAAAATAACCGCAGTTTGAAAGCCCACCGTCAAGAAACAGGCGGGAACAGCCAGCACACCCCAGCGATTCACAAAATCCTGGGCCCTACGGTAGAGGGGGTGGCCCATCAGGTGCTGTATCTTCTCAAAGCGGGAACCCCCAGCCTGGGCTAACCAGCCCAGAGAAAAGACGAGGGAGGTACGCACAATACCCACCACCCACATAAAGCCGATGGCGGCAACCCAGTGCAAACTTTCAAGCCATTCCCTCACCCCACCAGTCTAGCCTGTTCTCAGAGTCTGGCGCGCTGGCGTCCGCCCCTCTTCCACCTGGGAATCACCCCTTCCTCCCAGTGGCAAGGCACAACAAGCCATTTTTTAGGTTCACCTATCCCACAAAATAGGTTAACCAAAAAATTTTCGCCAAAGACTAGCCACAGGGGGCTTAATTAGGTTATATTTTTATTACCAAATAGCCGCAAGGCCCTGTGGGAGGGCTGGCTAGGCGGTACAAAGAAGACTTTTCTTCCTGTGTGTGATGCAGCTGGAGGCACCCTAACGGGTGCCTCCAGCTTTTTAAAGAGGGTCAGCTACGAAGCCGCAGGGCTCACGAGCAGACTTAGGTAAGCTTGATACCTTTTACTTTCTTGAGAACCCGGGGCAGGGCGTCAAAGGCAGTCATGCGAAGCCCCATAGCCAGTAGCTCCGAGCGACCCAGCAGGTAGCCGACCGCGAAGGGATCAAGCCCCAGCTCATTAGCCTGAGCACGCAGGCCCAGAAGCCAGTCCCCCATCGTCAACTCGTCAGTCAGCTCACCCAGCTCTGCCTGAACAGCCTTAGCCCGCGCCACCAGCTCAGCCTGGGGCTCGGTCAGGGGAAGCCCAGCATCGGCAGCAACAAAGAGACAGTAGCGCACCGCCTTAGCTGCCTTACGCACATCGTGTAGGCCCTCATCAAAGGCAGCGCTCGCCGAGAAATCAGCCGCCTGCTCTGGCCAGGTAGCCATGGCCCGTTCCCCCTGCTTGACCAGGTTCTTACGCAAACGCTTAGCTACCTTATTCACGTAGTTCTCGCTATTGAGCGGCAACTCAACAACCAGGGTCACATCGGCCAGTAAAGATTCGAGAGCCAGCTGAAGTTCCAGCCTCCCGGCAGAGGCCAGGTAGCGGCGGGCCTGGGCGGCAGCGTCCGCCTGCTGGTGTTCCATGACCGCACCGAAGACAGCACCTGCGCTCTCCCCCAGCACCGGGTGAGCCTGCAGAACCCGCTGTGCCATAGGGTGCACAAGCTCGCCATTACGGTGCGTTTCTAGCTGACGGGCATAGGTTTTCAACCCCTGCATCATATCTTCAAGCGCAGAAGCAAACCCGCTGCGCGCATACGGCAGAGCCATATACTTCAGCACGCTCCGCAACTGACGGGCAACAATACGCCCCTGGTGGGTGGCATCGGGTACCCCCGCTGCCACCAGCAGATCAGCTTGGGCAAGCCGTTGGGTGTGAGAGGCAAGCACCCGAGTCAGCAGCTCAGCAGAGCTCGGCACCGGGGGAAATTCAACTGCCAGAGCCTTCTTTTTCTTTTTCGCTGCTTTCTTACCCTGCCCCTTAGCTTTGCCGCCCATTCGCCGGGCCTCAAACTCGGCGTCATGACCCAGGGCCCGGGCAATCTTAGCCGGCGACTGCGAGGGCACAGCCCCGACAGCCTGCAACTGACGGGCAACGTCCGCAAAGAGCGCCTCCGTGAGCTTACGATCTTGGGCGGTCTGCCCCAGCAGCTCTACCTCCCACTCATGCCAGGCCCGTTCCTGGCCGGTGGCATAGTCAAGCGCCTGCACCCGGTCATCACAGATCTCAGCTAGCTGCTCCCCGGCCCTATCAAGAATCACGGTACGGGTCCGCTGGGTTTTTAGAGAAACCCGAGGCTCCAGCTCCTCTCCGAGGGCTGGCACCTGCACAAACTTCTTCACCGCAGCAGGCATAGCGGAGCGGTTAGACAGCAGGTCAAAGGTCACCTCATGACGCTGGCCTGCAGCATCAAACTTGATATGCCAGCCCTGGTCGTAGCCGCCCAGTCGGCGGCGCAGGGCTACCTTATGCCGTCCCAGGTTGCCAGAAGGGGTGTCGTAGTAGGTTGCATCGAGCTGCTCTGTTACAGGCTCACTGACACTCCACCTTTCAAAGCTCCACTCCACCGAGGGAACCTCACTGTTCACATCGGCAAGCTCAAATTTCTGCTCAATTTCCAGGTGGTGTGTAGCCATACGGTTAGCCTTCCTCAGAATATCGTGGGGCGGTGTGGTCCTGCCCCTCAAACAGAATACCCAGCTTCGCGGCCTCTCAGGGTGAGGCTACGGCTGGGTATCTATTCTTTGAAAAAACTTCATCTTCGCCTAGGCGCGGCGGCGCTTCAGCACATCGTCAAGGTTGAGGCTTGCTGCCTCGGCCAGGGTCTGGGTCTGGCTCTTCGGCGCTACCTCGGTATCAAGAGGTGCAGGAGCTTCCCTGCGGACGGTCTCTGTCTCAAGGTAAGTAGGCAGGGGTACCTCTGTGACCTGCCAGCGGGTATCGGGCAGAGCCTCGTCCATACGCAGGCGGGTTGAGGCCTGTTGTTCAGTTGCCTCGACCTCAGATGTCAGCACCGGGGCAGTCGATACCGGGTGATGCTGAGTTTTGGCCCGCCGGAGGGCCTTAGCCGCGTGGCTGACCGGCATCTGCTGGCGGGCACGAGCAGGACGCTCGGGGGCAGGCTTCAGCTCGACAGTAGAGACGGTAGCTGCTGGGCGACCCTGCTGGTTGCTGGGTGCGCGAGAGGTGCCTGAGGGGGCAGAAGGACGCCGCTGGGCCTGGCGCTGTTCAACAGCCAGTACGGTGCGGGCCCGCCTACGGTCGCGGTCACGCAGGGCCAAAACACGCAAGGTAGCCAGGCAAGCCAGGCTAGCTAGCAAGAAGAGGAGGGGAAGGAGCGGGGCTGCTCCACCGGTGAGAGACAGAACTCCCGTGACCAGGCTGGCCAGCGCAAAGGCTAGAGCTAGCCCGAACACAGCCAGACGGGTGGTTTTTAGCCGAAAAGCCGGGGCGGTTTCGGTCGCGGCCTGAGCCGGAGGGGCGGACGGCGCACGGCGGGCCTCAGCCTCGCTGGCGTGGCTCTCAACAATATCGGCAACGAACTTCTCAGCCCCGATGCTGGTCACAGAATCTGACTTACGGCGGCGCACAACGAGCCCAAGGCCAACCAGCACACATACCAGCAAAATAAGGCCTGAACCACTCAGGAAGTCCATCGCTGCCCCCGTTCTTTATCTCTGTGACACAAATATCTAGTTCATTCTACCCCAGCTCTCTCAAACAGAGCAGGCCATGAGACAAGAACTGGGTACCTTCTAGAAGGTACCCAGTTCTTCTGCTTCCAAGCTACTCACTACCGAACGGTTCAAGGCCTCCCTTAGCCCCGCGTCCGCCCAGCAGTAGCATCAGGGCTTACAGCTCGGCTGCGAATTCCTTAATCCAGGTACGCAGCTCAGGGCCCAGATCATCGCGCTCAGCAGCGAGAATGACGTTGGCCTTGAGGTAGGAGAGCTTGTCGCCGGTGTCGAAACGGCGGCCCTTGAAGACCACGCCGTAGACACCTTCGCCCTCGCCGGTGCCCTGAGCCAGAGTCTGCAGGGCGTCGGTCAGCTGGATTTCATCGCCGCGGCCCGGTGCGGTATTTTCCAGCACCTCAAAGACCTTGGGGGAAAGAACATAGCGGCCGATGACGGCCAGGTTTGAGGGGGCATCCTCAACAGCGGGCTTTTCGACCAGGCCGGTGACCTTAACGAAGCCGTCCTCGCCCTCAACAGCCTGCACTGCAGCACAGCCGTAAGCAGAAATCTGCTCTTCGGGGACCTCCATCAGGGCAACGACAGAGCCGCCGGTCTTCTGCTGGACAGCAACCATAGCAGAGAGCAGGTCTTCTTTTTCGTCAATCAGGTCATCACCCAGCAAAACCGCGAAGGGCTCATTGCCAACGTGGACCTTGCCGCGCAGTACAGCGTGGCCCAGACCCTTGGGGTCGCCCTGGCGGACATAGTGGATCTCACCCAGGTCGTTGGAATCTTCAACGCTCTTGAGCAGGGCGTCCTTGCCCTGGTCAGCGAGCTGCTGTTCCAGACCGGGTACACGGTCAAAGTGGTCCTCTAGGGCACGCTTGTTGCGGCCGGTAATCATCAAAACGTCGTTCAGGCCAGCGCGAATGGCTTCTTCGACAACGTACTGAATCGCAGGGCGGTCCACCACGGGCAGCATCTCCTTAGGAGTGGCCTTGGTGGCGGGAAGGAAGCGAGTGCCGAGACCGGCGGCAGGAATCACAGCCTTGGTCACGGAGAGTGATTTATTTTCAGTCATACCTTTCAGAATACCCAAATTTTAGAGTTTGTCTGCATTCGCTGCCCTAAAGAGGGGTAAATTGTGACTAGATTCAGCTAACACTTCTTCAGGAGGGCACCCATGAGCTCTACTAGATCAGCAAGCACCACCCAGGCTAAGGCCTTTGCCCGCAGCTACCTGCGCAGACGCCGAACCCACAACCCACCGCACCAAGAAACGGCTCAGGGCTTTGAACGCACCCTAGCTCCCCTCTGGCAAGGCCTCCCTACAGGCAGCACCCTTGCCGCCTTTCTTCCCCTTCCCGCTGAGCCTCCCCTTCTGCCAGCCCTTACCCGGGCAGTAGCTGAGGGGTACCGGGTGCTGGTGCCGGTCGTCCGTCCCCGGCGTCAGCTGGCCTGGGTAGAGTGGCAGCCACAGGTAGAATACACCGTCAATGCGCTGGGTATCGCAGAGCCGATAGGCGAGCGCCACGGGGCTGAAGCCTTTATCCAGGCAGACCTGCGCCTGGTACCTGCCCTTGCCTACGACCTGGCGGGGCGGCGGCTGGGGCAGGGCGGCGGCTACTATGACCGGCTTTTTGAGCAGCTTGGCCCTCTGGCACAAGACCCCTCTACCGTGGGGGTGGTGTTTGAGCGGGAAATCCTTGATGGTCTGCCTGTAGATAGCTGGGATGCCACACTTCGGTTTGTGGCAACGGAGAATACCCTGCACCGCCTGGGTGATTGAGGACGAGCCGCCAGAACAGAGTAGAATAACCCCCAGATTTATCGCCTATTTGATGGAGTTATCCGTGCCTGTTTACGTTTACCAGTGCAAGAACTGCGGCCACGTGTTTGAGCAGCACCAGTCGTTCTCGGACGACGCGCTCAAGACCTGCCCCGAGTGCGGCCAGGACACCCTGCGCAAGAAGTTCGGCCAGGTCGGTGTGGTTTTCAAGGGGTCTGGTTTCTACGCCAACGATAAGGGCAAATAAGCCCAGAGACGTTCAAGGGGCTGCCTGTCACGGTATGTGGCAGGCAGCCCCTTCTTTTTATTGCCCGTAGTGGGGCGGACGCTGTTCTTTGAGCCAGGTTGCCCGGGCGTCCTCCCCCTCGGTGGGCGGGGCGGACGCACTTGGTTCGGTGAGCCCTGCCAGTTTGGGTTCGGTGCCAGTAAAGGATGAGCCGCCGGTGGCCCGGCGGTGGCCGCGCCGTTTTTTGGGGACGGGGCTGTAGCCGGGGCCAGGGGTTTCAGTTCCTGCTGGCTCAGCGCCTGATGGCTTACTCATTGCGCCCCAGCCCCAGGTAGCTTCCAATCCGGCCGACCAGGGTTTCGGGGTCTGAGAAGACCTCGATAGTCCAGCAGGTCATGTGGTTCCAGCCGGTACGGGCCAGGAGCTCAGGAATCAGGCGGGAGCGTTCGCGCACGCTCATGGCAGCGTAGGCGTCTGAACCGTCAGAGACAACGGCCAGGGGCACTCTCACCGGGGTGGTACGGTCGACGTCCTGCACCATGGTGCGGGCCCGGGGGCTAGCCACTGCCCCGGCCAATAGAGATTCTTCCTCACTCGTTGCGATCAACGAGATCAGGGGAACGTCCGATTCGTGCAGGGTGACCTTGTGCTGGCCCAGGCGGCGCACCAGGTCGTTGAGCAGCCAGTCACCCATGTCGATGGCTTCTAGGTGGTCGTTGGTAAGGAATTCGTTGACCGGTAGCTTGTCGGTGATGGGCTTGGTCAGCTCCTGAGCGGCGCGAGCTTCTTGCTCACGGCGGTAGGCCAGCAGCAGGCGGTAGATATCGAAGGCCCCGTATTCTAGGCGCTGGGGGTCCAGATCTTCGGGGGTCACGCAGGTGACCAGGCGGGTGAGATGGCGGGCGCGGGTGGTAGCAAGCACGAAGCTTTCACGGCCGCTGCGCTCGGAAAGGTGCCCAAAGTGGTGGGCTGCCCCCTGGGCTGTTTTACCGGCGCCAAGGGCGAAGATAATGACGTCCCGTTCCATGTCGACGGCGCGGGAGACATCAACGACGCGGAAGGACTCGTCCCCCGCTGCGAAGTAGGGGGCGAATTGGGGGTAGCGCACCAGTAGCTGGCGGACGGCCTCGGCGATACGCTGGGCGTGACGGGCTGTGGTAGTAACTACTGCTAGGGTCTGCTGGGGGCTGCGGTAGGCGTGCTCGATGACCATTTCGGCTACCCGCTGTACCTCAAGGCTGGGTGAATCAAGGGCGGCGTTGTCGGAGACCCGCCCGGTGACGTCCACATATTCCACGGTGAGAGCCGGGGTGCCGTCGGTAATTTCTTCCCCCCAGGGGTAGCTGGTGAGGGCTCCCCGATAGAAGTGTTCGTTGAGGTAGCCAAAGAGGGCGGGGTCAATTGCCCGGTTGACGGTAGCCAAAGACCGGCCAGGCAGTACCTTGGCGAGGGCCTCGAAGGTGCTAACCAGTTTTTGGTTCTTTACCACCGGTGCGTTCTGGGCTACCGCTGAGACCATGAAGGGTGAGGGGAAGCCGCTGTGGGGGTCACCCAGGGCGATGACCTGCTCTGCCCGGATGAGGGCAGGTAGGTTAGCTGCCAGCGGGGTGGATTCGGCATCGAGCAGAATCGCTGCGTCAAAGCGCATGCCGGTGGGCACCTTGCCTGAGAGGGCGAAGGGGCTGGTAATCCACAGGGGTAGTAGGGTGGTGGCCATGGTGGGAGCGTGGGTCAGCACCTGCTGGAGGTTGAACTCGTGGCTCTTGAGCTGGCTGCGCAGGAAGGCCGCTTCGTGGTCGTACTCGTGGATGCGGGCGCGCCAGGTATCGGCTACGCGGGCATGCAGGCGGGCAGGGGCGGACGCCAGGTGCGAGTAGTCTGCACGGCGAAAGCGGGTTTCGAGGTCGCGCAGGGTGTCTGCACTCAGAATCTCAAGTTCTTGAGAGGCCAGCATCATTTCAAGGGCGGTCTGCCACCAGGCAAGTTCTAGTTCAGCAGCTACAGCGCCGCTTTCGAGCTGGCGTTCGTAAAAGTCATCGAGGAGTTCGCCCAAGCCCTGGTCGCTCAGTTCCCGGGTGAGGCGGACGCGCTCAGGCAGGGTGTGTAGGAGCCATTCGTCATCGATGAGGGCGGCGAGCCTCTCTTCGAGCTGGTTGAGGGGGGTGGCTGAGAAGCGGGTGCCGGCCGGGGAATCTTCCAGCACGATAGCTAGCCCCGTGAATTCTTCGAGCAGGGCGGTATAGCGGGCCCGCAGGTCGGCGAGGTTCTCGGGGATAGTGGGGACGCGTTCGTCCTTAGCCAGGCCAATCCATTCTTCGCGCTGACCCTGAACGATAAAGAGGTTCTCGTGTAGGTCTGAGATATTGACGCCGGGCACGATGTATTCTTTGGCGGCCCGGCGCAGGCGGGAGCGCTGGATGCTCGACATGTCGATGCCGTGCTCTCGTCGCCAGGTTCCACTCGCGGTGGCGGCAATCAGGTCGGTGACAGGTCGGTCGAAGATATCGGGGCTGAAGCGGGTGAGGGTATCAGCGATACGTTCGAGCAGGTCAAGCTGGGTTCCCCAGTCGTCCATGGTAGTGGCGGGCTTCAGGCCGGTTTCGTCGGCCATGAGGGTCATGCCCGCTGACACCTCGTTCAGGGAAGTACGCAGGCTCTTGACCAGGGCGTGGGCGGCTTCGGTATCGTCTGAGCTGGTGAGCTTAGCCCGGTGCCAGGCTGAGGCCCGGGTTGAGGGGCGGAAACCGCCAAGGTCAGCTAGACGCTGGAGCTTGTGGACGGTCTCTGTGCGGCGGGTCAGCTCGTCCATGGTGGTGCGGGCTAGACGTACCTGGGTAGAGGGCGCCGGGTCCTGGGCGGTAAGCGCTGCCAGGGTTTGCAGGGCATCGTAGACAGAGCAGCCCCAGCGGGATTCGGTGAACCGCAGCGATTCGGTGTGGCCGCGCAGCTTGGCACGGGTTTCTACCAGTTCCCGGTGGATATCGGTGACGTTGGGGGCGGGAGCCTTCTCATCGCGCACAATCGCTGAGATGAACTCCTGCCGGTAGGCCTCTGAGTCCCGTTCGGTCAGCAGATTGAAGGTGAGGTCGGTGAGGTGGGTGCGTTCCAGCAGACGGTTGAAATCGTTGAGGGTGGAGCGCTTCTCCCCTACCACAAGCACAGATTTCCCCTGGTGAATCAGGGCCGCGGCAATGTTGGCTGCGGTGCCGAGCTGGTCGGTACCGGGAGCGGTGGTCACAGCCAGGGAGTGCCCCAGATGGGCCAGGTCAACGATGTCCTGCCCGCTGGCGTCCGCGTCCACCACCAGCATGTCGGTGTCAGGGTCGCGGCTATCAAGGGGTTCGCGAGTGTTGTGGACGGGGGCAACAAAGGGCTGCTCTAACGGGTTGAGCTTGAGCTGGGCAATATCGCGGACGAGCGGGGTATGGGCGGTTGCCGGAAGCTCCCCAGTGCTTTCCTTAAGGTCTGCAAAGGTAGAAATGAAGTAGGTAGAGCGAATCGTCATGCCGGGTACAGCCCCGGTGGTAGCCCGCATGCGCTCAATGACGGGCTCGGGGTCTAGCTTGCGCATGGAGTTGGCCAGTTGGGCGACGTCCATGGTGCCCAGGTCGATGCCGTACTCTTTCTTAATCTGCCGCACCATGGCGGGGTTCAGCTGGGCTGGGCCGGTGAGCTGAACCTCAAAGTCGTCGCTGGTAGGGTGCGGGGTAATAGCAAGAGGAGCCATGAGAATCGGTGCGATAAAGCGCTTCTCCCCCACCATGCCGTCCTCACGGACATCTCTTGAAAGCCAAGAGGCGGTGCCCGCAACGAAGTAACCTGCATCTAGCCCGTGCCCGGTTGCCAGCTCAAAAATCTTGGTGCGCAAGGCTCGAGCCGCTACCATGCCAGCCTCAAGCTTGGCCTTATCGCGCAAGATGGTTGACAGTCGAGTCTTTCGACCCATAAACATCTGGGCTACGCCTGAAGAATTCGCATCAGTGAGGTCAATGTGCACGTAGTCGACCTGGTTGAAGTCCAACATGGCATCGGGGCCAGTGTAGGTTTCCATCTGCTCGGCCCAGGCTTCAAGGCCTGCCTGTACCTGGGCTGTTACCTGTTCATCAGCGGTAGAGTCCGGGGTTTCCAGCGGGGTTTGTGCATGGCCCTGGGACCAGGGTGCGGCGGCACCGGTAGTGCGCTCGTTAGCGGTTTCAGGGTCTACCTGCTCGTTCACTGAATCTACTCTAGCTTTCTGCACGTGTTAACTTCCCTACCATCATAGAGCTTTCGGGCCCGCAGCACAGATTCTCAGACACTACAGGAAGGCCCTGTTCCCAGGGAACAGGGCCGGGGATGGTTTTTAGCCGGTGGCCAGGTTGAAGTAGGCCAGCAGGGTAAGCAGGGATAGCAGACCAAGCAGGGCCATGCCCGCAAGGATAACCCAGCGGAGGCGGGGGGCGAAGGGCTCACGCGGGGCGTCCCAGAGGGAGCGGGTATAGAAGTAGCTCAGCAGGAAGCCAGGAACGTTGCCGGTGAGTAGCTGCTGGGCTACAGCAAACATACCGAAGCTGCGCTCGGTATTTTCGTTTTCGGTTTCTGCTGCCCGCAGCAGACCCACCATAATCAGTGACATGCAGCTGACGATAAAGGCAAGGGCGATAGCGGGTTCGTTCAGCATTTCGCGGAAGTCGACGTTTTCTCCACGCGACACCGCAAACTGGTAGAAGAAGAAAACCATGGGGCTGATAAGCCAGTACCAGAAGAGGAAGGTGCGGAGGCGCTGGGTGTCGCGCAGGGCATAGAGCAGGGCGTTCATGAATTCTTTTCTTGGGTATCGATGTACTGGATGTATTGGCGAACGGTGTAGTCCAGCAGCACGCTCAGAGCCACAAAAGAGTGGTAGGGCTCTTTGGCTGTTCCCGTGACGGTGGGTGTGGACTCGTAGTGGAGGGAAAAATCTGCGGCGGCAGAAATCGTGTTGACGCCAAGTGCTGTAATGGCAATCATCGGGATTTTGCGGGCGGCCAGGGCGCGCACCGTCGGCAGAGCGCTTTCGGTCTCGCCCGAGAGGGAGGCTATGATGACGAGGTCATCGGGCTTCATAACGCCGATGCTCCCCCTAAACTCACTGGAGGCCGGAATAACGTGGGTGAATTTGCCGCAAGCCAGCATGGACTTTGAAAATTCTTGAATAGCGGTGCGCTGGGCAAAACCGGTTCCGTAGCAGTAGATGGTACGAGCCAATTCAATTTTCTTGAGGATGGGCTCGAAGTTGACGTTGGTGAGACCCTCGTAGGTTTTGAGGATGTCGGTGCGGCCGCTCTCTAGAAAATCTGTGTTAGGCGATGCTGCATCTAGAAGTGAATTTTTCACGAAAAACTTCAGTTCGGCAAAGCCAGAGAAGCCTAGCTTCTTCGTCAGGCGGATAATGCTGGACGTTGAGGTGAAGGTCTTGTGGGCCAGAGCGCTAATGGTTGAGTCGGCAACGAACTGCTCGTTGTTGAGCATGAAGGCGAGTATCTCGCGCTCGGTGTCGCTGAGGCGGTTCTGGTGCGCGTTGACGAGTTCCTGTAAGTCCACAAAGGGCTCCTGAAGTTTTGCGGTTCACTGCAATTCTATACAGTATAGGCGCTAAAACATCAGGAGCCCTGTGTTAGGTCATTGGTAGTAGGTGTCTACTTACCAGCATTGACCATTTCTTCGAACTTGTCGCGGACCTGGGGTACGTCCATACCGACGATGACCTGCAGGGCCTTGCCCTTGTTCACCAGGCCGAGTGCGCCAGATGACTTGAAGTCAGCTTCGGTAGCGACCAGTGAGGGGTCATCTACTGAGACGCGCAGGCGGGTGGCGCAGTTGTTCACATCGGTGATATTGGCGGGGCCACCGAGCAGAGCCAGGAAGTCGGTTGCGCGCTGGGTGTAGGGGTCTGATGCTACAGCGGTTGCAGCGCCAGCAGTTGCGCCAGCGGCAGCTGCACCTTCAGCACCCAGGGTGCCGTTCTTCTTAGCTTCCTTGTAGTCAGCCTTGGTGTAGAGCTTGGTTTCGCCACCGTCTACTTCACGACCGGGGGTCTTGAAGTCGAACTTGAGGATCAGGAAGCGGAAGACTACGAAGTAGATCAGGGTGAAGACCAGACCAATACCGATCTGGGTCAGAACCATACCGGAGTGGTTGGGCCACATGGGGATCCAGTTCTGGAAGAGGAAGTCAATCAGACCGCCACCCATGTTACCGACAACGCCGAAGCCGTACATGGTAGCTGCCATGGTAGCTGCCAGAACTGCGTGTACTGCGAAGAGCGGGGGTGCCAGGAAGAGGAAGGTGAATTCCAGGGGCTCGGTGATGCCGATCAGGATTGCGGTGAGGCAGACGGGGATCAGCAGGGCCAGGGTTTCCTTGCGCTTTTCGGGGCGGGCAGTGGTGTAGAAGGCTGCTGCGATACCGAGGGGGCCGAAGACCTTGGAGTTACCGTGCAGGGCGAAGCCGCCACCGGGGAAGAGTTCCTTGACGGGGGTGGTTGATGCTGCGAAGCTTTCGAGGTTGGCAACCCAGTACTTGGTGATGCCGTCGGGAACAACAGCAGGACCGAAGACGAAGGGGGTGTAGATGAAGTGGTGCAGGCCGGTGGGGATCAGGATGCGCTCAAGGAAGGTGTAGAGCCAAACACCGAAGACACCGGAGGAGATGAAGAAGCCCTGCAGGGAGCCGATACCGGTCTGGATGGTAGGCCAGATGGCGACGAAGGCCAGGGCAACAGGCATCATCAGGAAGAAGCCCAGGCCGTAGACGAACTGGGTGCCCTGGAAGATACCGAGGAAGTCGGGCAGCTTGGTGTTGAAGTAGCGGTTGTGCAGCCAAACGACGATGGCTGAGATGATGATGGCGCCGAAGATACCGGTGTCAAGAGTCTTGATACCAGCGATCATCTTCAGACCGGTACCTGCTGCGCCTTCAGAGAGGTCAACACTGTAGTCAACGCCGAAGTTGTTGCCCCAGATGCTGAGGATAGAGGCTACAAAGTAGTTGAAGGTCAGGTAAATCATGCCTGCTTCAAGCACGGCACGAGCCTGGGCGGTCTTAGCTAGAGCGATAGGAAGACCTAGAACAAAGAGGAGTTCCATCTGGTTAAAGACGGTCCAGGCGCCGGACTCCCATACGGACCAGAAGTTGTACCAGCCGGTACCTTCTGCTGCGATACCGCCCAGAAGCTGCTCGTTCTTGCAGATAATAGCGATACCTACTGCAAGACCGGCGAAAGCAAAGATGAGGACCGGGGCCAGCATGGCCGAACCGAACCTCTGAATCTTCTCCATCATCGGATAAGAACCTTTCGTGTATAGGTGGGGCTCGCCGTCTGCTTGCTGCGTTGGTGTGTGCGGAGCGCCACCCGTGTGATTACTAGCCTTATCTAACCATTCTTTGGCCGAGCGTAGGCGTGATTTGGGGTACTTTGGCATTAATGCCGTGAACCGGCACGTTTTTCGGGAGCGGGTAAAAGTGCCGGGGCTCAGGAGCCGGGTTTGGTGGGGGCAGACAGGCCGGGCGCACCTAGGATGGGTAGCCGTAGGACTCTCCTCGTTGACCCGTGAAAGTGACGCTTGTACTCGATGAAACTATTAACGCTGAACACCCACAGCTGGCTTGAGGTGCACCAGATTCCCAAGATTTTTGAGTTGGCTCAGTTTATTGTGCGGGAGCAGGTTGATGTAGTTGCTCTGCAGGAGGTCAACCAGTTTGTGGAGTCCGCCGTGGTGGATACCCCTCTCGGCTTTGTCGGGGGTGCTGACCGCCCCGTCCGCCAGGATAACTATGCTCTGTTGCTGAACCAGTTTTTGGAGCAGCTGGGTTCCCCCTACCACTGGGCCTGGTCGGTGTCTCATCTGGGATTTGACCGCTATGACGAGGGTGTCGCTCTTTTGACCCGGCAGCCCTTTGAGCGCTGTGAGCTAGTTGATCTTTCGCCGGCGTATACGGATCAGGACGTCGCCCGGCGGGTTGCTGTGGCGGTTCAGCTGGGTGAGGAGTTCGGTGGCGCCTGGGTTGCGAGCGCCCATATGAGTTGGTGGAAACTCGGTGAGGTAGCCCTCTTTGCTGATGAGTTCACCCAGCTAGAGGGGCAGATGAAGCAGCTAGCTAACGGTGCTCCCGTGATTCTTGCCGGCGATTTTAATAATGCGGCTCAGGTGCAGGGTGAAGGTTACGATCTGATGCAGGAGCGGGGCTGGATTGATACCTACACGGTAGCTGAGCAGGTGACCGGCGAGTTTACCGTTCACAAGGCCATCCATGGCTGGGATAATCTCACCCAAGCCCTGCGTATCGACCTTGTGCTGACCGACCGGCCCACGCGCGTCCGCACCCACGATGTCGTCTTCCCCGACACCGACGAAACCGCAATTTCAGACCACTCCGGTCTGCTACTGACCCTCGATATCTAGCCAAACCGCAAAGGAGCACATCATGACAGTCGAAACCCAGTGGTGGCAAGAACCCGTTGTCTACCAGATTTACCCGCGGTCCTTCAACGACTCTAACGGCGACGGCATCGGCGACCTTCCCGGTATCACCGAGAAAATCCCCTACCTAGCCAAGCTCGGGGTGGATGTCATCTGGCTCTCCCCCATCTACAAGTCCCCCAACGACGATAACGGCTACGACATCAGCGACTACCGGGACATCATGGACGAGTTCGGCACCATGGCCGACTTTGATGAGCTCCTTGAGACCGCTCACGCAGCCGGCATCAAGATCATGATGGACCTGGTCGTCAACCATACCTCCGATGAGCACGACTGGTTCGTGCAGGCCAAGAGCAGCCGGGAGAACCCCTACCGCAACTACTACATCTGGAAGGACCCGGCGGGCTTTACCGAGGACGGCACCCCGATTCCGCCCAATAACTGGGTCGCGGCTTTCTCCCCCTCCGTCTGGGAATGGGAGCCTACCACCGAGCAGTTCTACCTGCACCTCTTTTCGACCAAGCAGCCCGACCTCAACTGGGAAAACCCTGTCGTGCGCAACGAGGTCTACGACCTCATGCGCTTCTGGCTCGATAAGGGCGTCGATGGCTTCCGCATGGACGTCATCAACCTGATCTCTAAAGACCCGGCCTACCCCGATGACCCCCAGGTAGCAGCCGGGGGCGGCACCGACTCCATCACCATGGCAGCCAACGGCCCCCGCGTGCACGAGTACCTGGCTGAGATGAACCGCGAGGTGCTCTCCCACTACCCCGTCATTACAGTGGGCGAGGCTCCCGGCGTCACCACCGCCGACGGCCTGCTCTACACCGGCTTTGACCGCGGCGAACTGCAAACCCTCTTCCAGTTCGAGCACATGGGCGTGGACGCCAACCCCAACCCGGCCCTGGGCAAGTGGAACGATGAGCGTTTCGACCTGCGCGACCTCAAGCGGATTCTCACCAAGTGGCAGGTCGATCTAGCTGGCAAGGGCTGGAACGCCAACTACTGGAACAACCACGACCAGCCCCGCGCTGTCTCCCGTTTTGGCAACGATTCTGCTGAGTACCGGGTGGTCTCAGCCAAAATGCTGGGCACCGTGCTACACGGTATGGCAGGTACCCCCTACATCTACCAGGGCGAAGAGCTGGGCATGACCAACGTCTTCTTCACCGACCTGGCCGACTACAACGACCTAGAAATCCACGACCACTACGCCAAGCTGGTCGGCTCCGGTGTGGTCGACCACGACACCATGCTGCGCTACATCTCAGCCTCCGGCCGCGACAACGCCCGCACCCCCATGCAGTGGACGGCCGGTGAGCAGGCTGGCTTCACCAGCGGCACCCCCTGGCTGAAGCTCAACCCCCGCTACACCGAAATCAACGCTGAGGCAGCCCTTGCCGATGAAAACTCGGTCTTCTACCACTACCGCGACCTCATCAATCTGCGCCATGCCCACCCCATCATGGTCAACGGTGTCTACGAGCTCATTGACTCAGCCGAGGCACCCGCCACCGAAGACGGCCAGGTCTACGCCTACCTGCGCCAGGGCACCGGCCCCACCGACGGCCAAACCCTGCTGGTCATCGCCAACTTCACTCAGGACGTCCTGACCCGCACCTTCACCGAACCGGCTGGCAAGCGCACTCTGATCAGCAGCAACTACACCGACGACCAGGGCGCAACCCTGCGCCCCTACGAAGCAAAGATTTACCTCTACGAAAGGGACTAAACCATGGCAGATAATTCAGGAAAGACCTGGTGGAAGGAAGCGGTCGTCTACCAGATTTGGCCGCGCAGCTTCAACGACTCCAACGGCGACGGTATCGGCGATATCCCCGGCATCACCGCCCGCCTGCCCTACCTGGCAGACCTGGGAATTAACGTCATCTGGCTCTCCCCCGTATTCGCCTCCCCCAACGACGACATGGGCTACGACATCTCCGACTACCGGGCTATTATGCCCGAGTTCGGCACCATGGACGACTTCGATACCATGCTCGAAACCGCCCACTC
Organism: Rothia sp. 11273D007AR; assembly: GCF_053547255.1. Lineage (NCBI taxonomy): Bacteria > Bacillati > Actinomycetota > Actinomycetes > Micrococcales > Micrococcaceae > Rothia > Rothia sp. 11273D007AR. Next base: position 145,997 of record NZ_JBPPWJ010000002.1, on the reverse strand, counting down.
TCTCGGTATCAAGATCCTGATGGACCTGGTGGTCAATCACTCCTCCGATGAGCACGAGTGGTTCGAAAAGTCCCGTGCCTCCCGCGATAACGACTACCGCGACTACTACATCTGGCGGGATTCCTCAGGGGTTGATGAGGACGGTAAGCCCCTACCCCCCAATAACTGGGGCAGCGAATTCGGCGGCCCGGCCTGGGAATACGATGAAACCACCGACCAGTGGTACCTGCACATGTTCTCCCGCAAGCAGCCCGACCTCAACTGGGAGAACCCCAAGGTCCGCCAGGAAATCTTTGACCTGGTCACCTTCTGGCTCGATAAGGGCGTCGACGGCTTCCGCCTGGACGCTATCAACATCATCTCCAAGCCCGAGGGCCTGCCCGATGACCCCAGCGTCGACCCCGAAAAGCACTCATCTTCCATTCCTTTCGTGATTGAAAACGGCACCAAGGTGCACGAGTGGATGCACGAGCTCAACATGGAAACCTTTGACAAGTACGACTGCATGACCGTGGGCGAGATGAGCGCCACCGGCCCCGAGGAAGCCGTCCAGTTCTCCGGTTTCACCACCGATGAGCTGCACATGATCTTCCACTTTGAGCACATGGGCCTGGACTCTGATCCCGAGACCGGCATGGGCAAGTGGTCCCGCAAACCCGTTGAGCTGACCGAGATGAAGCAGATACTCAACACCTGGCAGACCGAGCTGGACGGCAAGGCCTGGGGTTCGCTCTACTGGAACAACCACGATCAGCCCCGCCTCATCTCCCGCTTTGGTAACGATTCACCCGAGTACCGGGAGCTCTCCGGCAAGATGCTGGCCACCGTGCTGCACGGTATGCAGGGCACCCCCTACATCTACCAGGGCGAAGAGTTCGGCATGACCAATGTGCAGTTCGACTCCATTGAGGACTACAAGGACCTTGATTCGATTAACTTCTACACCGATATGGTCACCGAACATGACCGCATGAGCTCGGATGAGGCTATGGCCCTGATCTACGCCAAGGGCCGCGATAACGCCCGCACCCCGGTGCAGTGGAGCGCGGACGCCGGTGCCGGCTTTACGAGCGGCACCCCCTGGATTGGGCTGAATGAGAACTACGCCGAGATCAACGCGGCTGAGGCTGTGAACCGTGAGGATTCCCTGTGGCGCTACTACCAGCAGCTGGTAGCCCTGCGCCGGGGCGAGCTGAAAGACCTGCTAGTCTACGCCTCCTTCCTGCCCTTGGACCCCGAAGATTCTGAGGTCTACGCCTACGAGCGCCACGGGGAGGGCGAGAAGCTGCTGGTCGTCGCTAACTTTACCGACGGCGTCCTGAAACGCACCTACCAGGTGCTGGAGGACGCGGACGCCCAGGTGGTGCTAGCCAACTACGCGGACGCCGCCGAGCAGTCTGCTGAGGCTGAGCTGACCCTACGCCCCTACGAGGCCCGGATCTACCGTATCGCCGCCTAACACTAGGTACCATCTAAATCGGAAAAACCCACGAACCAGGTGGGTTTTTCTGATTTAGATGGTCTTTTCTGTTTTCAAGGACTTCCAGGCCCCCGTCGCCCCCGAACACGAAAACCTGGTCATGCACGCCGAACTTATCACCGAGCACGGCTTCAACCTGCGCGCCTCCGATGGCCCCGCCGCGCACCCCGACACCGCAGATAAGGACGGCGTCACCAACACCACCACCATGGAAGCCTCCTTCGTCGGCACCGCAGAGGACGTTGTGACCGCCCGCCCCTGGTTCGCTAAGCTCTCCGACGGTGCCACCAACATTCAGCCCCTCACAGCCGCCCCCCCCTGGGGCGCCACCTTCGGTTCCCTCAGCGACAAGTACGGCATCACCTGGATCTTCAACTTCGGCGGCTAAACCACAGCCCCACGCGCAGAACAGCCCCCGCCCAATCCCCTCAACGGGGAAGGACGGGGGCTGTTCAGGTATACGAGGCCCGCAAGCGGCAACCGCACTAAGTCATCCATGCCGCTCGCAAGCTCGCGGAATAAAAGAAAGGAGCGAGCAAGTTCGCTCGCTCCCCCCGAGGCCCGCAAGCGGCAGCCGCGCTAAATCGTCCATGCCGCTCGCAGGCTCGCGGAATAACAAAAATTTTATTTTTCCCTGTTGGGGAAAATTTTTGTTATTCCCACTCAATCGTTCCCGGAGGCTTTGACGTCACGTCCAGAACCACTCGGTTCACCTCAGCAACCTCATTCGTAATCCGGTTAGAAATCTTCGCCAGCAGGTCATAAGGCAGGCGTGACCAGTCAGCAGTCATCGCATCCTCAGACGACACCGGGCGCAACACAATCGGGTGACCATAGGTACGGCCGTCCCCCTGCACACCAACGGAACGGACGTCCGCCAGCAGCACCACGGGGCACTGCCAGATCTCCTCGTCCATGCCGGCGGCAGTAAGTTCCTCGCGCACAATCAGGTCAGCAGCACGCAGGATATCCAGGTTATGCTTAGTAACCTCACCAATCACGCGAATACCCAGGCCAGGGCCGGGGAAAGGCTGACGGGCAACAATCTTCTCAGGAACACCCAGCTCACGACCAATGGCGCGAACCTCGTCCTTAAAGAGGGTACGCAGGGGCTCAACCAGCTCAAACTGCAGGTCATCAGGCAGGCCACCCACATTGTGGTGAGACTTAATATTCGCAGCGCCCTCGCCGCCGCCAGATTCAACAACATCGGGGTAGAGGGTACCCTGCACCAAGAACTTGATGTCGGTACCTTCAGCGCCAGCCTCTTCGATCAGCTTCCGCTGGGCAGCTTCGAAAGAACGAATAAACTCGCGGCCAATCGCCTTCCGCTTAGCTTCGGGCTCGGTAATACCGGCCAGGGCGCCCAGGAAGCGCTCTGACTCGTCGATAGTCACAACCTTAATGCCCATGGTTGAAGCGTAGTCCTGCTCAACCTGTTCGCGTTCGCCCTCGCGCAGCAGACCGTGGTCGATGAAGAAGCAGGTTAGCTGGTCGCCCACAGCCTTGTGAACCAAGGCAGCGGCAACAGATGAGTCAACGCCACCAGAGAGGGCGCAGATGACCTGGTCATCGCCCACCTGCTCGCGAATCTTAGCAACCTGCTCTTCGATGATATTGCCGGTTGACCAGGTCTTCTTCAGACCCGCTACGTTGAAGAGGAAGTTCTCCAGGGCGACCTGGCCGTAGTCGGAGTGCTTAACCTCGGGGTGCCACTGCACGCCACCGAACTTGCGCTTCTCATCAACGAAGGCTGCAACGGCTGCGCCGGGGGTCTGGGCCAGCACCTCGAAGCCTGCGGGGGCTTCAGAGACAGAATCGCCGTGGCTCATCCAGACGTTCTGGGTCTTGGGGGTACCGGTCAGGAAGGAAGAGTTCTCTGCACAGACCACGGCGTCGGTTGCGCCGTATTCGCGCAGGCCGGTCTTAGCGACGGTACCGCCGAGGGTCTGGGCCATGACCTGGAAGCCGTAGCAGATACCGAAGACGGGTACGCCCGCTTCAAACATGGCGATGTCGCCCTTGGGGGCGCCGTCCTCGTATACGGATGAGGGGCCACCAGACAGAATAATTGCAGCCGGGTTCTTGGCGAGCATCTTCTCGGTGGGCATGGTGTGAGGAACCAGCTCCGAGTAGACACCAGCCTCACGCACGCGGCGCGCGATGAGCTGCGCGTACTGGGCGCCGTAGTCAACGACCAGTACGGGGCGCTCTTCGAGCTCCTCGATGGGGTTGTGGGTAGTCACAGGTATATACCTTTTCGGTTGGGGTTGAAGGGTAATCCTTGGGTTCTATTCTAGTGCAGGGAAGCGCTAGACCTAGTAACGTTTAGTGGCCTGCGGGTTCGCATCAAGCAGGGCAAGGGTTTCTGCGTAGATGCGGCGCTCCACAATAAAGGACAGGAAAGGCACCACACCGCCCAGGGCCATGACAATCATCTGGGGCAGGGCCCAGCGCATGAGCAGCCAGAGGCGGAAGCAGGAGAGGAGATAGACGACATAGAACCAGCCGTGAATAATCAGGATCCATGTGGAGATGTTCAGGCCCCCGTGCAGGTTGCCGGTTTCAAGGTTGAGCCAGCCCAGGGCCACGGTTTCACCGGTCTGGGCATCGACACCACCGGCGATCAGGTCGTAGCCGAAGATGTAACGGCTGATCATTTCGGCAACCAGTAGCAGCAAGAAGGTACCTGAAATCCAGGCGCACCACTTGTAGATGGTCAGGGCCCCACGAATCTGTGACTCGGTTCCGCCGAATTTCTTGCGAACGGTAAAACCGCCTGCGGCGTTGGTTTCGGTGGTTCCCTCAGCGAGGGTTACTTTCTTGCCATCGGTACGGTGGACGGGGCGCGGAGTGGGGTTCTCGCTCACAGCTGGTTTCTCCCTTAGCTGGTGTGGGTGGTCGGTTTCTGGTGGGCGGACGCCGGTGGGCCAGCTAGCCCCTACCGGGCAGGTGGGGCGGGGGCGTCCTGAATATCATCAAAGTAGTAGTAGGCCTGATCTGCCGGGTCCCAGTAGTAGGGGCGGCCAGTGGCCTCATCGACCCAGTATTCGCCCTCGTACTCGAAGTAGAAGGTGGGGTCGGTGGTCTTTTCGACCGAGTCCTTGAGCAGGCGGTACCAGAGATAGAGGGCGAAGCCCGCAAAGACCAGCCATTCAAGGGCATAGAAGATGTTGAGCCAGTCAACGGTTTCGTCGGTGACCTGGTCAGCGCGGATAGGCTGAAGGGTGCCACTGCTATCGAGCAGGGTTGCGGTATCGGCAATGGTGCCCTGGTCGGTGAGCGGGGTGGCCCCGCTGCTTTCGGAGTCGAGGGTCAAGATGCCGTTGAAGAGGGCGGCATTCCAGACGTTGGTCAGATAAGAGGAGTTGGCGGAGGCAAGCACCCGGCTCTTCCCGCGGTTCTCTTCGCTAACATCCTTGCTGGTGAGCGGGGCGTCGTTACCCACAACCCGCCCGGCGATAGTCACGGTGCCGGTGGGCTCAGCGGGAATCTCAGCGCTAGGGGTCCAGGCACGGGCCACCACGATACTGCGGGGCCCCTCCCCCAGGCTGGTGCTAACCTGCTGGCTGTCATTGGGCACAAAGAGGCTGACCAGCCAGTAGCCTTCAGCCCCGTCTTTGAGCTTGTTTTCTACCAGATAGGTGGAGCCCTGCACATAGCTGCCGGTAGCTTCCACAACTGTATCGGCCTCGGTCATACTCAGCGGGTCGTGGGGCTGGAGCACCTGACTATAGGGGCGCACCACATCCTTAGCCGGGTCTGCGGTGACCTGCCCCAGGGTGGAGGCGTTAATTTGCCATTTGCTGAGCATCACAAAACCGCTAGCCAACGCCAGCACCAGGAGCAGGCCAAGGAGCCAGCGGGGGGTCAGGGCGGTTTTTAGCACGTTTGCTCTTTTCAGCGTGAAGTGGGCGGACGAAAGCAGGTCAGCCCCGCGCGCCTAGCAGGCTAGGTGCACGGGGCCGGGGCGTCATCTACTTGACGTAGGGGGTGACGTTGACGTCGATGCGCTGGAAGGACTTGAGGTCGGTGTAACCGCAGGTTGCCAGTGCTCGCTTGAGGGCGCCCACCAGGTTAGCGCTACCGTCGGTGTGGGCGGAGGGGCCGTAGAGCACCTCTTCTAGAGAGCCTACGGTGCCCTGGTAGGTGCGGATGCCGCGGGGGAAGTCAGCTGAGTGAGCTTCGTTGCCCCAGTACCAGCCAGCGCCGGGTGCCTCGGCTGCGCGGGCCAGGGGCGCGCCAATCATGACGGCATCCGCACCCATCGCCAGCGCCTTGACCATATCGCCGGAACGCCCCAGGGAGCCGTCCGCAATGACGTGCACGTAGCGGCCACCGGACTCATCCAGGTAGTCAGAACGCGCAGCTGCAACGTCGGAAATCGCGGTGGCCATGGCAGCCTGGATGCCCAGGCCGCGGCGGGTGGTCAGGGCAGCACCGCCGCCGAAACCTACCAGCACACCGGCAGCACCGGTACGCATCAGGTGCATAGCCGGGGTGTAGCCGGTCACGCCACCAACCATGACGGGGACGTCGAGTTCGTAGATGAACTTCTTGAGATCAAGGGGTTCGCGGCGGGAGGAAACATGCTGGGCAGAGACTGCCGCACCGCGAATCACGAAGAGATCAACGCCAGCCTTGACCACGGTCTGGTAGAACTCCTGGGTGTTCTGGGGGGTCAGTGAGCCTGCGACTATGACGCCCGAGTCACGGATCTCTGCCAGGCGGGCAGTAATCAGCTCAGCCTTGATGGGCTCAGCGTAGATTTCCTGCATGCGACGGGTGGCGGCGGGGGCATCGTCAGCGGGCAGGGCGTTGATTTCGTCGAGCAGGGGCTGGGGGTCCTCGTAGCGGGTCCACAGGCCCTCAAGGTTGAGGACGCCCAGGCCACCGAGCTTGCCCAGGGCAATGGCGGTGGCCGGTGACATCACAGAGTCCATGGGGGCACCGATGATGGGGGTGTCGAACTTGAACGCGTCAATCTGCCAGCTGAGGTTCACGTCGTGGGCATCGCGGGTACGGCGGGTAGGTACCAGGGCGATTTCATCGAGTGAGTAGGTGCGGCGGGCGCGCTTGGACATACCAATCTGGATGTCGGTCATGGATCTTCCTTTCACCGGTGGTAGACCGGTTGATGCAAACGAGCGTGGTAACGTTCGGAAGCCCCGGTCCCTCACCGCAGGGGCGAGAGAACCGGGGCTGGCCGCTACAGTTTAGCGACGGTAGTTGGGGGCCTCGACGGTCATGGTGATGTCGTGGGGGTGTGATTCCTTCAGACCTGCTGAGGTAATGCGCACGAACTGGCCCTTGTTCTTGAGTTCTTCAATGGTGTGGGCACCGACGTAGAACATGGTCTGGCGCAGACCACCTTCCAGCTGATGCAGTACGGAGGACAGGGGGCCGCGGTAGGGAACCTGGCCCTCGATGCCCTCGGGAATCAGCTTCTCTTCGGAGGACACATCGGCCTGGAAGTAGCGGTCCTTAGAGAAGGACTTCTTGCCGCCGCGGGACTGCATAGCACCCAGGGAGCCCATGCCGCGGTAGGCCTTGAACTGCTTACCGTTGACGAAGATGAGGTCGCCGGGTGATTCAGCGGTACCTGCCAGCAGGGAGCCCAGCATCACCGAATCCGCACCCGCCACCAGGGCCTTGCCGATTTCACCGGAGTGCTGCATGCCGCCGTCCGCAATCAGGGGAACACCAGCGGGGATAGCAGCCTTAGCTGACTCATTGATAGCGGTAATCTGGGGCACGCCAACACCGGCAATAATGCGGGTGGTGCAGATGGAACCGGGGCCAACGCCAACCTTGACCGCATCGGCACCGGCGTCGATGATAGCCTGGGCGCCAGCGCGGGTAGCAGCCTGGCCACCCACCACATCAACGTGGGCTGCGGCAGGGTCCTTCTTCAGGCGGGCAATCATATCGAGCACGCCCTGGGAGTGGCCGTTAGCGGTATCGACGAAGAGGGCGTCAACGCCTGCCTCAACCAGGGTCATGGCGCGCTCGTAGCCGTCGCCGAAGAAGCCGATAGCCGCGCCAACGCGCAGGCGGCCGTCCTCGTCCTTGGTGGCGCGGGGGTACTGCTCGCTCTTGGTGAAGTCCTTGACGGTAATCAGGCCGGTGAGCTTGCCGTCCTTGTCGATCAGGGGCAGCTTCTCAATCTTGTTTTCTGCCAGCAGGGCGAAGGCTTCGTCCTTGCTCATGCCCTCGTGGCCGGTAATGAGCGGCATCTTGGTCATGATGTCGCGCACGCAGGTGGTCTCAAAGGTGGACTCGGGCAGGTAGCGGGTGTCGCGGTTGGTGATGATGCCAACCAGTACGTTCTCGTCGTCTACGACGGGCAGGCCGGAAACCTTGTAGTGGCCGCACAGGGCATCGAGCTCGGCGATGGTGGCGTCGGGGCCAACAGTCACGGGGTTGGTAATCATGCCCGATTCGCTGCGCTTGACGCGGTCGACGTGGTCGGCCTGGTCAGCGATGGAAAGGTTACGGTGGATCACGCCCATACCGCCCAGGCGAGCCATGGCGATAGCCAGGGCTGACTCGGTCACGGTGTCCATCGCTGCCGAGATAATCGGTGAGGCGATGGAGATGCGCTTGGTCAGGCGGGTGGTGGTGTCTGCATCTGACGGGATGACGTCGGTGTTGCCGGGCAGGAGCAGCACGTCATCGTAGGTGAGGCCGGTGAAGCCGAAGGGGTCTTCGCTCAGTGCAGTGGGAGTAGTCATGAAGGGTTCGCTACCTTTCGAGGGTATTCAGGTGGGCGCTTAGCGACACTGGTTTTAATCTTAGTCGGGTTAGCCCCGATGCGCGAGCGTAGGGCCCAGGCAGCTAACTGCCGCTTGCTCACATCACGGGTTTCGGCCCTGTTCGTACTGAGTGAAACCCCTCCCCCGCCGTTTCTATTCCACAGCCTCGTAGGGGGCGCTTCCGGCAGGTACTAGTTGGGCATGTGCCTGCGAGCTAGCGTCGGCTTTTCCTAGGGCTTCGAGCACGCGCGGGTCGAAGTAGGGGCCCAGGGTTTCGATGTAGGTTGCGGTGATGTGGTCGTAGTCGAAGTAGGTGTAAACGTTACCGATGGACGCCGGGCAGGAGTTCTCGGGGCAAATCAGGTCAGAGAGATTGAGGGCAGCAAAACCCGGGTAGGTTTCTTCGAGGGAGCTGAGAGGGTTGGTGGTGACGTCCTGGCCGGGGCTCATGACGCAGTCGTCCGCCGTGCCGAAGGCGTCCATGCAATCCTTGTGCATGGTTTCCATGCGCGGAGTGTCGCGCAGGCCCAGAACCTGGATGCCTACGCCGGTAAGTTCCGCGATACGGCTTTCAGCATCGAGCAGCGGGGTGTCGGGCAGGTTGGGTTCTGATTTGGTGCCGTGGAGCAGGACGGTATCTGGGCCTAGGTCCTGGATAAAGGCAGCACTGTCGCTTGCCCAGGAATCACATTCAAAGCCGCTGGCGTAGGCCGCGTTGTCGGTTTCACCGAGGAAGCAGCCGGGGCGGGTCACAGCAATGACCGACCAGCCTTGGGCTTGAGCAAGCGGACGCACGGCCGTCATCCACATCTGCATGTGAGAGTTCCCCCAAGCCACGATGGTTCGGCTGGGTTTGGGTGAGTAGGCGACGTAGGTGCAGTCCCCGGCAAGAGAATCGGGAACGGCCAGCTCGGGGGTCACGTCAGTGCAGGCTGTGCCCAGGTCAGCCCAATCCGCATCGAGCACGGCACGGATGGGGATGACGGGGGCGTCTTCTTCCCCTGTGTACTCGTAGTCGGGCTGTAGCACTGCCGCCCCCACGTTATTGAGGGTGCGGTTAGCTTCAGCTTGCTCGGCCTGCCGGTAGATGGATGACTGCCAGGCGTAGGAGGGCCCTAAAGCAAGGCCCATGCATAGCGCACCGGTCACTAGCCCCGCTGTCATGGACCGGTTAGGTAGGGCCCAGTCCCGCAGGGGCTTTTCGACCAGCTGGGTCAGAGCCCAGGCGATAACACCCGAGAGAAGAAGCAGGCCAAGCCCAGCCCAGAACCCTGCCTTTTCCTGGCGGGTCTGGGATAGGTAGAACACGAGAATGGGCCAGTGCACCAGGTACAGGGCGTAGGAGAAACCTCCCAGGGCCAGCAGAGGTTTGGCGGTGAGGAGTTTTTCCGGCCCGAACCGGGTGCCTGTATCTCCGGCGATAATGACGAGCGAGGCCGCCAGGGTGGGCCACAGCGCCACATAACCGGGGAAGGTGCCGTTGACGTCCAGCACAAAGCCGCAAGCGATAATTGCCGCAATCCCAGCCCAACCCAGCACCGCACGCACTAGCGGCGGTAATTTCAGGACGGGCAGCCAGAGAGCCACCAAGGAGCCCAGCGCGAACTCCCACAGGCGGGCCTCGGTTTCGAAATAGGCCGCCTGCTGGTTAGCAGCGGTGACCTCAATCGAGTGGGACAGGGATAGCACAAAGAGGGCTGTAAAGGCACCGCTTAAAGCCCAGCGGGCAGAACCCCTCATACGCTTACCCAGCGCCAGGGCGAGGGCAACCATCAGCATCGGCCACAGTACATAGATTTGCCCCTGGACCGATAGCGACCAGAAATGGCGGAAGGGGGAGGCCAGGGAGGTATCGGCTGCGTAGTAGTCCACCGCGTTCTCGATCGACCAGTTGTTGTGCTGGTACAGAATCACGGCCTTTGCCTCATCGGCAATCGACAGCCAACGCTCTGCCGGAATAAAGAAGTAGGTGCCCAAGAGGGTCAGAACAACGGTAATAGACGCCAGGGGCAGGAGACGTTTAAAGACATGAACCCAATAGGCCACCAGAGTCTTCAGGCCGAACCAGGTGCCGGGCCCTACCAGCTTGCCCTGCTCAATCTTGCGAGCAAAAGAGCCGGTCAACAAAAACGCCGAAATCAACAGGAAGACATCGACACCGCCCGATACACGACCAAACCAGAAATGGTAGGCGGCAACCAGCAGGAGGGCGAGTGCGCGCAGCCCCTGGATCTCGGGGCGCCAGGTGCGTTCTGCTGAACGAGTGACGGTTGCGATGGTGCCGGTGGCTGGTTTGGTCTCGCTTGCTGGGCGGGGCACTGCGGTCTACCTCCTTTGCTGACAATCGTCTGGTGCCAAAACGTCGGTTGCTGAGGGGTAACGGGCAGGATGACACCAAGTTAAAAATGTTACTCTCGGTGGCTGGAAATTTGCTTTAAAAAGCAAATCCCGCCCTTACGGTGTTAGTCACTGCAAGAGCGGGATGTGCTGTACCCGAAAGGGGCTCCGGGTAAGGAGCCTTAGAGAGGGGCCTTACTTAGCTTCGTCCTCGTCCTTTTCCTCGGGCTTTTCGACAACCAGGGTCTCGGTCGTCAGCACCAGAGCAGCGATGGACGCTGCGTTTTCCAGGGCTGAGCGGGTGACCTTGACGGGGTCGATGACGCCGCGGGCGATGAGGTCCTCGTATTCACCGGTTGCGGCGTTGAAGCCGTGACCGATGGGCATATCTGCCACACGGGAGGTAACCACGTAGCCGTCCTCGCCGGCGTTCTCCGCGATCCAGCGCAGGGGCTGGACCAGGGCGCGGCGGACGATGTCTACACCCACCTGGGCATCGCGGGATTCGAGCTCAACGCCGTCCAGGGCTGCCAGAGCGTGAACCAGGGCGGTACCGCCACCTGCGACGATGCCCTCTTCGAGTGCTGCGCGGGTAGAGGATACGGCATCCTCAATGCGGTGCTTGCGTTCCTTGGCCTCAACCTCGGTAGCAGCACCCACCTTGATGACGCCCACGCCACCGGCCAACTTGGCCAGGCGTTCCTTGAGCTTTTCGCGGTCCCATTCGGAGTCCACACGCTCAATTTCAGCACGGAGCTGGTCAACGCGCTCAGCAACAGCCTCAGAAGTACCGCCACCATCAACGATGGTGGTGTTGTTCTTGGTGACGGTCACGCGGCGGGCTGAACCGAGCTGATCCAGGGTGACGGCGTCCAGGGAGATACCCAGTTCACAGGTAATAACGGTGCCGCCGGTCAGGATAGCCAGGTCCTGGAAAATCGCCTTACGGCGGTCACCAAAACCGGGTGCCTTCAGCGCAACAACATCGAGGTTGCCGCGCAGCTTGTTAACGACCAGGGTGGAGAGGGCTTCGCCGTCCACGTCCTCAGCGATGATAGTCAGGGACTTCTTAGCCTGAACGATCTTCTCGAGCACGGGCATAATCTCAGCCACAGTGGAAATCTTGCCCTGGTAGAGCAGGATTGCGGTGTTCTCGAGAACAGCCTCAGCACGCTCAGGGTCGGTGACGAAGGACGGTGAAAGGTAGCCCTTATCGAACTGCATACCCTCGGTCACTTCGAGTTCAATCTCGGTGGTGGAGCCGTCCTCGATGGTGATGACGCCGTCCTGGCCTACCTTGCTGAAGGCCTCAGAGAGCAGCTCACCAATCTGGGGTGACTGGGCAGAAATAGCTGCCACGTGGGCAACCTCTTCGCCGGTTACCTCGCGGGCGTTAGCCAGCAGGCGCTCTGACACCAGCTTGGTAGCGGTCTCGATGCCGCGCTTAACCTCACCGGGGGCAGCGCCCGAGGTGACGTTACGCAGGCCCTCAGAAACCAGAGCCTGGGCCAGGACGGTTGCGGTGGTGGTACCGTCGCCAGCAACATCGTTGGTCTTGGTAGCTACTTCCTTAGCGAGCTGGGCACCCAGGTTTTCGTAGGGGTTTTCCAGTTCAATCTCGCGGGCGATAGATACACCGTCGTTGGTAATGATGGGTGCGCCCCACTGCTTATCAAGCACCACGTTACGGCCGCGGGGGCCCAGGGTCACCTTGACAGCGTTAGCAAGCTTATCGACGCCTGCCTGCAGGTGCTTACGCGCATCATCATTGAATTCAAGCTGTTTTGCCATGAATCCTTACTTCTTTCTCGTGTTTCGTGTTGTATTCGGTAGAAACAGCGAAAACTTAGGAAACGACAGCCAGTACGTCGCGGGCTGACAGAATCAGGTACTCAGCGCCACCATACTTAACCTCGGTGCCACCGTACTTGGAGAAGATAACGACATCGCCTTCAGCTACGTCAACGGGGATGCGGTTGCCCTTGTCGTCGATGCGGCCGGGGCCAACAGCGATAACCTTAGCCTCCTGCGGCTTTTCCTTAGCGGTATCGGGGATTACCAGACCTGATGCGGTGGTCTGCTCTGCTTCAACGATCTGAACGACAATGCGGTCTTCGAGGGGCTTGATAGCCATGGTGAGGTACTCCTTCAAGTGAGGTCTCAGCGTAAAACTTATGGGGGGGTGACCGTGGGGGTGCTAAGGCGGCTACACCTGGTATCGTCGCGGTGCTACCGGCTGCCGATTTAGCACTGTCAGCGGTCAAGTGCTAACTAAAACTTTATTCCCCTCATCCCCTACGGGCAAGATAAGGCGCCGGTTTCGCAGACAGCGCACCACCAGCATCACCACTGATGTGCAATAAAATACAGGTTGAAAGCCCCCAAACCCGGCAGAAAGGCAAACATGCTCAAACTCATCTTCTGGCCGGTACTCGTCCCATCTTTCCTCTTCGCAGCCGGCTTCGGGGCCGTCGTCCCCATCCAAATCATTGCAGCTATCAGGCTAGGAGCCTCACCCGAACTCGCCTCCCTGCTGGTAGCCGCCGCGGGCGTCCTCGCCCTCATCTGCACCGTCCCGGTAGGGGCAGGCATCGACCGTGTAGGCGACAAACGCGCCATGACACTGGCAACCCTCAGCGCCGCTGCCGCCCTTACCCTCTCGGCGCTCTCCCTCGCCCTACCCCTGGCAGGAGCTCTGTGGCTCTACTTTTTCGCCCACGTTGCCCGTGTGCCAGCCACCGTCGCCTGGGGGCTCGCCCGGCAATCCGTACTAGCTGAAACGGTACCAGCGGACGACCGCGGCAAAGCCATGACCGCCCTCGGCGGCGCCCAACGAGCAGGCGCCCTCGCCGGGCCCCTCGCCTCAGCCCTCCTCCTTCTCTGGCTCCCCCTCTGGACGGTCTTCCTCTTCGCCCTCGCCCTCGTCGTCGCAGCCACCCTCTGCCTGCGCATCCGCAAACTCAACCAACGTTTCGACACCGCCACCAGCACAGCCCGCTCAAACCGCACCGAAGAAGACCTCGCCCTAGCCGTCCGCTGGCCCGCCGTCTGGGTCGCAGGCCTCGGCATCATCACCCTCGCCATGAGCCGAGTAACCCAACCCATCGTCGCCGCCCTCTGGGGCCTACACCTAGGGTGGAGCGATTCCCAGATCGCCCTAGCCATCGCCCTGGGCGGAGCTGTCTGGGCGCTCGCGACCCAGCCCATCACGAAGCTACCTACGGGGAAAAAAGCAGATAAGGGGCATGGCGAAGCGCCACGCCCGCGACCCTCTTGATCCTCGCGCTGGGGCGCTCGGATCAATTCACGCCAGCCCCGAGCCAGCGGGCGCATGGCGCTTCCCCCTGCCCCTCCGGTCCGCCCGATTCACGCCAGCCCCAGCCAGTCGGCTTTCAGCGGGCCTCCCCCGCCTCACCCTTTAAACTAGGTGCATGACTTCTTTCCCCCGCGCCGGCGCCCACCCTTTCTCAGCTGACCAGCTAGCAACCCTTGACCAGCTCATCCCCTACAACCCCGCTGACTCCCTGCAGGCAGTCTCCAAGCTCCGGGCCCAGGGCATCAGCGCCGAGGACTCATCAGCCCTGCTGACCCAGGCCCGTCTACGCACGCTAGGGGCTACCAAGTTCGGGGAAGAAGCCTCGCACATGCTCTTCACCGAGGCCGGCTATGAGCAGGCCACCCGCGCCGCCGTCGCCGACCACCACGCCGCCCGCTTCATCGAGGCCGGACTTACCTCAGTCGCTGATTTAGGCTGTGGCCTGGGGGCAGACTCCCTCGCCTTTGCCCGCGCAGGGTTAGCAGTGACGTCCGTTGAGCTCGACCCCGCTACGGCAGCCCTGACCGCCCACAACCTCTCTGCCTACCCGTCCACCCAGGTGCTCGTGGGCGATGTAGAACAGGTTGAGCTCGAAAAACTCACCACCGTGGGCGGCGAGCGCGTCGCCGCCCTCTGGCTAGACCCCGCCCGCCGAGAGATTGAAGGCGGCTCTACCACCTCCCGCCTTTTTGACCCCGAAGCTTTCTCCCCGCCCTTTTCCTTCCTGCAGAAGCTGGCGGCAACCGGAATTCCTATGGGGGTGAAGCTAGGCCCGGGCCTGCCCCACGAGGCCATTCCAAACGGGGTGGAGGCCGAGTGGGTCAGCCACGGCGGGTCCGTGGTTGAGGTGGTGCTCTGGTTCAATGCCCTAGCCCGCCCCGGGGTTGCCCGGTCGGCTACAGTGCTGGGGGCGGACGCCACCACCCGGCAGGTACTGGGGGAGATAAGTTCACCGCTTGCAGCGTCAGCTGATGAAGAGCCGGTTGAGGTCACTGAACTGGGCGCTTACCTGATTGAGCCCGACGGCGCGGTAGTACGGTCTCATCTGGTGGCAGACTTCGCACGATCAATCGGGGCTACCCTGCTTGATGAGAATATCGCCTACCTGACCTCAGACTCACCCGCCCCTAGCCCGCTAGGTCGGGCCTACCGCGTCCTGGGTACCATGCCCCTCAACGAGAAAAAGTTGCGCCGCTGGGTCAAAGAGCAAGGCATTACCGCCCTGACCGTCAAAAAGCGGGGAGTCGATGTGGTTCCTGAAAAGCTCCGGGCCACCCTACTCGCCGGGGTGAAAAAGAAAAAGGGAACTGCCGCGAAAGAAGCCGTTCTCATCCTGACCCGGTTGGGCGAGGGCGCAGCCTCCCAGCGCCTGGCTATCTGGGCTGAGCCAGCCTAGTTTATTACGTCTATCTCACCAGCGGCGTCATAGAGTGAGCCGGATTCTTCTGCGCTAGCCCCTGCCCCTAAGATAGAACCAGCACCGCACCGAGACCCTGGAGCCAGCGCATGATTTTTCACCCATCAGACCAGTCCACGATTGGTGTGGAATGGGAGGTCGCCCTCGTCGACCCCAAAACCCGCGAACTGGCATCCCGCGCAGACGAAGTGCTAGCGCTACTGAAAGAACAGCACCCGCAGGTTCTTGAAGCAGCCCCTGACCGGGCCCATATCACCGGCGAATTTTTGAATAATACCGTTGAGCTCGTTACCGGTATCTGCCGAACCCCGGCGGAGGCCGCAGACCAGCTCTCCCAGGCCACCGGCGTCCTGAAAAATGTAACCGACCAGCTGGGCCTAGCCTTCTTCTCAGCCGGAACCCACCCCTTCTCCCGGGCCCTGGACCAAAAAGTCGTTGATAAGGATCGCTACCTGCGGGTGCTCGACCGCTCACAGTTCTGGGGCCGCCGCCAAATTATCTACGGGGTACACGTACACACCGGGGTTGATTCTCGCGATAAAGCCCTACCGGTACTCAACGGACTCACAAACTTCTACCCCCACCTACTGGCTCTGTCGGCGTCCTCCCCCTTCTGGGAGGGAGAAGACACAGGGTTTGCCTCCCAACGAGCCCAGATTTTCCAGCAGCTACCCACCTCAGGTCTCCCCTTCACCTTCGAACGCTGGGAAGACTACGAGGACTACCTTAACGACCTGGTGGTCACCGGCGTCATCGACGACCCCAGCGAAAACCGGTGGGACGTCCGCCCCGTACCCAAATACGGCACGGTAGAAATGCGGGCCTACGACGGGCTGGCCTCTATTCGCGACATCACGGCCCTGACCGCCTTTACCCAGTGCCTGGTGGAGTGGTTCTCCCGCCAGCTCGATGCAGGTAAGCGCATTGAGCCCCTCAAGCCCTGGCACGTACAGGAAAACAAATGGCGGGCTGCCCGCTACGGCACCGAAGCCATCGTCATTCTCGATAACCAGAACACCGAGCGCCTGGTCACCGACGATACCCTGGGGCTGCTGAACAAGCTGGAAGGCATCGCCACTGACCTAGGCTGCGCCGCTGAGTTGGCTGATGTGGAGCGAATCTGCCTGACAGGGGCGGGCTACCAGCGCCAGCGCCGAGTTGCTGCCGAAAACGGCGGAAACCTGCAGGCTGTGGTGGACGACCTGACCTCACAAGCTATCAAGGGGCTGTAGACCTTCCGCCCAGTCCCTCGCACTTTCTACGGCTAGAGCGAAATCTTAGTGACGGGCAGGGACGAGTCTGCCGTGAAGTCAATTCCCGACGGCTCCCGCCCCTCAGATACCAGGCGGGCACCCAGGGCCGCTACCATGGCCCCGTTATCGGTGCACAGGCTCAGCTGGGGAATCACCAGTTTGATACCGTGCTCGGCACAGCGCTGGGCAGTCAGTTCACGCAGGCGGGAGTTAGCGGCCACTCCCCCACCTAACAACAGGGTGGTGATACCGCGTTCGGTGCAGGCCAGCATAGCTTTCTTGGTAATAACGTCTACCACAGCCTCCTGGAAAGAAGCCGCGATATCAGCAACCGGTACCTCTTCGCCCCGGGCCTCAAAGCCTTCGACGACGCGGGCCACAGCGGTCTTCAGACCCGAGAAAGAAAAGTCGTAGCGGTGGGGGCCGGGCTCCTCAGCGGTACCCATAAACTTGCGCGTCGACAGACCTCGGGGGAAGGCGAAAGCCGCCCCGTTGCCGTCCTTAGCAACCCGGTCAATTACCGGCCCACCCGGGTAGGGCAGGCCTAGCAGCCGGGCCACCTTGTCGTAGGCTTCGCCGGCGGCGTCGTCCAGGGTGGCGCCCAGCAACTCAACGTCCCCGGTAATGTCACGCACGGCCAGGATTTCGGTATGCCCACCGGAGACCAGCAGGGCGCCAATTCCCTCACTCGGCAGCCCGTCCAGAAAATCAGCGGTGTGTCCCTCGATACCGCAGTCATCGAGCAGCCCCACACCCACGTGGGCAACCAGGTGGTTAATACCGTAGAGGGGCTTGCCGGTAGCGGTAGCCAGTGCCTTAGCGGCAGAGACCCCCACCATGAGGGCACCGGCCAGGCCGGGGCCTGCGGTCACGGCAATAGCGTCCAAATCATCCAGGCTTACCTGGGCTTCATCCAGGGCTGCTTGAAGGGCCGGGACCATGGCGTCCAGATGAGCGCGGGAAGCAATCTCAGGGATGACCCCGCCAAAGCGCACATGCTCGTTCATAGAGGACGAGACGGTGTTGGTCAGCAAGGTTGAGCCCCGCACAATGCCAATGCCGGTTTCGTCGCAGGAGGACTCAATACCCAGCACCAGGGGTTCGGTTTTAGCGGTCATGGCTGGTTTCTCCTTGCTAGGCGGTCTGTTGGGTGAGGTCGCGGCGCATGATGAGGGCATCGACCCCGTCGTTGTAGTAGCGGCGGCGCACGTGAATCTGCTGGTAACCGTTTTTCAGGTAGAGGTCCTGGGCCCGGGGGTTATCGGCGCGTACCTCCAGTAGTATCTGTTCAGCGCCGCGGGCGGCTGCCTCGCGGGCGAGAAAATCGAGTAGGGCTCGCCCGTAGCCGCGCCCCTCGTAGGCGGGGGCAACAGCGATGGTTTGCACGTCGGCGGTGTCGGCTACGCTCATGAGCCCGGCATAGCCGATGACCTGCGGGCCAGTTTCTGTAGGGATTTCCAGGACGACATATCCCCGGGTTTCGTGGGTGATTTCGGCAAGGAACATGTCCAGGGGCCAGGCGTCGGCCGGGAAGAGGTCGAGTTCTAGGGTATGGACGGCTGGGATATCGTGCAGGGTCATTTCCCTGGCTTGAGCCCCATCGGCCAGCCCCGTGGGAAGGTCGGTGAGCAGCATTAGGCGCTGGCCTTCTTACGGGCGGCAGGCACCTTGGCATCGGATTCGCGCAGGTAGAGGGCGCTCGTATCGGTGCTGAGATTGGTCAAGCCCAGGCGGGCAGCGGCTGCCAGCAGGGCGGCGGCGTCCGGCTGGGTATGCTCAAAGCCGGGCTGGGTGTCCAGAGCCTCGGGGTAGAGGGAAGTGCCAAAACCGTAGGCGGGCAGGTCGGGGGCCTCGCTGGCCGGGCCCACGGTGGGGCCGCTTTCTAGCTGATAGCCCTGCTCAGTTAGTTCATAGACAGCCGAGTATATTTCCTTGCGGCGGGCATCTGACGCCACCAAAAAACGGGTATGACCGGACGCCCGCGCGGCAGCTTCTGCTGTCTCGGCCAGGGCGGTCAGGCTCATGATTCCGTACAGGGGCTTACTCCAGGCGAAGGCCAGGGAACGGGCGGTGACGATACCGGCGCGCAGGCCGGTGAAGGGACCGGGTCCGGTGCCGGTGATGACGGCATCGACGTCCTGGCCCGATACTCCTGCCTCAGCCAGCACCTCAGCCACAAAGGGAGCCATCACTTCGGCGTGAGAGCGGGTGTCTTCGGTTGACCGTGAAGCGAGCAGGGTTAGGGCCTGCCCGTCCAGGCGCCCCAGGGCGACAGAAGCAATAGCGGATGAATCAAGAGCAAGAATAAGCACCCCACCAGTCTAGCGTGTTTAGGCTCAAAGGCTTGATACTCGGCGTTACGGGCTCGCGCTCGCTGCGAGCCCGCGGAGCTTCCAAAGATCCCTATGCTCCCCCTACACGAGTCAGATGTTCCGCTAATTCATCCCAAGCATTTTCCCAGCGGGGTCCGCTTCCGATGAGGCGGAGTCGGCGCGGTTCGGGGGCCCCGCCGTCCTCGTCCTCTTCTTCCCAGTTTCCCGGGGCGTAGAGGGCGTAGGGGTCGGTCTCGGCCAGGTCTGCGCCTGTCACCCGGGTAAATTCCAGATCGAGAATAGATTCTGAGAGGTGTTCTGCTTTGTCGCGGCCCCATTCGATGACGGTGACGGACCGGTCGAGGGAGTATTCGAGGTCGAGGTCGTCGAGTTCTTCTGAGCTGGCGAGTCGGTAGGCGTCAACGTGCACGAGGTCAGGCCCGCCGGGGCGGGGGCCGTTGGGTAGGTTGGGGTGGACGCGGGAGAGGACGAAGGTGGGTGAGATGACGCCCTCACGCACGCCGAGTCCTTCGCCGAGGGAGCGGGTGAAGGTGGTTTTGCCGGCTCCCAGTTCGCCGGTGAGAATCAGGACGTCGCCCGCGGTGAGGAGGGGCGCTAGGGCCAGGGCGATGGCGCGGGTGTGCTCGGGGCCGGTGATTTCGAGGTCAAGGACGCGGTCGGTCACGGTTTACTGCTCGCTTTCGGTGTCGCGCTGGCGCCAGGATCCGCCGACGCTGATGCGGGTGACGCGCGGGGATATGCGGGTGACGATTTCGTAGTTAATCGTTCCGGAGGCTTCTGCCCAGTCGGTGACAGGCGGGTTGTCGCCGGTTCCGAAGAGGACGGCAGGGGCACCCAGGAAGCCGACCGCGGGGTCAGCCAAACCGGGTTCACCGAGGTCTACGACCAGCTGGTCCATGGCGATTCGACCCACCTCCCGGTAGGTTCGGGCGGGGCCGGAGGCCGGGTAGATACGGACCGGCCCGCCGGTTGCGACTCGGGGAACGCCGTCCGCGTAGCCAACCGGCACCAGGACCAGGGTCGTGGGCTTGTCGGTCACGTAGTTAAGGCCGTAGGAGACGCCTTGGCCTGCGGGGACTTCCTTGACTGCGTTGATGAAGGTTTGCAGGTGCATGACCGGCTTGAGTCCCAGGTCTGCTGGGGTCTGCCCGGGCAGGGGTGACAGCCCGTAGAGACCGAGACCCACCCGGACGGCGTCCCGCAGCAGGCCTTCTTCAGCGCCGACGGACGCCGCGCTGAAGGTTGCGGGTGTGTTAGCAAGGTGGCGCAGGGTCGGGCGCAGACCGGCGGAACGCAAGATGTCTAAAGCCCGGTCGAAGGTCTGGGACTGCTCGGCTGTTTCGGTACGTTCTGGTTCGTCAGCTACTGCCAGGTGGGAGAAGACCCCGACCACCTGCAGCACCCCGTCCTCTTCGAGCTGGCGGGCGGCGGCGGCGAGCGCCGGTAGTTCGCTCATGGTCACACCGTTGCGGCCTAGGCCGGTATCTACTTTGAGGTGAACTTTAACAGGCTCTTGCTGCCCGCTGGCACGGTGGGCGCTTGCGATGGCGTCAAGTTCCCAGGTGCTTGAGACGCCCAGCTCGAGGTTGTCTGTGAGGGCTTGGGCAAAGTCGGTTCGGGGGGTGTGGAGCCAGGCGATAATGGGGGCTGTAACACCGCCGGCGCGGAGAGTGCGGGCTTCTTTGACGTGGACGACCCCCAGGTAGTCAGCTCCTGCCGCCACTGCCGACCGGGCTACGTCGAGAGCCCCGTGCCCGTAGGCGTCCGCTTTGACCACGGCGATGAGGGCGCGCTGCCCGATGAGGGTTTTGATGCGCCGGACGTTATGTTCAACGGCATCCAGGTCGATGACGGCGAGGCGTTCTGCATCTGTGGGAGCGTCAAGGGGCACGAAGCCGTGGGCGCGGTAGAGGCTGTCGATAGACACGGTGTCATCCTTGGGCGTAGGGTCTTTTCTTCTCTAGCTTAGTTGAGTTTGCCGTTAGCGCACCTGCGCTGACGCCTACAGAGCGCGGGCAGATGTGGCAGGGGTAGAGTAGAGGTGTGAGTTTTTCTTTTCCGCTGCACCTGCATATCTTTTCGCTGCATACCTCACCCCTGGCCCAACCTGGATCAGGGGATGCTGGCGGCATGAACGTCTATATTGAGCGTTCTTTGGCGGCTCTTCTTGAGGTCAACCCCCAGCTGACCGTGGAAGTTTTTACGCTGGCAACCGACCGCCAGCAAGCTGGGCAGGTACGGTATCACGAGCGGGCCACCGTTACCGCTCTCTACCTGCCTGAGGCTGAAGGAGCCCGTAAGGAAGATTTACCTGAGCTGGTTCCGGGCTTTGCTATGGCCGTTCGGGCTATAGCGTCGCGACCGCCCCAGCTGGTTCACAGCCACTACTGGCTCTCGGGTCTGGCGGCCCTTGCAGCCTACCCGCAGGTACCGCTCGTTCATACAATGCACACCACCGCAGCTGCCAAAAATGCCCGTCTGGGTGAGGGCGAGTGTCCAGAGCCCGAGGTACGTTTGCGTGGTGAGCAGGCGCTGGTCCGCAGGGCCGCCGCTCTAGTGGTCAATACGGAGTATGAGGCAGCCCAGATGCGCGACTTCTACGGGGCACAAGAATCCCAACTGGTGACGGTAGCCCCCGGCGTTGACCTTTCTGTTTTCTCCCCGCGCGAGGGCGTCCGCCCTCTTCATGAGGGGCAGGACGGTGCAGCCCACCTGGTCTTTGCCGGCCGCCCCCAGCACCTTAAGGGCCCTCATCTGCTGGTTGAAGCCCTCGGCCTACTTCCGCGAGAGCTGGACGTTACCCTCGACATCATTGGAACCTCCGGCACAAACTATGAACAGGATCTCGATACCCGAGCAGAAGAGCTGGGACTAGGCGACCGCGTCCGCCTACTTCCCTCGATGCCCACCCCCGACCTCGCCCAGGCTTTCCGAAAGGCCGATATCGTTACCTGCCCTTCATCCTCAGAAACCTTTGGCCTGGTTGCCCTGGAGGCCTCTGCCTGCGGCACCCCGGTACTCGCTAGCAAGGTGGACGGGCTCAGGGAAGCAGTAGCTGACGGCGTCACCGGTCTGCTAGTAGCCCAGCGGACGCCCGCCGCCTGGGCGGACGCCATCGAGCAGCTTGTGAGAGACCCGCAGCGTCGATTCACATTAGGGCATGCCGGGGCCCGGCGCGCCCATGACTTTACCTGGCAGGCAACAGCCCAGGCCCTTATTCAGCTCTATCAGTCCCTTGCCCGCTCTTAGGAGGAAACCCATGACCTTTTCCATGACCCGCCAAGAATTCGCAGCCTACCTCGATAAATCCCGGATCACCGGGCAGGTAGCAACCGCCCGTGAGAACAACCTCGCCCATATGCAGGGCTTTGTTGAGGGCAACGAGCACCTAGAGTTCGGTGTCAAGTGGACCAGAAACTGGACCGTCGACGATATCTTCGAGCTAATGGCGCGCAGGGTCGGTACCAGTTCTGACCCCAATCACAGGGAGGGCCAAGACACCATCAGCGCTGATCTCTGTATTGATGGGCTCACCGAATACGCCCGTATCTTCGGTGACGCAGTACGGGCGGGCAAAAGCCTGCTTTTTGCCACCGGCCACCCCGCCGGCCTTTTCCCTATCTACGCCCGTCTTGCAGCAGCAGCCAAAACTCATGGGGCAACCGTCCTGACCATCGAGGAGGGCGACCGTTTCCTTGACGGCGATATCCGCCAAATCTTTGACGTCATTATGTTCGAGCAGTACGGCAACCTGCAGCACACTCACTTCCCCGGCCCTATGCAGCTAGCGCTCGCCCAGCTTCAAGAACGGGGAATTACTCCCGGTCTTGTCATCGCCGACCACGGACTTGCCGGCTATGCGGCCTCCGCTGGGATTCCGACCATCGGTATCGCTGACTGCAACGACCCCGGGCTTTTTGTCTCCGCCGAACAGGGGCAGATACTCGTTGCGGTCCCCATGGACGATAACGTCACCCCGCACCTCTACGAACCGGTGATTGACTTTATCCTGCACGAAGCTGGGCTTACCCGCTAAGAACACTCTGACCAGCACTAACAAGTTACTTTCAGCTGAAAGTGTGAAGCATATTTCAGGATATCTACCCGCTCTTAAGCCAGCTAACACTGTAGTATTAAAAGCCTAATCGTACAGGTCTGCCCACCTCACTCTCGCACCCGGAGCAGACTCCATCTTTAGGGGAATACACACTAGTGAACGAACAGTACATTGAGGAGCGGTGGGCAGAAACGCGCAACCGCCGCACCTGGCACCCCAAAATTAGGGTTGCTCTCTACCTAGCCGACACTTTGGCTATTACACTCGCTATCACCCTGGCTCATATTGCTAGCTTCGGCTTTCAAAACTCAGAAGTCATGGGACGCGCCAACCTGCCTTTAGGATACGTGGGAACAGGTGTAGCCTTTGGTCTTATTTGGCTCTTTGCACTCTCGATTGCCAATAGCC
The DNA here is from genome assembly GCF_053547255.1 of Rothia sp. 11273D007AR. Taxonomy (NCBI): domain Bacteria; kingdom Bacillati; phylum Actinomycetota; class Actinomycetes; order Micrococcales; family Micrococcaceae; genus Rothia; species Rothia sp. 11273D007AR. Next base: position 122,641 of record NZ_JBPPWJ010000002.1, on the reverse strand, counting down.
GCAATATTCGCTACCTAGGGCACGGTGTCGATGAATACCGTCTGGTAACCAAAGCAACGACCTATTTCTTCGCGGTCATCGCAATTTTCTCCTACCTGACCAAAATCGATTTTGCCCGCACCTACGTTATCTTGGCCTACCCCATCGGTATGGTCCTGCTTCTTTGCGCCCGCTGGGGCGTGCGCCGTTGGCTCGTCCACTGGCGCAATAAAGGCCGGGCTCTTTCTCGCGTCATGATTATCGGTGACTCAGCCTCAGGCGAGCACCTCTACAAGACCCTCCAGGGGGCCCGTACCTCCGGTCTCTTCCCGGTAGCGGCCTACCTGCCTCGTTCTCGTCCCGGCACCCAGCTCGCTGATGGCGCTATTCCGACCCTTGGCTATTCCCCCGATGCCTCAGAAGTCCTCAGGGTGGTTCGTGAGAACAATATTCACGCGGTGGCGGTTTCTACCGGTCACGGGCTCAATCCCACAGAGCTTCGCCGCCTGGGATGGGCACTAGCTGCTGCCCACGTTGCACTCATCATGGCTCCCGCTATGACCGATATCGCGGGCCCCCGTATCCATACCCAGCCGCTCAACGGCGTCCCCCTGATTCACGTTCATACTCCCCGTATTGAAGGCATGCAGGCCCTGGTCAAACGGGCTATCGACGTTGTAGCATCGGGCCTTGGCCTGATTTTCCTGGCCCCCTTACTCGTCCCCGTTGCCCTGCTGGTCAAAAAGGACGGCGGCCCCATCTTCTTCCTGCAGGAACGCGTCGGCTACCGGGGTGCCCCCTTCTACATGATTAAATTCCGCTCAATGGTCACCAACGCCGAAGAGCTCAAAAAGGAGCTTATGGACCGGAACGAGGGCAACGGGGTACTCTTCAAAATGGCAGATGACCCCCGCATCACTAAGATCGGTAAGTTTATCCGCAAGTACTCCATCGATGAGCTTCCTCAGCTGTGGAACGTCTTTGTCGGCGATATGTCGCTTGTGGGGCCCCGCCCCCCGCTGCCCTCTGAAGTTGAACAGTACGAAGAGGACGCCTACCGCCGCCTGCTGGTCAAGCCCGGCATTACCGGCCTCTGGCAGGTCTCTGGCCGCTCGAATCTCTCGTGGGAAGAGTCTATTCGCCTAGACCTCTACTACGTTGAGAACTGGTCGGTGATGAGCGATATCGTCATTCTTTTCCGCACCGTCCGCGCGGTCTTTGCTAAGGACGGCGCCTACTAGGACTCGTATGCAAGAAGGCCGGTTACCGTCAGGGTAACCGGCCTTTGTTATAGGTCTACTTCTCAAGAAATATGGCTACGGCCTCGGGAATATTCTGGGCTACCAGGGTTGGTGGCGTGGGGCCAGAAATCCCTGCTCCGTGCACCAGGTCTGCTGCTAACTGATATATCTGAATGGCGGCGCCCGCTAGCCTGGCATAGTCAGTTGAGAGGGCACCGGGGGCGGATTCTTCCGCCTGATACCGGGCAAGGAGAGCCCCGAGAATACCGGTGAGGGTGTCCCCGCTACCGGCGGTGGCCAGCCAGTGGTTCTCGCTGGTTATCTGAAAGAGCTCACCGGTGGGTGCGGCTAAGATGCTCGTTCCGCCCTTGAGCAGCACTGTGGCCCGCGTTGCCTGAGCCAGGAGGGTTGCAAAGCTATATGGGTCAGCTTCCACCTGCTCCCGGGTGGGTGGCTCTGTCAATTCGGGATCAAGGGCATGGAGCGCGGACGGTGCCAGAGCCAGAAGCCAGGTCAGGGCATCAACCAGCTCGCCGGCATGGGGTGTCAGAATATGGTGTGACGCCAGCTCTAGCCCATCAGCTACCAGCCGGGCAGCTAGGGAAATCGCCCCTGCGTCAATAACGGCCGGTTGCCCTCCCGTAAGGACGGCCAGAGCCTCAGTTTCTCGTGATTCTCCGGCGATACCTGAGCCAAGAGCCCAGGCATCTATGTGTAGTTTCTCGGCTTCGCCCACGCTGCATACAGCTTCAGGCACGGCCAGCTGTACCTGGAAGTTCAGGGAGGACGTTCCAGCAAACCGCACCATGCCGACCCCGGTATTGACGGCAGCCCGGGCAGACATGAGGGCAGCACCCGGGTAGGTATCGCTCCCGGTCAGCAGGCCTAACACCCCGCGGGTGTACTTATGGGAGGAAGAAGTAGGGCAAGTGACATATTGTTCGACGTCCCCGTGGGTCAATTCTTTGGCGCTAACCACTCTAGTTCCCCTCTTCTACCGGGCGAGCTAACAGCAGCCCCCGGGCAGAGGGATCTAAACGCAACAGGTTCAACAGGTCACTGTCGCTCAGGTACTCTGCCACAACGGTTGCGGTAGCTATAGGTTCATCATGGCTCATCGTGAGGTGCCAGCGGTTGATCCCCAGTTCAGCAGCTCGCCGGGCAACCGTCCCTTCTGCGACCAGGTAGGGGGCGCCGTCCGCGCCCTTCTCCACCCAGCAATCCTGCCAGTTCAGACCGGCAGGGGCCCGCAAGGCCTTGGCAGCGGCCTCCTTAGCCGCAAAGCGGGCGGCTAGGGAGCGGACGGGCAACCCCCGCTCCCCCGGCGCAAAGAGCCGCTCCCGTAGGGCTGGGGTACGTTCTAAGAGCTCAGCGAACCGATCTATATTGACCACGTCAGTACCGGTACCAATAATCATAGGCTCTCTCTTCGCTCCTTCTAAAGCATCTTTCTCTTGCCCATTCTACGTTCCCGCCTATCAGTTTAAAGAGCGAACCCCGCACCCTACCGGGTACGGGGTTCCTATCTCTACTCGTGTAGAGAAGCTTTACTCGACGGTTACTGACTTAGCCAGGTTACGGGGCTGGTCAACGTCGTAGCCCTTCGCGTGAGCCACAGAGCATGCAAAGATCTGCAGGGGCACGGTGGACAGCAGGGGCTGGAGCAGGCTGGGTGAGGCGGGGATGCGGATGATGTGATCTGCATGTTCCTCAACAGCGGTATCGCCCTCTTCTGCGATAACGATGGTCACTGCACCGCGAGCGCGGACTTCCTGGATGTTAGAAACAACCTTGGAGTGCAGGGAGTCGCGGCCGTTGGGTGAGGGGACGATGACGAAGATGGGCTGGCCTTCTTCGACAAGGGCGATGGGGCCGTGCTTGAGCTCGCCCGCTGCGAAGCCTTCGGCATGCAGGTAGGCGATTTCCTTGAGCTTCAGGGCGCCTTCCATCGCTACGGGGAAGCCAACGTGGCGGCCCAGGAAGAGCACGGACTTGGCGTCCTTCATAGAGGTGCCGAGATCCTTGACCTGCTGCTCATTGTCGATAACAGCCTGAATCTTCTCGGGCATCTTCTGCAGCTCTTCAAGGATGGTACGGATTTCATCCTTGTACATGTTGCCGCGCAGCTGGGCCAGGTAGAGGCCGAGCAGGTAGGCAGCAGCAATCTGCGAGAGGAAGGCCTTGGTGGATGCAACTGCGATCTCGGGGCCCGCGTGAGTGTAGAGAGCTGCATCGGATTCACGGGGCAGAGTTGAGCCGTTGGTGTTACAGATTGAAATAACCTTGGCTCCCTGTTCCTGGGCGTGGCGCACTGCCATGAGGGTGTCCATGGTTTCGCCGGACTGGGAGAGGGCAACGACCAGGGTCTTCTCATCTACGATGGGGTCACGGTAGCGGAACTCATGGGCCAGCTCGACCTCGGTGGGGATGCGGCACCAGTGCTCGATAGCGTAGCGGGCTACCTGGCCAGCGTAGGCGGCGGTACCACAGGCGACAACGATAATCTTGTTGACGGAACGCAGGGTGGCGTCGTCAATCTTAAGTTCGTCGAGGGTCAGGTTACCCTTTTCGTCCAGACGGCCCAGCAGGGTATCGCGCACGGCTGCGGGCTGCTCGTGGATTTCTTTCTCCATGAAGGAGTCGTAGCCACCCTTTTCAACAGCAGCGGCGTCCCACTCGATGGTGAATTCCTTGCCGTTGGCGGGGAAACCTTCGAAGTCGATGATGGAGTAGTCGCTACCGGTGATGGTAACAATCTGGTCCTGGCCCATTTCGACTGCCTTCTTGGTGTAGTCGATGAAGCCAGAGACGTCTGAGCCCAGGAAGTTTTCGTTTTCGCCCAGGCCAATAACCAGGGGTGAGTTGCGACGGGTTGCTACGACACGATCAGGGTGGTCAACGTGGATGACCAGGATGGTGAAGGCGCCTTCAAGGCGGTTTGATGCCTGGCGGACGGCTTCGGTGAGGTCCTTGTTCTCCAGCTTGTTGTAGATGGAGGCAATCAGGTTAGCTGCAATTTCAGTGTCGGTCTGTGATTTGAACTCACAGCCTTCTTCAACCAGTTCAGCGCGCAGCTCTGCGAAGTTTTCGATAATGCCGTTGTGCACAACTGCCAGGCGGCCGTTGTCTACAACGTGCGGGTGAGCGTTATTGTCGGTAGGGCCACCGTGGGTAGCCCAGCGGGTGTGACCAATACCGATAGTGGTAGCAGGCAGCGGGTTAGCTTCTACTTCAGCTTCGAGATTAACAAGCTTGCCTGACTTCTTACGGAATTCAATGCCGTTATCGCCAATGAGGGCAACACCGGCTGAGTCATAGCCGCGGTATTCCTGGCGGCGCAGACCTTCGAGAACCACATCGTATGCGGTATGGTCAAATTTCTTACCGTCTGCGGCAGTGCCGAGACTTACGTATCCTACGATTCCACACATGGTATTCATCTTACATCTAAGAATTCATTGCCCTACTGCTGTCTTCGCCACAGTGTCGCGATCTGTCTTTTCCCTTTAGACCGTCGTCATATTAGGCTCGCTATCTACACCCCTCTAGACTGTTGTAAATGAGCATATCTGCGCTTTCTTCCAAATATTCTCCGTTCACGGAGCTAGACCGGGATACCTGGTCCCGACTCGCTAGCGAGATCTCAGTTCCGCTGACAGAGGACGAGCTGCAACAGCTACGCGGGCTGGGTGAGACCATTGATTTGGAGGAAGTGGCACAGGTTTATCTGCCTATTTCTCGCCTGCTCAACCTCTATGTCAATGCAGCCGCGAGCGCTAACCACATGACTAACGACTTTTTAGGTCTTCAAGGCCAGAAAGTTCCTTTTATTATCGGCGTGGCAGGGTCAGTAGCTGTCGGCAAATCAACTACCGCCCGCGTCCTGCAGGAGCTGCTTCGACGCTGGCCCTCAACCCCGAACGTCCAGCTGGTAACCACCGACGGCTTCCTCTACCCCAATGCCGAGTTAGAACGCCGGGGGCTTATGGGACGCAAGGGTTTCCCAGAGTCCTACGACCGCCGTGCCCTCTTGAGGTTTGTGTCAGAAGTGAAGTCAGGTGCTCCCCTCGTCACCGCCCCTAAGTATTCCCACCTCTACTACGACATCGTAGAGGGTGAGCGCATTGAGGTTACCAGCCCCGACGTTCTCATTGTCGAGGGCTTAAATGTATTGGCCCCGGCCAAGCTTGATAGCGAGAAAAGCTCGGCACTAAGCCTGGCTGACTTCTTTGATTTCTCTATCTACGTTGATGCTTCTACCAGAGATATAGAGCACTGGTATGTGCAACGCTTCCTGAAGCTCCAGCGGTCGGCTTTCACCAACCCCAACTCCTACTTCAAACGGTATGCCGACTTGTCAGAGGACGCAGCGGTTGAGCTGGCTTTGAGCATTTGGCGCTCTATCAACGAACCTAACCTGCGAGAGAATGTGCGCCCCACACGTGGGCGAGCCCGACTGATCTTGAAGAAGTCCCATGATCACAAGATTCGTAAGGTTCTGTTACGGAAGAACTAGGTATGCGCTCTTATTTTTCACAGTTTCGCTGGCTTTAGCGAGCTACCTCATAGCCCTGTCATACTTCATGCCGAGGCAGCGCAAGCAGCGCACCGCATGTTTGCCGATGCCTCTGCAGCGGGTGCCCCCATGGTCGCTCTCAGCGGTTACCGGTCGTATGAGACCCAGCAGGGAACTTATGCCAGCTGGGCTGCCCAGTACGGTACAGATCATGCAGATGTGGCTTCTGCCCGCCCGGGTTATTCGGAACATCAAACGGGGCTTGCCCTCGATATCGGAACCGGTGGCGCCTGCGACCTCCAGCCCTGCTTCAAAGACACGGCAGCTGCCCTATGGGCAGCCGAGAACGCCCACCGCTATGGATTTGTGGTGCGCTACCCCTGGTGGCACCACGAGACCACCGGCTATTGGTATGAGTCCTGGCACCTGCGTTATATCGGCATTGAGGAAGCCACCGCGCTAAAAGAATCTGGATTTGAAACACTAGAAGATTTCTGGGGTACGGGGCCCGCCCCCACCTACTAAGAAACGGGTACCGGCCGGCGGGTTGATGACTGGAAACCTACAAATTTTTAGCATAAGCTGATAGGTTACCCCCGCCTGTGAGTAAACCCACTGGTTTACAGCGAAAATTTCAGCTCAGACTGGTGTTCACCACTGGCAGAAAACGCTATTCTTGAACTCATGCTTAGTGGTTTTAAAGATTTCATCACCCGCGGTAACGTCATCGACCTCGCAGTCGGTTTGATCATTGGTACCGCCTTTACTGCAGTTGTTAACGCTCTTGTTGAGTCCGTCATGATGCCCGCCATCGCGATGCTGACCGGTGGAGATATCTCCTTCGATCAGTGGCTAGCATTCGGCGACGTCAAAATCGGTGTCTTCCTAACCGCAGTTGTTAACTTCCTCATCGTTGCAGCAGCCCTGTACTTCTGCATCGTTATGCCCATCAACAAGTTCAACGAGCGTCGTGCTGCCAAGCTCGACCTTGAAGAAGAGATTGAGGAAGAGGATCCCCAGGTTGCTCTGCTGAAGGAAATCCGCGACGCTCTGACCGTCAAGTAATTTTCTATCCTTTGATAGAGAAAGCCCCGGTAGTTACCTACCGGGGCTTTCTCATGCCCTGTTCTTTTTGCACAACCGGAGAAAACAACTTCTCACACCGGTTAGACAAGTATAGGCTTGAGCGCAAAAAGCCGGGCCCCGCTCCCCCGGTGAGGGAAAACAGGGCCCGGCAGAGGCTAAGAGGAGGCTACCTTAGATAGCGAGCTCACGAGCCACAACATCGGCTAGAGCCTGGGCGGTTGCATCTGCAACTTCCTGGGTCTCAGCTTCAACCATGACGCGCACCAGGGGTTCGGTACCCGAGGGGCGAAGCAGAACTCGACCGGTATCGCCCAGCTGGGCCTCGGCGTCCTTAATCGCTTCTTGCAGGGGCACACAGCCAGCAACGCCAGCGCGGTCAACGCCCTTGACGTTGATCAGCTTCTGGGGGGTTGCCTGCATGCGGTTAGCCAGCTCAGAGAGGGGCAGACCGGTACGGGCCATTTCAGCAGCCAGATGCAGACCGGTGAGCACGCCGTCACCGGTAGTGGCGTGGTCCGACATAATCACGTGGCCCGACTGCTCACCGCCCAGGTTAAAGCCATTCTTGTTCATGGATTCCAGCACGTAGCGATCGCCCACAGCGGTGCGCTCTAGCTTGATGCCGTGTTCCTTGAGGAAGATTTCCAGGCCCAGTGAAGACATGACCGTGGCGACCAGGGTGTCGTCCTTGAGAGTGCCTGCTTCCTTCATCGACAGCGCAAGAATCGACATAATCTGATCGCCATCGACCAGGTTGCCCTGCTCATCGACAGCCATACAGCGATCGGCGTCGCCGTCGTGGGCAATACCCAGGTCAGCGCTGTGGCGAACAACCGCTTCCTGAAGCTTCTCGGGGTGGGTCGAGCCCACACCGTCGTTGATGTTAATGCCATCGGGTTCAGCACCAATCACAAACACCTTGGCGCCCAGGGTGCGGAAGGCATCGGGAGAAACCCCAGAGGAGGCGCCGTTAGCACAGTCCAGTACAACCTTAAGGCCGTTAAGGCGGCGGTGCTCGGGCATGGTTGAGACCAGATGGGTGACGTAGCGGTCTTCACCATCAGTCAGCGGACGGACGCGCCCCACCTCACCGTGGGTGGGGTAACGGAAGTCCTTGGAGCGGTAGAGGGCCTCGATGGCGTCCTCAATCGCATCATCCAGCTTCTTACCACCGCGAGCCAGGAACTTAATTCCGTTGTCTTCAGCCGCGTTGTGGGAAGCAGAAATCATGACGCCGAAGTCGGCTTCTGTACTTGCCACTAGGTAAGCCGCGGCGGGGGTAGGCACCATACCCGCGTCGAGCACGTCAACACCTGATGCCGCAAAGCCTGCGGTCATTGCCGCGCCAATGAACTCACCAGAGATACGGGAGTCATGGGCGATAACAGCCTTGGGGCGGACACCTTCTTTAACCGTATTGAACCCAAGGACGATGGACGCGGCCTGCGCAAGCTCCATAGCAAGAGCAGGAGTAATCACTTCGTTAGCGAGGCCGCGAACACCGTCGGTTCCGAATAATCTAGACATTACTGATTATTCTACGCGCTCAGTTCTATTTTTCTTCGCGTAAGACGGGGAAACCCTCAGGGTTTTCGGGCACATCGTCTTCTAGAACGTCTGATCCCTTACCCACGATGAGCGGGTCGGTGGAACCGACCAGGGCGTGGTCCTTATTGGGGTAGTCGAACTGGTTGAGCACGTGGCGCATGGCTTCGAGGCGGGCGCGCTTCTTGTCGTTAGACTTCACGACGGTCCATGGGGCATCGCCGGTGTCGGTATAGAAGAACATAGCTTCTTTAGCCGCGGTGTAGTCATCCCACTTATCGAGGGAGGCCAGGTCGGTAGGCGATAGCTTCCACTGGCGTACGGGATCGGTGCGGCGGGAATTGAAGCGGGCTAGCTGTTCTGCACGGGTAACGGAGAACCAGAACTTAATGAGTTTGACGCCGGAGTTAACCAGCATGCGCTCTAGTTCGGGGACCTCACGCATAAATTCGTAGTATTGCTGGGAGGTGCAGTAGCCCATGACGCGCTCGACGCCTGCGCGGTTGTACCAGGAGCGGTCCATGAGCACGATTTCGCCGCCGGAGGGCAGGTGCTGGATATAGCGCTGGAAATACCACTGGGTCTGCTCAACGTCGGTGGGCTTTTCCAGAGCAACGACGCGGGCACCGCGGGGGTTGAGGTGTTCCATAAAGCGCTTGATGGCGCCGCCCTTACCCGCTGCGTCGCGGCCCTCAAAAATAATTAGAACCTTCTGGCCGGTTTCCTTAACCCAGAGCTGGAGCTTAAGGAGCTCAATCTGCAGAGCTCGCTTTTCCTTCTCATATTCCTTGCGGGAAAGCTTCTTGTCGTAGGGGTAGCCAGCCTTCCAGGCGTCCGACTTCTCGCCGTCACCGCTAAGTTTCTTGGTCAGAGATGAAATTTCGTCGAGCTCTGCGCTGTAGTCCTCTACGACCGATACGCGGCGGGTCTCTTTGGTGAGAGCCGCTTTAACTGCTTCTTTCTTGGAGTCAGTTGCCTGTTCGGGGGTAGCCTGCTCCGCAGCATCGGTGCTGGGAGTTTCTACGTCGGCTGCGGCGTCCTTGCCTGCGGCCTTGGTGGAGCGTGAATTGCGAGTGGTGTTCGAAGATGCCATGGGCACCCTTTCTCTCGTGTGTATGTTCCACATCTATTTTAGGCATAAGACGTGAGACACCCCACTGTTACACGTCTTTTGACCCTAAGCCGGGTAAGGCAAATGCCCCATTTCTGCAAAGAGAAATGGGGCATCTGACAACAAATCTGAGCAGTAGGCCCAGTAATCGTAGCTTAGCGCTTTGAGAACTGTGAAGCCTTGCGTGCCTTCTTAAGACCAGCCTTCTTACGCTCGATAACGCGAGCGTCGCGGGTCAGGAAGCCTGCCTTCTTCAGGGCGGGGCGGTTGTTCTCAGCATCAATCTCGTTCAGGGCACGAGCAACGCCAAGACGCAGAGCGCCAGCCTGGCCGGAGGGGCCGCCACCTGAGATGCGGGCGAAGACGTCGTAGGCGCCTTCGAGTTCAAGCAGCTTGAAGGGGTCGTTTACTTCCTGCTGGTGCAGCTTGTTGGGGAAGTAGTTGTCGAGCTCGCGACCGTTAACGGTCCACTTGCCGGTACCGGGTACCAGGCGGACGCGGGCAACGGCTTCCTTGCGACGGCCAACAGCCTGACCACCAACGGTCAGTGCAGGGCGGGCAGCCTTCTCAGCAACGGGTGCTGAGGACTCGGAAGTGTAGCTGGTGAGCTCTTCTTCGGTGGTGTACTCTTCGTTCTGAGCCACGATGTCTCCTTTAATAGTTCTTTCGTAGGCCCGAATTACTGGGCAACCTGGGTGAATTCGTAGGTCTTGGGCTGCTGAGCTGCGTGGGGGTGCTCGGAACCTGCGTAGACCTTGAGGTTCTTGAGCTGCTGGGCAGCCAGCTTGTTCTTGGGGAGCATGCCCTTAACAGCCTTTTCTACGGCGCGAACGGGGTTGGTTTCCAACAGTTCGGCGTAGTTGACTGACTTCAGACCACCGGGGTAACCCGAGTGGCGGTAGGCACGCTTCTGCTCAAGCTTGGCACCGGTCAGTGCAACCTTTTCAGCGTTGATGATGATGACGGAGTCACCCATGTCAACGTGGGGTGCGAAGGTGGGCTTGTGCTTGCCGCGCAGCAGGATTGCGGTCTGGCTTGCGAGACGGCCGAGAACAACATCAGAGGCATCGATGATGTGCCACTGGCGGTTGTTGTCGCCTGACTTCGGAGTGTAAGTGCGCAAAATTTCGCCTTTTCTCGTTTCTTGTAGCGCTAGTTGGGTATCGCGCTGGTTTACATAGGTGCGTTTACGCAGGGTTTGGGTGAGGGCCAAACGCATCTGCGGTACCGATTTCCTCAGACCTCTTGTTCCCCGTTATTGTCCTGCAACTAGACCGAAGAACAGGGTACGAAATGAGGGCGGCATACGCACAACGTATGAAACTATACAGAGTTTAAGTCTCTTAATCCAGGGCTTAGCCCTTTAAAGACGGGGTTTTGACTGACCTCACGTTTAAATCACAGGCTTGTGATTTAGAGGGTTCGCAGGTTTCGGGCTTTCTCGCTTTGGGCTGCGTAGCCGGACGCCTCGGGGTAGGTGATGGAGGCTAGGGCCAGACCGCGCGGGGCAGCTAGACGCACCTGGGAGTCTCGTACGGGCTCTTCGATGCGGGAGATCAGCCAGGCTTCGTCCTTTTTCCCCTCCCCCACCATCACCAGTGAGGCGATGAGGGTTCGCACCATATTGTGGCAGAAGGCGTCTGCCCTGATGTTTGCTTCGATGAGGCCGTCCGTCCGCCGCTCAAACCGAAGTTCGCGCAACTCGCGAATCGTGGTGGAGCCTTCGCGGGGCTTACAAAAGGAGAGAAAGTCGTTGAGTCCCAAGAGGTTCTGGGCAGCACGGTTCATCAGATCTATATCGAGTACGGGGTTGATTTGCCAGGCTACCTGCCGGTTCAGCGGGTTACTGCCCTTCTCTTCTTGCCCGTCTTCAAGCAGGTAACGGTAGGAGCGTTCGAGGGCCGAGAAGCGGGCATCGAAATCGCTTGGGGCCTCCTGGCATCTACTGACCGTGATCGCCCGCTGCATATATCCCTGCAGACGGGATGGTATTCCAAGTTGTACCTCAGCATCTGCCAGAGCCCTGCTGAGCGCCCCGCGCAATTTGCGGCGGAGGGCGGACGCCGGTGCGTCCTGGCTGCGCCCGGGTAGCCGCTCCCAGGCGTCCTTGGCAAGGTCGAAGTGCACCACCTGGTGCAGGGCGTGAACTCCGGCGTCGGTTCGCCCGGCTACCGTCGTGTAGACAGGGCGGCGGAAGATAAGGGCCAGGGCTTCTTCGAGGACTCCCTGAACGGTGATAAGCCCCGGCTGCTTGGCCCAGCCTGCGAAGGGGCCACCGTCGTAGGCAAAATCAAGGCGCACGCGTACGCGGGGCTCGTATAGCTGCTCGGGGGTTTCGGTCACGGCTCTCCTTAGAAGGCGGGGTACAGGCTCACTCCACTTTACCCGCTACAGACAAAGGCGGCCCTCCCCCGTGTGAGGGGAAGAGCCGCCTTTTATCTACCGGTGACTAAGAATTAGTCTTCGGAGATGGTCTGTGCTGCTGCACCACCGGCAGGTGCGTAACCTGCTGCTTCAGCTGATTCCTTGGTGTCGAACCAGATTTCAGCCTGGGTGTTTGCGTACCAGCGTGAGCCGGGTACGTGGTACTTCATGGAGTCAGCGTTGCCCTTGATTTCGAAGCCCTCGGGAGCTTCGCCGTTCTCGGTTGCTGCGTGTGCGCCTGCGGGCAGGTCTGATGACTCGGCTGCTGCGGGTGCTGCGGCCTTGGTCTCTTCTGCTGCGGGTGCTGCGGTCTCTGCTACCTTGGTAGCTTCTGAAACAGCTGCTGCGGTTGCAACGGGCTCCATGACCAGTTCGATAACTGCCATGGGGGCGTTGTCGCCCTTGCGGTTACCGATCTTGGTGATACGGGTGTAGCCACCGGGGCGCTCTGCCATTGCGGGGGCAATGACGGTGAAGAGCTCGTGGACTACGGTCTTGTTACCGATGGAGCGCAGGACGCGGCGGCGTGCGTTGAGGTCGCCCTTCTTTGCGAAGGTGATCAGACGCTCGGCGACGGGGCGCAGACGCTTTGCCTTGGTAACGGTGGTGGTGATGCGCTTGTGCTCGAAGAGCTGCTGAGACAGGTTGTTCAGCATGATGCGCTCGTGGGTCGGTGATCCGCCGAGGCGGGGACCCTTAGTGGGAGTAGGCATAATTTATTCTCCTGGTAAGCCGTTCCTTACTGCCTCACGGCAGGGGAACCAAAGATGTTTGACTGGTGTAACGCGTGGAAGCGTTGACTGCCGGTGTCTTAGTAGTCGCTGCCGTAGCTGTCGTCGTCCTGCAGGCGGGCTGAAAGGTCCATTCCGGCGGGTGAGTCCTTGAGGGACAGGCCAAGCTCGGTGAGCTTTGCCTTGACTTCGTCGATGGACTTGGCACCGAAGTTGCGGATGTCCATGAGGTCTGCTTCGCTGCGGGTCACGAGTTCACCCACGGTGTGGATGCCTTCGCGCTTGAGGCAGTTGTAGGAGCGGACGGTCATGTCCAGGTCTTCGATGGGCAGAGCCAGGTCTGCGGCCATTGACTCGTCAGCGGGTGACGGGCCAACTTCGATACCTTCAGCGGCGGTGTTGAGTTCACGGGCCAGGCCGAAGAGCTCAACGAGGGTGTTGCCTGCTGATGCGACTGCGTCGCGGGGAGCAATTGCTTCCTTGGTTTCGACGTCCAGGGTGAGGGAGTCGAAGTCGGTGCGCTGCTCAACACGGGTCGCGCTGACGCGGAAGGTGACCTTAAGGACGGGTGAGTAGATGGAGTCGACCGGGATGCGGCCGATTTCTGCGTCACCTGACTTGTTCTGTGCTGCCGAGACGTAGCCGCGGCCGCGTTCGATGGTCAGTTCTGCGTTGAAGTTTGCGCGGTTGTTGAGGGTTGCGATGTGGAGGTCCGGGTTGTGGATCTCGACGCCTGCGGGCACCTCGATGTCGCCTGCGGTGAGTTCACCTTCGCCCTGCTTGCGCAGGTAGGCGATGACGGGCTCGTCGTTCTCTGATGAGATGGAGAGCTTCTTGATGTTCAAGATGATCTCGGTGACGTCCTCGGTCACACCTTCTACAGTGCTGAATTCGTGCAGCACGCCGTCGATGCGGATGCTGGTTACAGCGGCACCGGGGATGGATGAGAGAAGGGTGCGGCGGAGGGAGTTACCCAGGGTGTAGCCGAAGCCGGGTTCGAGGGGCTCGATGGTGAAGCGTGAACGGTTTTCCGATACGTGTTCTTCACGCAGGATGGGGCGCTGTGCAATGAGCACTATGTTTCCTTTCGGTGAGCATCCGCTATATGAGCTCACAGGTTGGGAAAAACGAGTGAGGAAGCAGACGAAGCAGTCTGTTCATTGACCTGCAACTGGTAGGTTGCTGGTCGCCCGATGTTCGGGACGCGTCTAGCCGGTGGGGCTTAGACGTGGCGGCGCTTCGGAGGACGGCAACCGTTGTGGGCAACGGGGGTGACGTCCTGGATGGAGCCAACTTCGAGGCCGGTAGCCTGGAGTGAGCGGATAGCGGTTTCGCGACCGGGGCCGGGGCCCTTGACGAAAACGTCTACCTTGCGGACACCGTGTTCCTGAGCGCGCTTTGCAGCGGTCTCAGCGGCCATCTGAGCTGCGTAGGGGGTTGACTTGCGTGAACCCTTGAAGCCCATTTCGCCGGCGGATGACCAGGAAATAACAGCACCAGAGGGATCAGTGATTGAAACGATGGTGTTGTTGAAGGTTGACTTGATGTGTGCCTGACCGGCAACAATGTTCTTGGAAACCTTGCGGCGGCCGGTACGCTTGGCCGCTGCGCGAGTCTTGGGAGGCATTTTTGATTCTCCTACAAAGTTTTGGTTGAAGTGTTGGTCTTACGCGATGTGCAAGACTGAGGCAACACTGTTTACTTCTTCTTACCTGCGACGGTACGCTTCGGGCCCTTACGGGTACGGGCGTTGGTCTTGGTGCGCTGGCCGTGTACGGGAAGGCCACGGCGGTGACGCAGACCCTGGTAGCTACCGATTTCTACCTTGCGGCGGATGTCGGCAGCAACCTCGCGGCGAAGGTCACCTTCAACCTTGTAGTTGCCTTCGATGAAGTCACGAAGAGCTACGAGCTGGGTATCGTCAAGGTCCTTGACGCGGGTGTTGGGGTCAACACCGGTTGCAGCAAGCGCTTCTTTTGCACGGGTCTTGCCCACGCCGTAGATGTAAGTAAGAGCAATTTCCACGCGCTTTTCGCGGGGAATATCGACTCCAGCGAGACGTGCCATGGGGCGTTCTCCTTGTTTTCGCAGAGGTCTGTGACATCACTGCCCGGTTGTCCCGGTCCCCGGCCTCTGTGCCCGGAGGTATCCTGCTTTATTAGCAGGAGCGGTGCCATTTTCTGTTGTGCCACCTGGTGGGGTGGTCTTGTCAGCGTTGGCTAGTGTTTAGCCCTGGCGCTGCTTGTGGCGCGGGTTTTCGCAGATCACCATGACCACACCGTGACGGCGGATCACTTTGCACTTGTCGCAGATCGGCTTAACGCTCGGCTTGACCTTCATCGCATTCCTTTGCGTTGATGTTTCAGCTAATGCTTTGGACGGGCGAGGTAAGAGGTTCTATGTCCGGCTAGCCGGTGGGAGAACTGTTTACCCCTTTTACACGGCGTAAACGCCGCTGCTTAGCGACGTTTGCTGCTCGTGTTTACTTGTAGCGGTAGACGATACGACCGCGTGAGAGGTCGTAGGGGCTGAGCTCGACTACTACTCGGTCCTCAGGCAGGATTCGAATGTAGTGCTGACGCATCTTGCCTGAGATGTGGGCAAGTACCTTGTGTCCGTTGTCTAGCTCAACGCGGAATGATGCGTTGGGCAGTGCTTCGACCACGGTACCTTCAATCTCGATGACGCCGTCTTTCTTGGCCATATCCTCCGCTTTACTTTCGTGCTCCCAAGGTGTCTTGGGGGCTCTTGGTAGTGTTTTTTCTGTGTTCGGTGCGTTCTCCCGGGTTCGGGTACCGCTCCGCTTGCGTACTAAACGCATGGCACAGACAACCAACAAACTAATATACGGCAAAAGCCCCGGAATGTTAATGGTTTTCGCAAAACATAGCGAGCTTCACATTAAGGTCCGGGGCTTAAGCGCAGGAGCAGGACGCTTCGGCAGCCAGCTGACCAGACTCCCTACAACTGAGCACAGCAGATGCGCTGTCAGCCTGCTGGCTGGGGCTGGCGTGAATCGCTCGTGAGCGTTAGCGAACCAGCGAGAGGGTCAGCAGGCAAAAGCGCATCTGCTGTGCATCAGCATTTAATCTTCCTTAGCAGCAAGCTGGCCACAGGCACCGTCGATGTCACTTCCGCGGGTATCGCGTACGGTGGTGGGGATGCCGTGGGCGCGTAGGCGTTCGACGAAGTTTTGTTCGACGCCCTTGCGGGAGGCTGTCCATTTGGAGCCAGGGGTGGGGTTGAGCGGGATGGGGTTGACGTGTACCCAGCCGCGGCCACGGGAGGCGAGTTTTTTGCCGAGGAGGTCGGCGCGCCAGCCCTGGTCGTTGATGTCGCGGATGAGGGCGTATTCGATGGAGATGCGGCGGCCGGTGGTGCGGTAGTAGTCGTAGGCAGCGTCGAGGGTTTCGTCGACTTTCCAGCGCTGGTTGATGGGGATGAGTTCGTCGCGCAGTTCGTCGTCGGGGGCGTGGAGGGAGAGGGCTAGGGTGATGGGGAGTTTTTCTAGTTCGAATTTGCGGATGCCGGGGACGAGGCCGACGGTGGACATGGTGATGCCGCGGGCTGAGATGCCGAGTCCTTCGGGGGCGGGGTCGATGAGGCGGTGGACGGCGCCCATGGTGGCTTTGTAGTTGGCGAGGGCTTCACCCATACCCATGAAGACGATGTTGGAGACGCGCAGGGGGCGGGTGTCTTCGGAGCCGCCTTCGGCCTGTTCGAGGCCTTTCATGTCTTTGAGGTAGCGGGCGCCTGCGATGACCTGTTCGACGATTTCGGCGGTGGAGAGGTTGCGGGTGAGGCCCTGCTGGCCGGTGGCGCAGAAGGGGCAGTTCATGCCGCAGCCTGCTTGGGATGAGATGCACATGGTGACGCGGTTGTCGTAGCGCATGATGACGGATTCGACGAGGGCTCCGTCGAAGAGGCGGTGGACGACTTTGAGGGTGTCGCCGCCGTCGGCTTCGAGGGTGCGGACGGTGGTGAGCAGCTGGGGCATGGCGTCGGCGACCATTTTTTCGCGTTCTGCTGCGGGCAGGTCGGTCATCTGGGCCGGGTCGTTGACGAGGCGTTCGAAGTAGTGTTTGGAAAGCTGGGCGGCTCGGAAGGGCTTGTAGCCAAGTTCTTCGAGGAAGGCGCGACGGCCGGCCATGTCGAAGTCTGCGATGTGGCGCGGGGGTTTGCCGCGGCGGGGGGCTTTGAGGATAATTTGGCCGGGTTCGGGGCGGGCGCTGGAGATTTCCAGGGGGACGCTGGTGGTTTCGGTCATGGCTGCTGCTTTCGGTGCGATGCGGGGCGGACGCTGGGGGTTGGGTTGTGCGGTTTAGGCGGGGATGGGTTTGACGGTGACGCCGAGTTTGGAGAGTTCGGAGGCGCCGCCGTCCTCTGCGGTGAGAACCCAGATACCTTCGGAGTGCACGCAGACGGAGTGTTCCCACTGGCAGGCATCTCCCCCATCGACGGTTTTGATGGTCCAGTCGTCGTCGAGGGTGACGGTTTCAATTGAACCGGTCACGAGCATGGGTTCGATGGCGAAGGCCATGCCCTTTTTGACGCGGGGGCCGAGGTCGCGGGCGGCGTAGTTGAGGACGTCGGGGGCCATGTGCATGGAGGTACCGATGCCGTGGCCTACGAAGTCTTCGATGATCCCGTATTTGTCGCCGGTTTCTTCCCGAACGAAGTTTTCGATGGCGAAGCCGACTTCACCAATTTTTTTGGCGGTGGCGAGGGCTGCGATGCCGTGCCAGAGGGCTGCGCGGGTTATTTCTGAGAGCTCACGGCGGGCGTCTGAGACCTCGCCGATGAGGGCGGTACGGGCTGAGTCGCCGTGCCAGGTGGTGCCACGGGCGTCCTGGACGGTAGCACCGCCGTCAATGGAGATCATGTCCCCGTCGTGCAGGACGCGGGGGCCGGGGATTCCGTGAACGACCTCGTCGTTGACTGAGGTGCAGATGGTTGCTGGGTAGTCGTAGTAGCCCAGGAAGTTGGAGCCCGCGCCGTGTTCAGCGAGGACGCCGCGGAAGACCGTATCGAGCTCGGCGGTAGTGACACCGGGGGCAGCAGCTGCTACCGCTGCGTCCAGGGCACGAGAGGTAATCACACCTGCTCTGGCCATTTCAGCAAGCTGGCGGTCTGTTTTGTATTCGATGCGGCGCATAGTGCTCTTTCCTGGCTAGGTTTGTGGGGCGTAGTGGAGTCAAACTACACCAGTCTGCTTTAAAAACCTGTGCCCCCCGCAATGACCGGGGGCACAGGTGCAGCGGACGTTTACTTGAGTGCGTCCATGATTCGGGTGGTGACTTCGTCGATCTCTCCGAGACCGTCGATTTCGGTCACGAGGCCACGCTCAGTGTAGATAGCTACGAGGGGTGCGGTTTCTTCTTCGTAGACCTTGAGGCGGTGGCGGATGACCTCTTCGTTGTCGTCTGAGCGGCCTTCCTTAGCGGCACGGCCCAGCAGACGTTCGACCAGTTCGTCGTTGTCGGCGACGAGCAGCAGAACCTGGCCAATTTCCTGACCCATATCTGCGAGGATGGTGTCGAGCTCACCGACCTGGGCGGTGTTGCGGGGGTAGCCATCGAGCAGGAAGCCGTTGGCGGTGTCGTCTTCAGCCAGGCGGGCTCGGACCATACGGTTGGTCACGGAGTCGGGAACCAGGTTGCCCGAGTCGATGTAGCTCTTGGCTTCCTTGCCCAGCTCGGTTTCTTCCTTGATGTTCTTGCGGAAGATGTCTCCGGTGGAAATAGCGGGGATGTTCAGCTTTTCAGCGATTTTGACGGCCTGGGTGCCTTTGCCGGCGCCGGGAGGGCCAATGATGAGCAGACGGTTCATCGTAGTAGTCCTTCGTAGTTGCGTTGTTGGAGCTGGGCGTCGATTTGCTTGACGGTATCAAGACCGACACCGATAACGATCAGCAGTGAGGCACCGCCGAGCGGGAAATTCTGGTTGGCGCCGAAGAGGACGAAGGCTACCAGCGGCAGGAGCGCTAGTACTGCTACGTAGATGGCGCCGGGCAGGGTAATACGGTTGAGCACGTAGCTCAGGTACTCCTGGGTGGGGCGTCCTGCGCGGATACCGGGGATGAAACCGCCGTACTTCTTCATGTTGCCCGCAACTTCTTCGGTATTGAAGGTGATGGAAACGTAGAAGTAGGCGAAGCCCAGAATGAGCAGGAAGTAGAGGGTCATGTAGAGCGGGTGATCGCCCATGACCAGGTAGGTGTTGATCCAGTTGACCCATTCAGGCGGGGCTGAGCCGTCTGAGGGGGTGTTGAACTGGGCGATGAGGCCGGGCACCATCAGCATGGAGGAAGCGAAGATGATGGGGATAACGCCGGCCATGTTGACCTTGAGAGGAATGTAGGTGGTGGTACCGCCGATGGTGCGGCGGCCAATCATTCGCTTGGCGTACTGAACGGGGATGCGGCGCTGGGACTGTTCAACGAAGACAACGGCTACGATGACCAGCAGGCCGACCGCTACAACTGCGGAGAAGATGCCCCAGCCCTGGGTCTGCAGAATGGAACCAAAAGCGGAGGGGAAAGACGCTGCGATTGAGGTGAAAATTAGCAGGGACATACCGTTGCCCACGCCCTTTTCAGTGATCTGTTCACCCAGCCACATGACCACACCGGTACCTGCGGTCAAAGCGGTAATAATCAGCAGAATGTTCCAGATACCGTCATCGGGGATGATCGGCAGGGTGCAACCTTGCAGGAGCATACCGGAACGAGCCAACGAGACGATGGTGGTAGCGTTCAGCAGGGCCAGCAGAATAGTGAGGTAACGGGTGTACTGGGTCAGCTTGGTCTGCCCCTGCGCACCTTCCTCATGGAGCTGCTGGAAGCGGGGAATGACCACGCGAAGCAGCTGAACAATAATGCTCGCGGTAATGTAAGGCATAACGCCCAGGGCAAAAATCGACAGCTGGAGCAGGGCGCCACCGCTAAAGAGGTTAATCATGTCGTAAACGCCACCGGTTGCGGTAACGGTCGACAGGCACTGCTGCACGTTTCCGTAAGAAACACCGGGAGCGGGGATAAACACGCCCACACGGTAAATCACGATAATACCCAGGGTGAACAGCAGCTTATTACGCAGGTCGGGCGTCTTGAATGCCCGTCCGAAAGCGGTCAGCACATGTCCTCCTGTGAGAGAAAAATTTGGGGTGCCCCGAACGTCCTAACTGAACGAGCGATCGGAGCGATTACACAATCTTCTCCAGTCTATCGCTTAATGCTCAATCGTGTGTAGCGCAGGCTCTCAGAGCGAAAAAGCGGGGTGCCCCACCCACCGAAGTGAGCGGGGCACCCCGCAAGAGTTTGCCGTCCCCGGGGTTACCCCCGGTACGTCATGGAACTACTTGACGGTTACAGAACCGCCGGCAGCCTCAATCTTGGCCTTAGCTGACTCAGAAACCTTGTCAACGGTTACGTTGTAGGCTGCTGAGATTTCGCCGGTACCCAGAACCTTGACCAGTTCGTTCTTACGAACTGCGCCAGCTGCTACCAGAGCGTCAACGGTGATGTCGCCGCCCTCGGGGAACAGTTCCGCGATACGGTCCAGGTTAACAACCTGGTACTCGGTGCGGAAGGGGTTCTTGAAGCCACGCAGCTTGGGAAGGCGCATGTGCAGCGGAAGCTGACCACCTTCGAAGCCGGCGCGAACCTGGTAACGTGCCTTGGTACCCTTGGTACCGCGACCTGCGGTCTTACCCTTTGAGCCTTCACCGCGGCCTACGCGGGTCTTAGCCTTGTGGGCACCCGGTGCCGGGCGCAGATCGTGAATCTTGATAGCGTCGTTGTTTGCCATCTTTACTTGACCTCCTCAACCTGAACCAGGTGAGCTACGGTGTTGATCATGCCGCAGGTGACGGGGTCAGCAGTGCGAACAACCTTGTTGCCGGGGCGCTTAAGGCCCAGGGAACGGAGGGTGTCGCGCATGTTCTGCTTTTCACCGACGTAGGACTTGATCTGGGTGATTTCCAGCTTTGCGTCGCTGGGCTGAATACGCTTACCGGTCATTACGCACCTGCCTTTTCAGACTGAGCGACACGCAGGAAGCCGGGGATAACCTCGTCCTGGGGAAGACCACGGCGTGCAGCAACTGCTACGGGCTCTTCGAGCTGACGCAGTGCTTCGATGGTCGCGTGGACAATGTTGATCTGGTTCGATGAACCGAGTGACTTGGACAGAACATCGTGGATGCCTGCTGCCTCAAGTACGGCACGAACGGGACCACCAGCGATAACACCGGTACCAGCGGTAGCGGGGCGGAGCATAACTACGCCTGCTGCTGCTTCACCCTGAACGCGGTGAGGAATGGTGCGGCCTTCAACGCGGGGTACGCGGAAGAAGTTCTTCTTTGCTTCTTCAACACCCTTTGAGATAGCTGCGGGAACTTCCTTCGCCTTGCCGTAGCCAACGCCAACCATACCGTTACCGTCACCAACAACGACGAGTGCGGTGAAGCTGAAGCGACGACCACCCTTGACGACCTTGGAGACGCGGTTGATGGTGACAACGCGCTCGATGAACTTGTCCTTCTCTTCTTCGCGACCGCGGTTGTTGCGGCGCTCACCGCGGTTGCCGCGGCGTTCGCCACGCTCGTTGCGGCGGGCTTCGCGCTTTTCGGAGGTTTCAGCGGTAGCTTCTGCGGTTGCTTCAGTCACCTGAGTTTCCTTTTCGTTTACAGTCTGCTCGCTCATTAGAGTGCCAGACCTCCTTCGCGTGCGCCTTCTGCAACTGCTGCGACACGGCCGTGGTACTTGTTACCACCGCGGTCGAAAACAACTGCTTCGATGCCTGCTGCCTTGGCACGCTCGGCGACGAGTTCGCCGACGCGCTTTGCCTTAGCAGTCTTGTCCAGCTCTGCTGCGCGCAGGTCTGCTTCCATGGTGGAAGCTGATGCCAGGGTCAGACCCTTGGTGTCATCGATGACCTGAACGAACATGTGACGAGCTGAGCGGGTGACGGACAGGCGGGGGCGTGCTGCGGTGCCTGAAACGTACTTGCGGACGCGTGCGTGACGGCGTGCGCGCTGTGCTGACTTAGTCTTTACAGCCATTGTTACTTACCAGCCTTTCCGACCTTGCGACGGATCTGCTCGCCTTCGTAGCGAACACCCTTACCCTTGTAGGGATCGGGCTTGCGCAGACCGCGGATGTTAGCGGCTACCTGGCCTACCTGCTGCTTGCTGATACCGGAAACGGTCAGCTTGTTAGCGCCCTCAACAGCGAAGCTGATACCCTCGGGGGCTTCAATGGTGATGGGGTGTGAGTAGCCAAGTGCGAACTCGAGGTCGGAACCCTTAGCGGTTACACGGTAACCGGTACCAACGATTTCGAGCTTCTTGGAGTAGCCCTCGGTAACACCGATGATCATGTTCTGAATCAGGGTGCGGGTCAGGCCGTGCAGTGAACGTGATGCACGCTCATCGTTCGGGCGGGAAACGGTGACAACACCGTCTTCGAGTGCAACGGTGATGGGAGCAGCAACCTCGTGGGTCAGCTCGCCCTTTGCACCCTTAACAGCAACTACGTTGCCGTCGATCTTTACCTCAACGCCGGCAGGAACCGAGATGGGGAGACGTCCAATACGTGACATTCTTCTTCCTTTCTCTTCTACCGACTACCAGATGTAAGCGACGACTTCGCCGCCAACACCCTTCTTCGCAGCCTGCTTGTCAGTGAGCAGACCTGAAGAGGTTGACAGGATTGCGATGCCGAGGCCACCGTGTACCTGGGGCAGGTTGGTGGACTTTGCGTATACACGCAGACCCGGCTTGGAAATGCGGCGAACGCCTACGATGGAGCGCTCACGTGAGGGGCCGAACTTCAGTTCGAGGGTGAGGGTCTTACCGACCTTTGCTTCCTCTTCCTTGAAGTCAGCGATGTAGCCTTCAGCCTTGAGGATCTCGGCGATGCGAGCCTTGAGCTTGGAGTAAGGCATTGACACGGTGTCGTGATGTGCTGAGTTTGCGTTGCGCAAACGGGTCAGCATATCTGCGACAGGATCTGTCATAGTCATGGTGGGCTGAGCCCTTCCTCGTTATGGTTTCCTCACCGTGATTCGGTGCGGACCTATAACGTAGTCGTTACTGGGTCTTGAACGGGAAGCCGAGTGCCTTCAGAAGCGCACGGCCTTCATCGTCGGTCTTTGCGGTGGTTACTACGGTGATGTCCATACCACGTACGCGATCGATGGAGTCCTGATCGATTTCGTGGAACATAGACTGTTCGGTCAGACCGAAGGTGTAGTTACCGTTACCGTCGAACTGGCGGTCCGAGAGGCCGCGGAAGTCGCGGATTCGGGGAAGTGCCAGGGTGACGAGGCGGTCGAGGAATTCCCACATGCGATCGCCACGGAGGGTGACGTGTGCGCCGATGGGCTGACCTTCACGCAGCTTGAACTGTGCGATGGACTTCTTCGCGCGGGTAACGAGCGGCTTCTGACCGGTGATAGCGGTAAGGTCGCGGATAGCACCATCCATGAGCTTCGCGTCCTTAGCAGCTTCACCAACACCCATGTTAACGACGACCTTAACAATCTTCGGTGCCTGCATGACGTTCTCGTACTTGAACTCTTCCTGCAGGGCGGGGGTGACTACTTCGTTGAACTTAGTCTTGAAACGAGGGGTAATCTTTGCTTCGGTCATTAGATGTCCTTACCCGAGCTCTTGGCAACGCGAACGCGAACAGTGCGTTCCTTGCCATTGCGCTCTACGGTCTCGAGGCGGTAACCAACGCGGGTCGGCTTCTTGGTCTCGGGATCAACGATTGCAACGTTTGAAACGTGAATCGGTGCCTCAACCTTTTCGATGCCGCCAGCTTCGCCGGTCATGGGGTTAGCCTTGTTGTGCTTGGTGACGATCTTAACGCCTTCAACCAGCACGCGCTCGGTCTTGGGGAATACCTTCAGAACCTTGCCCTGCTTACCCTTATCTGCACCTGAAATAACCTGTACCAGGTCGCCAGACTTGATCTTAGCCATGAGTTAGAGCACCTCCGGAGCAAGTGAAATGATCTTCATGAACTTCTTGTCGCGCAGTTCGCGGCCAACAGGTCCGAAGATACGGGTGCCACGGGGGTCACCATCGGTGTTCTTGAGAATTACTGCTGAGTTCTCGTCGAACTTGATGTAGGAGCCGTCGGGACGACGAACTTCCTTCTTGGTGCGGACGACTACTGCCTTAACAACATCGCCCTTCTTTACGGTACCGCCGGGGATTGCGTCCTTGACGGTTGCGACGATGATGTCGCCAATGCCTGCGTAACGACGCTTTGAGCCACCGAGAACACGGATGGTCAGGATTTCCTTCGCACCGGTGTTGTCAGCAACCTTGAGTCGTGACTCCTGCTGAATCATATTTCTCCTGTCGTCTCGCCGGTTCCGACACACGGTATTTTGTGAGCCAGCCTTGCGGAACATTTCTACGGGATGTTGACGCGCCGGTCTCTTATAGCCCTTGAATGAGTCAAAGAGTTGGCGGACACGCCTGGGCTCCTATCATGCCGACGAACATCTAGACCCGCGTTAGCGGGCGAACCCCGCGTTTGAGCGGCATTATGCTGTGGCACGAAAAGAACCGTGGCTGTGTGGGTATAGAGAACCACACAGAATGAAAACTTTACCACAGCAGGGGCTGCCAGCCTAGAGAGATGCACCACTCTTAGGCAGTGAGCTAGCACCCTTAAAAATAGAGAGCTCCCCTCCCCCTCGGTATGAGGGGAAGGGGAGCTCTAGCTAGCTCGTAGCTTGAGTAAACGTAGTGTTTACTTAGCCTTTTCGAGGATCTCGACGATCCGCCACCGCTTTGAAGCGGAGAGGGGACGAGTCTCGGCCAGGAGAACGAGGTCGCCAATACCAGCAGCGTTCTGCTCGTCGTGGGCCTTGATCTTGGAGCTACGGCGCATAACCTTGCCGTAGAGGGCGTGCTTTACGCGGTCCTCGACCTCAACGACTACAGTCTTGTCCATCTTGTCAGAGACAACGTAGCCGCGGCGAGTCTTGCGGTAGCCGCGCTCTTCAGTCTTTACTTCACTCATGTGATTTAACCTTCGGTTGCGGGACGAATACCGAGCTCGCGTTCACGAAGCACGGTGTAGATACGTGCGATGTCGCGCTTGACCGAGCGGATACGACCGGGATTTTCAAGCTGACCGGTGGCTGCCTGGAAACGGAGGTTGAACAGCTCCTCCTTCGACTCACGCAGCTTCTCTACCAGATTCTCATGGGAGAGCTCTGCCAGCTTGTCGATGCTCAGATCCTTTGATCCAACTGCCATTTCTATTCACCACCTTCGCGACGCACAACGCGTGCCTTCATCGGGAGCTTGTGGATTGCTAGGCGCATAGCTTCGCGTGCCACTTCTTCGGATACGCCGGAGAGTTCAAACATGACTCGACCGGGCTTGACGTTTGCGACCCACCATTCAGGTGAACCCTTACCGGAACCCATACGGGTTTCAGCAGGCTTCTTGGTCAGGGGACGGTCGGGATAGATGTTGATCCAAACCTTACCGCCACGCTTGATGTGACGGGTCATTGCAATACGGGCAGCTTCAATCTGACGGTTGGTGACGTATGCGGGAGTCAGGGCCTGGATGCCCCACTCGCCGAACGCTACCTCGGTGCCACCCTTTGCCATACCTGAACGCTTGGGGTGATGCTGCTTGCGGTACTTTACTCGACGGGGAATTAGCATTTATGCCTCACCGTTTTCTGCAGTCTTAGCCTCAGCGGGTGCTGAAGCGTTGTCGGAACGACGGTCACGGCGGGGACCACGGCCACCTGCCCGACGACGGTCACCGGCGCGGCCGTTGCCACGGCGGTTGCCAGCAGCCTGCTGTGCAGCAAGCTCGTTGTCGGTGAGGTCACCCTTGTAGATCCAAACCTTGACGCCGATGCGGCCGAAGGTGGTCTTTGCTTCGAAGAAGCCGTAGTCGATGTTCGCACGCAGGGTGTGCAGGGGCACACGGCCTTCGCGGTAGAACTCGGAGCGGGACATTTCGGCCCCACCCAGACGACCGGAGCACTGGATACGGATACCCTTTGCCCCTGCCCGCTGTGCGGACTGGATGGCCTTCTTCATGGCACGGCGGAAGGCTACGCGGGAGGCGAGCTGTTCTGCGATGCCCTGGGCAACCAGCTGGGCTGACAGATCGGGGTTAGCAACCTCGATGATGTTCAGCTGAATCTGCTTGCCAGTTAGCTTTTCGAGCTCGCCACGGATACGGTCTGCTTCAGCACCACGGCGGCCGATGACGATACCGGGACGTGCGGTGTGGATATCCACCCGAACACGGTCACGGGTACGCTCGATTTCGACCTTTGCGATACCTGCACGTTCCATACCCTTGGACAGGAGCTCACGAATCTTCACATCTTCACGAACGAAGTCTGCGTAGCGTTCGCCTTCCTTGTTGGAGTCAGCGAACCACTTTGAGACGTGGTTGGTGGTGATGCCAAGTCGGAAACCGTTGGGGTTAATTTTCTGACCCATTTAGCGGCCCTCCTCCTTCTCCGGGGTAGCAACTACCACGGTGATGTGGCTGGTGCGCTTGTTGATGCGGAACGCACGGCCCTGGGCACGAGGCTGGAATCGCTTCATGGTAGGACCTTCGTTCGCGTATGCTTCGCTGATGAATAGCTCTTCTTCCTTGAAGGGCAGGCCCTGCTGGGCTGCCTTCTGACGAGCGTTTGCAACAGCTGATGCAACAATCTTGTATACCGGTTCTGAAGCGCCCTGAGGAGCGAACTTCAGAATCGCCAGAGCCTCTTCCGCCTGCTTGCCACGGATAAGGTTGATGACGCGGCGTGCCTTCATAGGCGTAACGCGTACGTAAGACGCAGTTGCCTTGGCTTCCATTGCCTATCTCTCTTTCGTCTATTGCCGAAAGGGAAACGTTTCTACTATACGGCTACACCGTATACTAGCGACGCTTGCCCTTACGGTCGTCCTTAACGTGGCCACGGAAAGTACGGGTCGGGGCAAACTCGCCGAGCTTGTGGCCGACCATGGACTCAGTGATGAACACGGGTACGTGCTTGCGTCCGTCGTGCACTGCGATGGTATGCCCGAGCATGTCGGGAATAATCATCGAGCGGCGGGACCAAGTCTTGATGACGTTCTTGGTGCCCTTCTCGTTCTGAGCTGCAACCTTCAGGAAAAGGTGCTGATCAACGAAAGGGCCCTTCTTCAAACTACGAGGCATGTTTCAGGCTCCTTAGCGCTTCTTGCCAGTACGACGGCGACGAACAATGAGCTTGTCGCTTTCCTTGTTGGGGCGACGGGTACGACCCTCGGGCTTACCGTTGGGGTTAACCGGGTGACGGCCACCTGAGGTCTTACCTTCACCACCACCGTGGGGGTGGTCGACAGGGTTCATGACAACACCACGAACGGTCGGGCGGATGCCCTTCCAGCGGTTGCGGCCTGCCTTACCCCAGTTGATGTTGGACTGTTCGGCGTTGCCAACAGAGCCGACGGTTGCCCGGCAGCGAACATCAACGTTGCGGATTTCGCCGGAGGGCAGACGCAGCTGGGCGTACTTGCCTTCCTTAGCGACCAGCTGGATGGAGGCGCCTGCGGAGCGACCCATCTTAGCGCCGCCACCGGGGCGGAGCTCAACAGCGTGGATGACGGTACCAACGGGGATGTTGCGCAGGGGCAGGTTGTTGCCGGGCTTGATGTCGGCAGAGGGACCTGACTCTACGATGTCGCCCTGAGCAAGCTTGTTGGGGGCGATGATGTAACGCTTGGTGCCATCAACGTAGTGGAGCAGAGCGATGCGGGCGGTACGGTTGGGATCGTACTCGATGTGTGCAACGCGTGCGTCGACGCCGTCCTTGTCGTGACGACGGAAGTCGATCAGACGGTACTGGCGCTTGTGGCCACCACCCTTGTGACGGGTAGTGATGCGACCGGTGTTGTTACGGCCGCCCTTCTTGGGGAGCGGACGAACCAGGGACTTTTCCGGGGTTGAGCGAGTGATTTCTGCGAAATCTGAGACGCTCGAGCCGCGGCGACCCGGGGTCGTCGGCTTGTGCTTACGAATACCCATTTAGATATTTCTTTCCTTCGCTAAAGTGGTCTCCGGTGCTTATGCAGCCGGACCGCCGAAGAGGTCGATTGAACCTTCCTTGAGGGTTACAATCGCACGCTTGGTGTTCTTACGAGCACCCCAACCGAAACGGGTGCGCTTGCGCTTGCCCTGACGGTTAGCGGTGTTGATGGAAGCAACCTTGACATCGAAAATAGTCTCGATGGCCTGCTTGATTTCCAGCTTGTTGGAGCGGGGGTCTACGAGGAAGGTGTACTTACCTTCATCGAGCTGACCGTAGCTCTTTTCCGACACGACGGGAGCGATGATCACGTCGCGGGGATCCTTGAAAGTTGAGGTGGTAACAGACATTACTTAGCAGCCTCTTTCTTAGCCTTGGAAGCAACTGCGACGAATACGTCGTAGGCATCCTTGGTGAAGATGACGTCGTCTGAGATCAGAACATCGTAGGTGTTCAGCTGATCTGCGTAGATGACGTGAACGTTCTCAAGGTTGCGTGCTGACAGTGCTACCAGGTCGTCCTTGCGGTCGATGACAACCAGTGCGTTCTTGCGGCTGGTGATCTCTGCGATTGCTGCCTTAGCTGCCTTGGTGGAGGGCTTGGTGCCTTCTACCAGAGCTTCAACAACGTGAACGCGGTCGTGACGAGCGCGATCTGAGAGAGCGCCGCGCAGTGCAGCTGCAATCATCTTCTTGGGGGTACGCTGTGCGTAGCTACGCGGGGTCGGGCCGTGTACGATGCCACCACCGGTCATGTGGGGTGCACGGATTGAGCCCTGACGTGCGCGGCCGGTGCCCGTCTGCTTGAAAGGCTTACGACCTGCGCCGGAAACTTCGCCGCGGTTCTTGGTCTTGTGGGTACCCTGGCGTGCTGCTGCGAGCTGGGCTACTACTACCTGGTGAAGCAGGGGAATAGAGGCCTGAGCGTCGAAGATGTCAGCGGGCAGGTCTACCTTTACGGTCTTGACAGCCATGGTTTATTAGGCTCCCTTCACAGCGGTGCGAACCAGAACAACGCCGCCCTTAGGACCGGGGATAGCACCCTTGATCAGAAGAACGTTGTTTTCGGCGTCTACACCCTGAATAGTGAGGTTCATGGTGGTGTGGCGTGCAGCGCCCATACGGCCTGCCATGCGCATACCCTTGAAAACGCGTGCGGGGTATGATGCGCCACCGATTGAGCCGGGCTTACGGTGGTTCTTGTGGGCACCGTGTGATGCACCTACACCTGCGAAGCCGTGACGCTTCATAACACCGGCGAAGCCCTTACCCTTGGTCTTGCCAACTACGTCGACCTTCTGGCCAGCTTCGAAGAGCTCAACGGTCAGTTCCTGACCGAGTGAGTATTCAGCGGCGTCTGAGGTACGCAGTTCAACGAGGTGACGGCGAGGAGTTACGCCTGCCTTCTCGAAGTGACCGGCGAGGGGCTTGGTTACCTTACGAGCTTCGATTGCACCGAAACCGATCTGGATAGCTTCGTAGCCATCGGTCTCAGCGTTGCGCAGCTGGGTAATAACGTTGGAATCGGCCTTGACGACAGTAACGGGCACGAACTTGCCGTTTTCGTCCCAGACCTGGGTCATGCCAAGCTTGGTGCCCAGCAGGCCCTTAACCTGGCGCTCGAACTTGTTAGTCATTTAGATGCGATCCTCTACAGCTTGATTTCGATGTTTACGTCTGCCGGAAGGTCAAGACGCATGAGGGCATCAACAGCCTTGGGGGTCGGATCAACGACGTCGATCAGACGCTTATGCGTGCGCATTTCGAAGTGCTCGCGGCTGTCCTTGTACTTGTGAGGCGAACGGATAACACAGTAAACGTTCTTTTCGGTGGGCAGCGGCACGGGGCCTACTACCATCGCGCCTGCACGCGTAACTGTCTCAACGATTTTCCGAGCTGAAGAATCAATGACCTCGTGGTCGTATGACTTCAGACGGATGCGGATTTTCTGTCCCGCCATCTGTCGGACTCTCTTTCTTGTCTACTTCCCTGTAACGGAGCGGTTGCTCCTTTATCTGGCGCTTGAGGTAAAGAGATGATTCTTCGTCTCTTTCGCGCCACCTCTGCGTAGGCTGAATCCGACATTTGCCGGGTTCCTCACCCTACCGAGGCACCGACCCCCGAACTCGGGCGTGTCGCTTTTTTGCCAGGGCAAAAAGGAGCGCACTTTTCCCTCGAACTGATCGATTGGGTCATATTTGGGCTTACCTTCACCCGATTCGAGAAGGAATCAGAGCTACTTTCACGGGGTAAGCGCTTGAACAACGTTATCCATCTTGCCAGAGTCCAAGCTTCCCCGCAAGGTTTTTCTGCGGGAAGTGCCCAGTCCCACATTTCACCTTCGTTTACAGACAGATTCAGCACCACACCCAAGCATCGGTCAACATATACCCTCTCTATTGAGTGCCATTCTTGCCATCTCAAGGAGAGATATATTCAACCCATCAAGTAGCGCAGGTCACTTATTTTCCTATAATCTGGCTCACACGCACTAGATGGAGACTACATGAAATCTACGCACCCACCACAGGATACGGTATCGCCCGCTACACAGGGCATCCGCATTACAAAACCACAATCCACAGCACTTCGTATTATTGGAGCTCTCTTTGCCGTAGCCACCATCGGCACGGCATCGGTCGCGTCCGTCCTTTCAGCCGACGACGGCGCCGATCTGACGTCCTCTCTCACGCTTGTCGCTCCGGCAGCAGCCGGTGGCGGCTGGGATACCCTCGCACGAGAAATGCAGCAGGCCCAACGAGCAAACGGAATTGTCAACAACACCCAGGTCATCAACATGCCCGGAGCGGGCGGAACAATCGCCCTCAACAACCTGGGGGCAATGACCGGAGACCCCACAACGCTCATGGTGGGTGGAACCGGTCAACTTGCTGCCACTATCCAGTTCGACAGCGACACAACCTACGAGGACATCACCCCGCTTGCCGTCACCATTGAAGAACTCGACGTTATCGTTGTCCCGGCTGATTCCCCCTACACCTCACTTGAAGAGCTGATGACGACGTGGAAGGCCGACCCCACGAGCGTCCCCTGGACCGGTGGCGGGTCCTTTGACCGTCTCGTTGCTACCGAAATGGCCATGAGTGCCGGCATCCCCGTTAGTGACATGATCTACGTCAACTCTGACGGCGGAGGTGAAGCTACCGCTGCCCTTCTCAACGGCACCGTCGCTGCTTCAGCGTCCGGCTACCCCGATTCAATTGACCAAATCGAATCAGGCCGCCTGCGAGCCCTAGCCCTCGTAGCACCGAACAGGATAGACGGTGTTGATATCCCGACCACCGTTGAGCAGGGGTACGACGTCACCATGACTAACTGGCGCCTCATCGCAGCACCCGGCGGTGTCACCGACGAAGAAAAAGCTGAACTAGAAAATATCATTCAAGAAACTGTTGATACCCCTGAATGGGATGCAGCTATAACCCGCTACAACTGGAACGAGAATCTCATGATGGGCGACGAACTAACTGATTTTCTAGCAGACGAAAAAGCACGTATTGAAACCCTGTACCAGGAGCTAGGACTATGAGTGCACCAGCTCTCCCCGAAACCATCACTCCCGTCAATGTCGGGCGCGAGTTGCTTATGCCGGCTTTGCTCCTGGCTCTTGCCGCCTATCTCAGCTACGGCATGCTCACCATGCAGGTACCCGACTCGGTAGCCTTTCCCGGTCCCCGTTTCTTCCCGCTTCTCATCACCATTGGTCTAGTCGCCCTCACAATACTCGATATAGCGGATATCTTCAGACGCGCTGCCCGCTACCGACAGCACACCGCCGCCCAGACAGATCAGGTAGAACTCGCCTACACCGCCCCCATCATGGTCTCTGCAGCCGAACCAACTAAAGCACTAGACCACCGTTCGCTGGCCTGGGTTACCCTAGGGTTTCTCTTTTTCGCGCTCACCCTGCCCTACACCGGGTGGGTCATCGGTGCAGGTCTACTCTTCTGGTGCGTAGCCCGAGGTTTTGGAGCCACAAGACCAATCTTCTCTTTGGTTGTCGGTCTAACCGTCAGCTCTTTCGCCTACATTATGTTCGATATGATTCTTGGGCTTTCGCTGCCCTCTGGCATTTTAGGAGGTAGCTTCTAGTGGAAGCTCTCACTATGCTCGCTGAGGGCTTTGCCAACGCCCTCACCTTACAAAATTTATTCTGGGTGGTTTTAGGCTGCCTCCTTGGAACTGCCGTGGGCGTCATGCCCGGGCTGGGTTCATCAATGGCTGTAGCGCTACTCTTACCCGTTACGTTTGCTCTTGAGCCCACAGCTGCCTTCATCATGTTCTCCGGCGTTTACTTCGGTGGACTTTTCGGAGATTCCACCATGGGTATCCTCATGAATACCCCGGGTCAGGCCTCGGCTATCGCCTCCACCTTTGAAGGCCACCGCATGGCAAAGAACGGACGGGCCGCCCAGGCACTTGCAGTCGCGGCTATCGGTGCTTTTATCGGCGGGTTTGTCTCGTCCATCGTGGTGGTTTTCGCTGCGCCTCTCTTGGCTGACTTTTCTACCAATTTTGGGCCAGCTGAATACTTTGCCCTAGCCCTGTTTGCTTTCATTGCAACTTCATCGGTGGTCACCGATTCAGCAATCCGTGGTTTACTGTCGCTTTTATTGGGTCTGGGTATAGCTGTTATTGGTATCGACGGGGTCACCGGTGTCCCCCGGTTTACGATGGGGTCACCTCAACTCTTCGACGGCATTTCACTCGTCACAGTGACAGTCGCTGTGCTAGCGCTAGGTGAGGTCATACACCAGGCTGTGGTTGCCCGTCACCACGCCGCCGGTCGCATGATTCGGCCTAAGGGACGCCCCTGGCTGTCTAAGGCTGAGCTCAAAGAAGCAGCCCCTGCCTGGGCTCGCGGCACCGCAATTGGTCTACCCTTTGGCGTTATCCCCGCTGGTGGTGCTGATATTCCGACCTTCTTGGCCTACGGTACCGAACGCCGTCTCGATGCTAGACGCAAAAATCCGCAGTTCGGCAAGGGCGCTATTCGTGGTCTGGCAGCACCCGAAGCCGCTGGTAACTCCACCACCGGCATGGCAATGGGAGCCCTGCTAGCCCTCGGTCTTCCCATTTCAGCAACCGCAGCAATCATGCTGGGGGCGTTTAGGCAGTACGGCCTTCAGCCTGGGCCCTTGCTCTTTGAACGGGCACCTGAACTTGTATGGGCTCTCTTGGCTAGCTTCTTCATCGCGATGATTGTTCTGCTCCTCATCAATCTACCTTTCGCAATGCTCTGGGCTAAGCTGCTCCTCATCCCCCACCACTACCTCTACGCAGGCATTACCGTCTTCTGTGGGCTCGGTATCTATGCTGTTTCGAACTCCACGTTCGATTTAGTCTTAGTGCTTCTCGTAGGCATCGTAGGTTTTGTCATGCGCATGAACGACTACCCGCTTGCGCCTCTCATTATCGGGATGGTCCTAGGGCCTCTCGCTGAGACGAGTCTACGAGACGCTCTAACAGCCTCAAACGGTGATTACTCGGTACTCGTTACAGGCCCAATTGTTATAGCTCTCTACAGCCTGTTGGCACTCGTTCTTGTTTTGACAGTTACAAAGAAGGTACGTGAGAGCCGCTCCGCTAAGGCAGCGCGTTAGTCTCTCCCCTCACCGAGGTAATACTCAGGGGCCGGTAGCTCAGCTACCGGCCCCATCTTTTTATGTGAAGGTAAGAAAAAAGGGGTTGGCCCCCGCAGATTGCTCTGCGGGGGGCCAACCCTCTATCGTCCTCCGCTAGCTGGACGCTAGCAGGAGTTCAGATCGGGAAGTAAGAAACTTACTTGATGATCTTGGTAACGCGACCTGAACCAACGGTGCGGCCACCTTCGCGGATTGCGAAGCCGAGGCCCTCTTCCATTGCGATTTCCTGGATGAGCTCAACGGTCATCTCAGTGTTGTCGCCGGGCATAACCATTTCGGTGCCCTCGGGAAGGGTGATAACACCGGTAACGTCGGTGGTGCGGAAGTAGAACTGGGGGCGGTAGTTCGAGTAGAAGGGGTTGTGGCGGCCGCCTTCATCCTTGGAAAGGATGTAGACGTTAGCCTCGAACTGGGTGTGGGGGGTGATTGAGCCGGGCTCAACAACAACCTGACCACGCTCTACGTCGTCGCGCTTCAGACCGCGAAGCAGCAGACCACAGTTCTCGCCTGCCCATGCTTCGTCGAGCTGCTTGTGGAACATCTCGATACCGGTAACGGTGGTCTTCTGGATGGGGCGGATACCAACGATCTCAACTTCGGAGTTGATCTTCAGGGTACCGCGCTCGGCGCGACCGGTAACAACGGTACCGCGACCGGTGATGGTGAAGACGTCTTCGATGGGCATGAGGAAGGGCTTGTCCTTCTCACGAACGGGGTCGGGAATGTAGTTGTCAACCTCGTCCATGAGCTCTTCAACCTTAGCAACCCACTCGGGATCGCCTTCGAGAGCCTTCAGAGCGGAAACGCGAACAACGGGAGCGTTGTCGCCGTCGAACTCCTGTGAGGAGAGCAGTTCGCGAACTTCCATTTCAACGAGGTCGAGCAGTTCCTCGTCCTCAACCATGTCTGACTTGTTCAGAGCAACGAGCAGGGTGGGAACACCAACCTGGCGAGCCAGCAGAACGTGCTCGCGGGTCTGAGCCATGGGGCCGTCGGTGGCAGCAACAACGAGGATTGCGCCGTCCATCTGAGCAGCACCGGTGATCATGTTCTTGACGTAGTCAGCGTGACCGGGGGCGTCAACGTGTGCGTAGTGACGCTTTTCGGTCTGGTACTCGATGTGAGAGATGTTGATGGTAATACCGCGCTGGCGCTCTTCAGGAGCGGAGTCGATCATACCGAAGTCGCGCTGCTCGTTCAGGTCGGGGTACTTGTCAGCCAGAACCTTGGAGATTGCAGCGGTCAGGGTGGTCTTACCGTGGTCAACGTGACCGATGGTACCGACGTTTACGTGAGGCTTGGAGCGCTCGAACTTAGCCTTAGCCAAGAGTATTCCTCCTATAGAGAAGATTTGAGAACCTGCACTCGGGTTTCACACCGGCGCACTCCGCCGTAAAAGGCGGTCTAGCTACCACAATAGCGGATAAGGCCGGTGGGGCGAAACCCGAATGCGGGTTCATTTACTAGGTTTTTTTGAAAAGCGGTGCGGCTCACACGGGGTGAGCCGCACCCGGGCAAGTATTACTCGCCGCGGCTCTTCTGGATGATTTCATCAGCAACGTTCTTGGGAACCTCGGCGTAGCTGTCGAACTCCATGGAGAAGACTGCACGACCCTGGGTCTTTGAACGGAGGTCACCGATGTAACCGAACATTTCTGACAGCGGAACAAGAGCGTGAACGATCTTGACGCCTGCTGCATCTTCCATGGACTGGATCTGACCACGACGTGAGTTCAGGTCGCCGATAACATCGCCCATGTAGTCCTCGGGGGTACGTACTTCAACAGCCATCAGGGGCTCCAGCAGGACGGGAGCGGCGCGGCGGGCGCCTTCCTTGAAGACCATTGAGCCAGCGATCTTGAACGCCATTTCTGACGAGTCAACATCGTGGTAAGCACCGTCGATCAGGGTTGCCTTGACACCAACAACGGGGTAGCCAGCGAGGATACCGAGCTGCATTGCGTCCTGGATACCGGCGTCAACAGAGGGGATGTATTCGCGGGGAACACGACCACCGGTGACGACGTTGTCGAACTCGTAGAGCTCTTCAGCATCGAGGGCGATGGGTTCGAAGGAGACCTGAACCTTCGCGAACTGACCGGAACCACCGGTCTGCTTCTTGTGGGTGTAGTCAACCTTTTCGACAGCCTTGGTGATGGTTTCGCGGTAGGCCACCTGGGGCTTACCAACGTTAGCCTCAACCTTGAATTCGCGCTTCATACGGTCAACGATGATGTCCAGGTGGAGCTCGCCCATACCGCCGATTTCGGTCTGGCCGGTTTCTTCGTTGAGTGAAACGGTGAAGGTGGGGTCTTCAGCAGACAGCTTCTGGATAGCGGTTGACATCTTCTCCTGGTCGCCCTTGGTCTTGGGCTCGATGGCCACGAAGATCACGGGGGCGGGGAAGGTCATGGATTCCAGAACTACGGGGTTAGCAGTGTCGCAGAGGGTGTCACCGGTGGTGGTGTCCTTCAGACCGATTGCTGCGTAGATGTGACCTGCCTGGATCTCTTCAACAGGGTTCTCCTTGTTGGAGTGCATCTGGAAGAGCTTACCGATACGTTCCTTCTTACCCTTGGTGGCGTTCAGAACCTGCTGGCCCTGTTCTGCCTTACCGGAGTAAACGCGGATGTAGGTCAGCTGGCCGTAGAAGGGGTGAGCTGCAACCTTGAAGGCCAGAGCTGCGAAGGGCTCGTCAGCTGAGGGCTTGCGGGTTACCTCAACCTCTTCATCAGAGGGCAGGTGGCCGATCATCGCGGGGACGTCCAGCGGTGAGGGCAGGTAGTCGAGAACTGCGTCGAGCATGGGCTGAACGCCGCGGTTCTTGAATGCTGAGCCACAGAAGACGGGGTAGGCTTCGTTAGCAACGGTCAGGGCGCGAACGCCTGCCTTGATTTCCTCGATGGTCAGTTCGCCCTCTTCGAGGTACTTTTCCATGAGGTCTTCAGAGGCTTCTGCTACGTTTTCAACGAGCTCGGCACGGTACTGCTCTGCCTTTTCCTGCAGGTCAGCGGGGATTTCCTGGATTTCGTAGGAAGCACCCATGGTAACGTCACCCTTGGCATCGCCGGGCCAGACGTAGGCCTGCATGGTGAGCAGGTCAACGACGCCGATGAAGTCGTTTTCAGCGCCGATGGGCAGCTGCATAACGAGGGGCTTAGCGCCGAGACGCTTGACGATGGTGTCTACGGTGAAGTAGAAGTCTGCACCCAGCTTGTCCATCTTGTTGACGAAGCAGATACGGGGAACTTCGTACTTGTCAGCCTGGCGCCAAACGGTTTCAGACTGGGGCTCAACGCCTTCCTTGCCGTCGAACACTGCAACAGCGCCGTCGAGGACGCGCAGTGAACGCTCAACTTCAACGGTGAAGTCAACGTGGCCGGGGGTGTCGATGATGTTGATCTGGTTGTTCTTCCAGAAGCAGGTGGTTGCCGCGGAGGTAATGGTAATACCGCGTTCCTGTTCCTGAGCCATCCAGTCCATGGTTGAAGCACCGTCGTGGGTCTCACCGATCTTGTGGTTGATACCGGTGTAGAAGAGGATGCGTTCGGTGGTGGTGGTCTTACCGGCGTCAATGTGCGCCATAATACCGATGTTGCGGACCTTATTCAGGTCGGTAAGCACGTCTAGTGCCACTTTGTTCTCCCTTGTGAGAAACTCCGAAAGCCTGCCGCTATGTACTTGTGCAATAACGGCAGGCTACGAAGAAATTACCAGCGGTAGTGTGCGAAGGCCTTGTTGGACTCGGCCATCTTGTGAGTGTCTTCGCGACGCTTCACAGCGGCACCGAGACCGTTGGACGCATCCAGGATCTCGTTCATGAGACGCTCGGTCATGGTCTTCTCGCGGCGGAGCTTTGAGAAGCCAACGAGCCAGCGCAGAGCCAGAGCGGTTGCGCGGCCTGCACGAACCTCGACGGGGACCTGGTAGGTCGCGCCGCCAACGCGGCGTGAGCGAACCTCGAGTGAAGGCTTGACGTTGTCCATTGCCTTCTTGAGGGTTACTACGGGGTCTGCGCCGGTCTTCTGGGCAACGCCTTCGAGGGCACCGTAAACGATGCGCTCAGCGGTTGACTTCTTACCGTCCAGCAGAACCTTGTTGATGAGCTGGGTAACCAGCGGTGAGCCGTAAACGGGGTCGTTTACGAGGGGACGCTTAGGAGCGGGACCCTTACGAGGCATTACTTCTTCTCCTTCTTTGCGCCGTAGCGTGAACGAGCCTGACCGCGGCCCTTAACGCCCTGGGTATCCAGTGCGCCACGTACAATCTTGTAACGAACACCGGGGAGGTCCTTCACACGACCACCGCGAACGAGCACGATGGAGTGTTCCTGAAGGTTGTGGCCCTCACCGGGGATGTATGCGGTAACCTCGACGCCGCCGTTGAGCTTAACACGTGCGACCTTACGCAGTGCTGAGTTCGGCTTCTTCGGGGTGGTGGTGTATACACGGGTGCATACGCCACGCTTCATGGGGTTGCCCTTAAGTGCGGGCGCCTTGGTCTTAACGACCTTGGGTGCACGGCCCTTACGGACCAACTGCTGAATTGTAGGCACTTGTTCTCCGTTTGGTATCGGTGGCCCCGTTAGGAGCTACCGGTTTACTTGCCTTCTGTCACTTGGGATAAGCGCAAAAGAAAATCTTCATGACTTAGCAGGAGCCCAGACACAACAAAAAATGGCATTTAGGCCTCAAGATCGCTGGTCGGGCTGAGTGCCCGGGCGAACAAGGCCAAAGGACGGTGTCCATTCTGCCATTGGTTCTTATGTACTGCTCAGAACGTGTCTGTGCGGGCAGTAGATACTACTGCTAAGTACTCCAGGTACTACTCTAGCTGGTTAGAAAGGCTTAATCTACCCCCTGCGTGCTCTGGGGGCAGCTTTAAGCTCTTTAATCGGGTGATGTCTGGCACTTAAGGCTTTTAAAAGCGCAAGGACGCCGGCGCTCCCCTCCCCTGCCAGGGGAAAGGGGTTGCCGGCGTCCGCGTCCTGAAGGAACCTGCCCGCCTAGCTGACGGTGAAGTTCTGGGTTGCCCCGGTGAAGGGGGTGATAGTACCGACACCGTTCTTGGAGTCCCCGTGGTAGAGAATCCGGTAGGTACCGGGAAGTGCGTCAGCGGGAATCTGCCATTCGATGGTTACGCGGGACTGGGCTGCCAGGTGGCGTTTCCAGTGGAAGCGGGTGGCCGGGTCGTTATCGCCGGCAACGGTCACCCACTGGTTACCCTCTAGACGCTGCACTTCAAGGTAGCTGGAATTGAGCTGCTGGTCGTTGTTGGGGTGGGCACCCACAAAGAGGGCACTGACGGTTGCGCCCCGGGCCGTGTTGGCGGGCTGGGTGAGCACCTTACCGTAGTAGTGGCCAGCGCCGGGCAGGTCGTACCAGACCTTACCCACGGCGCTCTTCATGGGGGTGCGCACGGAAGGCTTATCGCCCAACGGCAGCTCCGTGCCATCACGGAGGGAAGTCGCCACGGTGTTGAGGGTCTGACGGAAGGCCCCCATGGTGTTGATGCCAAAGACAGTAGCACCACCCTCGTACTGCTGAGAAAGATATTCCTGCGGGGTGGTCACATAGTGACTGTAGGCGTTGGTGTAGCCCTGCACGATAATCTGCGACTCGTCAACGCCCAGCAGGGCTGCCATATCCTGGCGGTACTGTACGCCGACTGCGCCGTTGTGTTCACCGGGCATACCCAGTAGGTAGTAGTTGCCAAAGCGCATGACCTGCACCGGCAGCTTCTGCTGCACCTTCTCGTGGACGGCAAGCAGGTTGGCCTTGGGGTACTGGCAGGCACTCAGGCTGGCAGATGAGCTGTAGGCCAGCCAGTTGAAATCGCTCCAGACCTTGTTCGCGTTAGCCCCCTCATTGAAGCCTGCCGCACCGGGGCCGTCCTCCACGCTGCCGGCGGCGAAGGGGGCACCGAGCGAGGCGTTACAGGTGGAACCTGCATAGCCGGTGCCCGTCCACCGGGCATCCACCTGCACCTTGGAGAAATCTACATACGTAATGCGGGAATCCAGCCCCTGCCCCACCGGGGTACCGGCGCTGGCGAGCTGGGTGCGGACGGCGTCCGCCTGCTTGGTTCCCTGAATCTCAAGGTTGGTGAACATGTCGTTGGTGGGGCCCATACCCGGTTGCAGCTGGGTGTTGGGTGAGACGTCACCGGTGTTGCTGTTGGCAAAGGCCGCGATGAAGGCATCGTCCTCGGAACCCGC
Organism: Rothia sp. 11273D007AR; assembly: GCF_053547255.1. NCBI lineage: Bacteria > Bacillati > Actinomycetota > Actinomycetes > Micrococcales > Micrococcaceae > Rothia > Rothia sp. 11273D007AR. The sequence continues at coordinate 83,066 of NZ_JBPPWJ010000002.1, read as the reverse complement.
GTTGAGGTTCACCCCGTGATCAACAGTTTCGAGCAGGTACTGGGCGTAGCCCTTGTTATCGGATGAGACCAGGGTGTTTTTGTTGGTGAGGGAGGTGGGGTGGATAGCAAACCAGTTGAGGACGGCGCGGGTCACCCCGTCGTGCTCAAATCGGAAGGTGGTGCTGGTAGGGTCTACCCCGTCGATCAGCGCATCGGTGAGGTTAGCCGGGTCTTGCTCCAGGGCCACCGCCGAGCGGTTGACGCCCACACCGGTGAGCTGGCTACTAGAGACCGTCACGTTACCGGGGGCAAGGTCAGCCAGTGCCTCGCGGATAGCCTGCATAGACCCGTTGACCTGGTTGTTAAAGGTGGGCTCGTTGAAGCCCAGGGTTGCCAGGTTGTACAGTACATCCTTACTCACACCGCCAGGGGTAGCATGACTGTGGGAGGCTGTAATCATAATGTTCGCTTCGGTGAACTCGGGGCCGAGCTCCGTCTGAATACGGTTCACCAGTTCAGCGCGAATACTGTTCCAGGCGCTTAGAGCATCGAGTACCACAATCAGGTTGCGGGAGCCGCTAGCAGGGTCAATGACCACGAAGGCGCGGGCGTACTGGCGGGTATGAATACCCGAGCCCTTTTGGGTGTCGGTACCGTAACCTACGAAGGCCACCTCTGCGACCTCACCGGTGATATCGGCAACGCCCGCCCCGACCAGGTAGGGGTTCGTGGCGGTTGGCTGGGTGGAGTTCACCAGCTGAGCCAGGCTCTGGGCATTGACACCCGCTGGCGTTAGTTCAACGTCGGCCTGGGACGGAATCAGATAGGCCCCGGCAGCTAGCGATAGGGCAGCCCCAAAGACGCCAAGTTTGACCCCTACATGTCGTGATAGTTTCATTCAACCCTCAAAGTGTGCGAAAGGTGAGCAGCTGAGGCCGCTCAAGTGTGCTCAAATAAGCCTACCGATGAGACAGCCATCTAGCTAGCTAGGCTTACCCAGCGATTCGTGGTAGAACGGAAGAGCTTTACTCGTAGACAAAGGACAGCCCCGTGAGCACACCCCAAGAGTCATACCTGGTCGGGTTACTGGGAAGCGGTATTACAGCTTCCTTGACTCCCCCGTTGCACGAGTTTGCGGCCGATCGAGCGGGACTGCGATATCTTTACCGTCCCATTGACCTTGATGCTTTAGGCCCTAGCCAGCGGGCAGCTGGCGCCCTGCCCATCGGTGAGCTCCTACACTGGGGCTTTGATTTTGGCTTCAACGCTTTCAACATCACCTTCCCCTACAAGCAAGCGGTACTTGAGCACCTGGATGAGGTGTCGGACGCCGCCGCCCGCCTGGGGGCTGTCAATACGGTGGTAGCACAGGAAGGTAGGCTTCTGGGCTATAACACCGATGTCAGTGGTTTTGCCTCGGCTCTGGGTCAGGGCCTCGCACCTGCCCCCGGCGATCTGAGAGAGGTCACCCAGCTAGGTGTGGGTGGTGCGGGGTCTGCCACCGCAGATGCCCTCCTCAGCCTAGGAACTAGAACGCTCAATCTATTTGACCTCGATACTCAAAGGGCTATAGCCAAAGCCCAGCAGCTGGCCGAGCTCTACCCGGGCGCAACCGTCCGCGCCGTCACGGAGGATGAGCTAGCTGCTGTTCTTGCTGCCTCTACCGGCCTGGTCAACGCCACCCCTATCGGTATGCACCATCACCCCGGCACTCCCCTACCCCTGGACTACCTGCACCCACAGCTCTGGGTCTTCGACGTCATCTACCTACCGCAAAACACACCGCTGATACAGAAAGCCCGTTCTATAGGGTGCAGGGTACTACCCGGCGGGATTATGGCAGTGGGACAGGCAGCCGATGCCTTTGAACTCATCACCGGCCTGAGCCCAGACAGGACAGAACTCCTTACTCATTTCGAAAGGCTCCTGGTAGCACAGGGCAACCAGCTCACCTAAGGGTTCCCCGCAAACAGGCGCCTGTCCGTCCGCCTGTTCCTTCGCGCAGACTCAACATACACCTACAAGCAAGGCCCTCCCCCGCAGAAGTGCGGGGAAGGGCCTTACCTATACCGGGCTAACGGCGGACGGTTTACTTACCGAACTCGTAGTCATCCAGCGGAATAGCCTGGAACTCGGGGCTGATAGCACCCTCGTTGGTCTCGGCGTAGCTGAAATCATTGTAGGGAGTTGCGGTCTGAGCAAACAGAGCCTCGCGAGCCTCGTCGGTGGGCTCAACCTCGATGTCGTTGTACATGGCAAGGCCAGTACCGGCGGGGATGAGCTTACCGATGATGACGTTTTCCTTGAGGCCGACCAGCGGGTCTTCCTTACCTTCCATCGCAGCCTGAGTAAGGACGCGGGTGGTTTCCTGGAAGGACGCGGCAGACAGCCAGGACTCGGTAGCCAGTGACGCCTTGGTAATACCCATCATCTCGGGGCGACCTGAGGCAGGACGCTTACCCTCAGCCAGAGCCGCACGGTTGGCGTTCTGGAAGGCGATGTTCTCAACCAGCTCACCGGGGAGCAGGTTGGTCTCACCGGAGTCGATGACGGTGATACGACGCAGCATCTGGCGAACGATAACCTCAACGTGCTTATCGTGGATGCCTACACCCTGGGAGCGGTACACGCCCTGGACCTCGTCCACCAGGTGCTTCTGAGCCTCACGGGGACCGCGGATACGCAGGATCTCCTTGGGGTCAACAGCACCGGCGACCAGCTGGGTACCGACGGTGATGTGGTCACCTTCAGCAACTTCCAGGCGGGCACGACGCAGCACGGGGTAGGCTACCGGGTCATCGCCGTTATCGGGGGTGACAACGACCTTGAGGGACTTGTCGGTGTCCTCGATGGTAACGCGACCGGTGACCTCTGAGATCGGGGCAACACCCTTGGGGGTGCGGGCCTCGAAGAGCTCCTGAATACGGGGCAGACCCTGGGTAATATCGTCAGCCGATGCGACACCACCGGTGTGGAAGGTACGCATGGTCAGCTGGGTACCGGGCTCACCAATGGACTGAGCCGCGATAATACCGACGGCCTCACCAATGTCGACCAGGTTGCCTGAGGCCATGGAACGGCCGTAGCAGAGGGCACAAACACCAACTGCTGACTCACAAGTCAGGACGGAGCGGACGCGAACCTCTTCGATACCGGCCTTGAACAGGTCGTCAATGACGATATCTGAGACGTCTGCGCCAGCAGCAGCCAGTACGGTGCCGTCTTCAGCCACAACGTCAACAGCCAGAGCGCGGCCGTGGATTGAAGACTCGACGTTCTCGTGCAGGGAGACGTTGCCAGCGGCGTCCTTCTCGATCAGGGGCAGAGTCAGGCCGCGGCGGGTGCCACAGTCGTGCTCGCGCACGATGACATCCTGAGAAACGTCGACCAGACGACGGGTCAGGTAACCGGAGTTTGCGGTACGCAGCGCGGTATCTGCCAGACCCTTACGAGCACCGTGGGTTGCGATGAAGTACTCCAGAACCGACAGGCCTTCACGGTAGGAAGACTTAATCGGGCGGGGCATAATCTCACCCTTGGTGTTGGACACCAGACCACGGATACCTGCAATCTGACGAACCTGCATCCAGTTACCGCGTGCACCCGAGGTGACCATGCGGTTAATGGTGGTGTTCTTCTCGGCCAGGTTTTCCTTCATGGCCTCGGCGACCTCGTCGGTTGCCTTGGTCCAAATGTCGATCAGTTCGGTACGGCGTTCGACGTCGTCGATCAGACCCATGGCGAACTGGGATTCGATGTTGGCTGCCTGCTCCTCGTAGCCTTCCATAATGGCGGGCTTGGTGGGGGGCGCTGCGATATCGGAGACCGCAACGGTCACACCTGAGCGTGAAGCGTAGTAGAAGCCGGTGTTCTTGAGCGCGTCAAGGGTCTTGGCTACCACGTGCATGGGGTACTTCTCAGCAAGGTCGTTGATGAGGGCACCCAGGGACTTCTTGTCGGCAATACCGGTGTACCAGGGGTAGTCGGCGGGCAGGGTCTCGTTGAAGATGACCTGACCGACGGTGGTTTCTACCAGGACGGGCTGACCGGGCTCGTAGCCTTCGGGGGCTTCCCAGCCCTCGTAGGGTACGAAGTCGTCCAGCACGATCTTGACCTTGGTGTAGAGCTCAATCTCGTGGCGGTCCATGGCCATGATGGCTTCTGCGTAGGACGAGAACAGGCGGCCTTCGTTCTTCTCACCGTCACGGGCGGTGGTCAGGTGGAAGAGACCGATGATCATGTCCTGGTCAGGTACCGCAACGGGGCGGCCGTCTGAGGGCTTCAGGATGTTGTTGGAGGACAGCATGAGGATGCGGGCCTCGGCCTGAGCCTCGGGTGACAGGGGCAGGTGGACTGCCATCTGGTCGCCGTCGAAGTCAGCGTTGAATGCTGAACAGACGAGCGGGTGCAGCTGGATAGCCTTACCTTCGACCAGCTGGGGTTCGAAGGCCTGAATACCCAGGCGGTGCAGGGTGGGTGCGCGGTTCAGCAGCACGGGGTGCTCGGTGATGATCTCTTCGAGGACGTCCCACACCTGGGGGCGGAAACGCTCGACCATGCGCTTAGCAGACTTGATGTTCTGGGCGTGGTTGAGGTCCACCAGGCGCTTCATCACGAAGGGCTTGAAGAGCTCCAGAGCCATCTGCTTGGGCAGACCACACTGGTGCATCTGCAGGGTGGGGCCACCGACGATAACGGAACGACCCGAGTAGTCAACGCGCTTACCGAGCAGGTTCTGACGGAAGCGGCCCTGCTTACCCTTGAGCATGTCAGAAAGTGACTTCAGGGGGCGGTTACCGGGACCGGTGACGGGGCGACCGCGACGGCCGTTGTCGAACAGGGAGTCAACAGCTTCCTGCAGCATGCGCTTTTCGTTGTTCACGATGATCTCGGGAGCACCAAGTTCCAGCAGACGCTTGAGGCGGTTGTTGCGGTTGATGACGCGACGGTAGAGGTCGTTCAGGTCGGAGGTCGCGAAGCGGCCACCGTCGAGCTGCACCATGGGGCGCAGTTCCGGCGGGATGACGGGAACGTAGTCCAGTACCATACCGAGCGGTGAGTTGTCGGTGGTCAGGAAGGCATTGACAACCTTCAGACGCTTGAGGGCGCGGGTCTTCTTCTGGCCCTTGCCGGTCTGGATGATGTCCTTGAGAGCCTCTGCTTCAGCTTCCATGTCGAAGTTCTCAAGACGCTTCTTGATTGCTTCTGCACCCATGGAGCCTTCGAAGTACATGCCGTACTTGTCGACCATGCCACGGTAGAGAGCCTCATCGCCTTCAAGGTCGGCGACCTTGAGGTTCTTGAAGCGGTCCCAGACGCGCTCGAGCTGCTCGATTTCGCGTTCTGCGTTCTTGCGGACGGACGCCATCTGGCGCTCGGCTGCGTCGCGCAGCTTGCGCTTTTCGGCGGCCTTGCCACCGTCAGCCTCGATCTTGGCGAGTTCCTCTTCGGTTTCGCGAGCGATCAGGTTGATGTCGGCTGCGAGCTGGTCCTGCAGGACCTTCTTGTCGCGGTCGTGGGCGGCCTGCAGGTTGGGCAGGTCCTCGTGGCGGGCTTCTTCGTCCACATGGGTAATCATGTAGGCGGCGAAGTAGATGATCTTTTCCAGGTCCTTGGGAGCCAGGTCAAGCAGGTAGCCCAGGCGTGAGGGTACGCCCTTGAAGTACCAGATGTGGGTCACGGGAGCCGCCAGCTCGATGTGGCCCATACGCTCGCGGCGCACCTTGGCACGGGTTACCTCTACGCCACAGCGCTCACAGATGATGCCCTTGAAGCGTACGCGCTTGTACTTACCGCAGTAGCATTCCCAGTCGCGGGTAGGGCCGAAGATGCGCTCGTCGAAGAGGCCTTCCTTCTCGGGCTTCAGGGTTCGGTAGTTGATGGTTTCGGGCTTCTTAACCTCGCCGTAGGACCAATCCAGGATGTTCTGGGAGGTCGCTAGGCCAATACGCATCAAACCAAGTGAAGATTCGTTGGACATTTGGTCCTTATCTCTTTCCTAGTGTTTTGAAGTCTTGTTCGAACAGATGGGAGGGTTTAGACCTCTTCGACAGAGCTGGGCTCTGCGTGGGACAGGTCGATGCCCAGGTCATCTGCTGCTCGGAAGCCTTCGTCTTCTACATCGCGCATTTCGATGGTCTTACCGTCGGTTGAGAGAACCTCAACGTTCAGGCAGAGGGACTGCATTTCCTTGATCAAGACCTTGAAGGACTCGGGCACACCGGGTTCGGGGATGTTCTCGCCCTTGACGATGGCTTCGTAGACCTTCACGCGGCCGTGAACGTCGTCAGACTTGACAGTCAGGATTTCCTGCAGGGTGTAGGCGGCACCGTATGCTTCCAGTGCCCACACTTCCATTTCACCGAAGCGCTGGCCACCGAACTGGGCCTTACCGCCCAGGGGCTGCTGGGTGATCATGGAGTAGGGGCCGGTGGAGCGTGCGTGGATCTTGTCGTCCACCAGGTGGTGCAGCTTCAGGATGTACTGGTAGCCAACGGATACCGGCTCGGGGAAGGGCTCGCCGGAGCGGCCATCGAGCAGGCGGGCCTTACCTGAGCGGTTGATCAGGCGGTCGCCGTCGCGGTTGGGGTTAGCGTGGTCCAGTAGCTCGAAGAGTTCCTCTTCGCCGGCACCGTCGAACACGGGGGTTGCGACGTTGGTGGGGCCGGTTTCCTTGGGGAAGTTGTGGAGCTTGTCCAGCCAGGCGGGGTTGCCCTCGATCTTCCAGCCCTGCTTAGCCAGCCAGCCGGTGTGAACTTCGAGTACCTGACCGATGTTCATACGACCGGGGACGCCCAGCGGGTTGAGGATGATGTCAACGGGGGTGCCGTCTTCCATGAAGGGCATGTCCTCGATGGGGAGGATCTTGGTAATAACACCCTTGTTACCGTGGCGGCCTGCCAGCTTATCGCCGACGGTGATCTTACGCTTCTGGGCAACGTAGACGCGCACCAGCTGGTTAACGCCGCTGGGCAGGTCTTCGTCGTCGGTTTCGCGGTCAAAGATACGGACGCCGATAACGGTACCGGACTCGCCGTGGGGAACCTTGAGTGAGGTGTCACGGACTTCGCGGGACTTCTCACCGAAGATGGCGCGCAGCAGGCGCTCTTCGGGGGTCAGTTCGGTTTCGCCCTTGGGGGTGACCTTACCGACCAGGATGTCGCCGGCCTCAACCTCGGCACCGATGTGGATGATGCCGCGCTCGTCGAGGGCTGAGAGCACCTCTTCGGAGACGTTGGGGATGTCGCGGGTGATCTCTTCGGCACCCAGCTTGGTGTCGCGGGCATCGATTTCGTGCTCTTCAATGTGGATTGAGGTGAGCACGTCGTCGGAGATCATGCGCTGGGACAGGATGATGCCGTCCTCGAAGTTGAAGCCTTCCCATGACATGTAGGCCACGAGTAGGTTCTTACCGAGTGCCAGTTCGCCCTTGTCGGTTGAGGGGCCGTCAGCAATCAGGCTGCGCTCTTCAACGCGGTCGCCCACCTTAACAACAACGCGGTGGTTGTAGCAGTTACCGGGGTTGGAGCGCTGGAACTTGAGGATGGGGTAGGAGGTGGTGGTGCCATCATCGTTGCGGACGACAACCAGGTCAGCAGAGACCTCGGAGACCACACCGGCCTTCTTAGCGACAACGGAGTCACCGGAGTCAAGAGCCGCGTAGCGTTCCATACCGGTACCAACGACAGGTGCCTCTGATTCGAGCAGGGGCACAGCCTGACGCTGCATGTTAGCACCCATCAGTGCTCGGTTAGCGTCGTCGTGTTCCAGGTAGGGAATCAGAGCGGTTGCCACAGACACCATCTGGCGGGGGGAGACGTCCATGAACTCAATCTCGGAGGCGTCTACCAGCACAGCTTCACCAGAGCCGTCGCCTGCACGGCAGAGGACCTGCTCTTCGGCGAAGGTCATGTCTGCGTTCAGGGGCGCGTTAGCCTGAGCGATGGTGTTGCCCTTTTCGTCATCGGCGGTGAGGTACTTGACCTCGTCGGTGACCTGACCGTTCTTGACGATACGATAGGGGGTCTCGATGAAACCGAAGGGGTTGATGCGGGCGTAGGTTGCCAGCGAGCCGATCAGACCGATGTTGGGGCCTTCAGGGGTTTCGATGGGGCACATACGGCCGTAGTGGGAGGGGTGCACGTCTCGCACTTCCATGCCTGCGCGGTCACGGGAGAGACCACCGGGGCCCAGAGCTGAGAGACGACGCTTGTGAGTCAGACCTGCCAGCGGGTTGTTCTGATCCATGAACTGGGAGAGCTGGGAGGTACCGAAGAATTCCTTGATGGAGGCAACCACGGGGCGGATGTTAATCAGGGTCTGAGGGGTGATGGCCTCGACGTCCTGGGTGGTCATACGCTCACGAACGACGCGCTCCATGCGGGACAGACCGGTACGAATCTGGTTCTCGATCAGTTCGCCCACGGCGCGGATGCGGCGGTTACCGAAGTGGTCGATATCGTCAACGTCAACGCGGATGTCGACTTCCTGGCCGTCGCGGATGCCCTTGATGCTGGTGCCACCTGCGTGCAGGGTGACCAGGTAGCGAATCATGGCTGCGATGTCGTCCTGGGACAGCACTGATGCTGAGGGGTCGTTGACGGGGGTGTCGATGCCGAGCTTGCGGTTGACCTTGTAGCGGCCGACCTTTGCCAGGTCGTAGCGACGGGGGGTGAAGTACATGTTGTCCAGCAGGTTCTGGGCAGCATCAACCGTCGGGGGTTCGCCCGGGCGCAGCTTGCGGTAGATGTCAAGCAGGGCCTCTTCGCGGGTCTGGACGGTGTCCTTCTCGAGGGTGGCGCGGATGGAGTCAAATTCACCGAACTCAGCCAGAATCTTGGCTTCGCTCCAGCCCAGGGCCTTGAGCAGGGTGGTGACTGACTGCTTACGGCGGCGGTCCAGACGGACGCCTACCTGGTCACGCTTATCGATTTCGAGTTCGAACCAGGCACCGCGGGAGGGGATAATCTTCGCGGTGTAGATGTCCTTATCGGAGGTGCGGTCGGCGGTCTTTTCGAAGTAGGCACCGGGTGAGCGAACCAGCTGGGAAACAACGACGCGCTCGGAGCCGTTGATGACGAAGGTGCCGGATTCGGTCATCAGGGGGAAGTCACCCATGAACACGGTCTGCTGCTTGATTTCGCCCGTGTTGTTGTTCATGAATTCGGCCTTGACGTACAGGGGAGCTGCGTAGGTCGCATCGCGATCCTTGCACTCTTCCATGGTGTACTTGGGGTCGGCGAATTCGGGATCGGAGAAGGACAGGGACATGGTGCCCTGGAAGTCTTCGATCGGGGAGATTTCTTCGAAGATGTCGGCAAGACCTGAGGTCTGGCTGACGGAGGTATCGCCGGTTTCTGCTGCTACAGCTGCTTTAGCTGCCCAGCGTTCGTTACCGACGAGCTGATCAAAGCTGTCGAGCTGGAGCGCGAGCAGGTTGGGAACCTGCAGGGGCTCAGCAATTTTTGCGAATGAGATTCGGCGCTGCGAACCTACGCCGTTAGCGGCTTCAGTATTAGAGGTGCTCGAGGCGACCAAGATTGGATCCTTCCACAGACATGTCTGTTCGTACCCGCTCCCCCACCAGGGGCGGTACACTCAAGGACCCTTTGAAAAGGCAAACTAGCCTGTTATAGCACCTGTGCCGTGCTGGGATAGTGGCTAGATTGATGTTCGGGGTACTGGGGCGTACTTAAAACCTGTTACAACCTGCCCACCGCTATATGAAGGCACAGAAGATTAGGGAAGCGCAAATATTCATGCTACAGCAAAACATTTGCGCTGTCTATACCCAATCTCTGCAACTTTTGCAAACTCCGGCTAGCACTCCACCACGTTGACGGCCAGGCCACCCATGGAGGTTTCCTTGTAGCGGTGCGACATATCTTCGCCGGTCTGGCGCATGGTTTCGATGACCTGGTCCAGGGAGACCCGGTGCTGGCCGTCCCCGCGCAGGGCCATCTTGACGGCGGTAACGGCATTGGATGCTGCCATGGCGTTGCGCTCAATGCAGGGAATCTGCACCAGGCCACCGACGGGGTCGCAGGTCAGACCGAGGTTGTGCTCCATGGCAATTTCGGCGGCGTTTTCTACCTGCTCGTTGGTGCCGCCCATAACCTGGGCAAGACCGGCTGCGGCCATGGACGAGGCGGTGCCTACCTCACCCTGGCAGCCCACTTCGGCTCCAGAGATGGAGGCCCGCTTCTTGTAGAGGGCCCCGATGGAGGCGGCAGCTAGGAAGAAGTCAACCACGGCGTCATCGATGACCTTTTGGCCGCGGTGGCGCACTGCGGGCACGTAGTTGAGGGCGTAATGCAGCACAGCCGGGATAATGCCGGACGCCCCGTTGGTGGGGGCGGTGACGATCCGCCCGCCAAAGGCGTTTTCCTCGTTGACGGCCAGGGCGATGAGGTTAACCCAGTCAATGGCGAACTCGGGTGACTTCTTAGGGTCTTCTGCCAGCAGGTCTCGGTGCCACTGGCCAGCACGGCAGCGCACTTTAAGCGGGCCGGGCAGGTAACCCATTCGCTCTAGAGACGAGCCAATGCATTCCTTCATAACCTGCCGAATATGCAAGATCCCGGCGCGTACTTCGCTCTCGCTGCGCTCGGTCTTCTCGTTTTCCATCTTGAGCTGGGCGATGGACAGGCCCGCACTATTGGCCATGTCAAGGAGCTCTTCGCCCGACCCGAAGGGGTAAGGAGCCTTAGATAGCCCGGTGGAACCCGATGATTCTTCGTTTTCTTCAACGATGAACCCGCCGCCGATGGAGAAGTAGGTGCGCTCTAACAGTAGGCTCTCCCCCGCGTAGGCGGTGACCTTGATACCGTTGGTGTGGCGGGGAAGTACGGTGAGCGGACGCAGGGTGATATCGGCTTCCTTGTAGGCCAGGACGGGCCCGCTCACCTTGGTTGTCTCGGGGCCGGGGGCACCGGACTCGAAGGCTGCCGAGGGGTAGCCTGCCAGGGGCAGGGTACCGTCCACCTGGTTGCGGTCCATGAGGGCCTCGGCGGCAGCAATGTCGATGGTTTCGGGCACGAAACCAGCCAGCCCCTTAATGGCTGCGCTCATGGTGCCGTGCCCGGCGCCGGTGGCTGCTAGAGAGCCGTAGAGGTCGATATGGACCCGGGTGACGTCCTTGAGTGTGCCTACGTCAATCAGTTCGGCGATGAACCGGTTGGTGGCTCGCATCGGGCCCACGGTATGGGAGCTGGAGGGGCCAATACCGATGGAGAACATCTCGAAGACAGAGATGTCATAGTCCAGGGCTTCTGCTTTGGTCTGCGCTTCTGAATGGGGCGGATCAGAAAGGTAGTCGGGGGTGTCGTTGAGGTCCATCGGTGATGCTCCTGCGGGGTGTCAAGGGGGCCTAGGTCAGAAAGAACCCTGTGCTACCAACCGATCCAAGGCCGGTTGTGACGGGGTGGCAGTAGCACAGGGTTCTAAAAAGGGGCGCGCTGAGCGGCTTACTTCTCGCGCTTGTAGAAGGGCAGCTCGACGATATCGAAGGGAGCAACCTTACCACGGATATCGACGTTGACGGTCGCACCTGCGGTAGCGTGCTCGGTGGCCAGTAGAGCCATAGCAACGGGGTAGCCCAGGGTGGGTGAGGGAATACCCGAGGTAATCTCACCGATCTCGGTGCCATTCTCGTCTACCAGCTTGGAGCCCGCTCGGCCGGGGCGCTTGCCCTGGGCCTTGAGGCCCACCAGAGAACGAGCCGGGGTCTGCTCGGAGAGCTGGACCAGGGCGTCCTTACCCACGAAGTTGGCGGACTTCTTGGTCAGGGCGATCTCAACCAGCTTGCCCATGCCCGACTCGAAGGGGGTAATGTCGCGCCCCAGTTCGTGGCCGTAGAGGGGCATACCGGCTTCAAGGCGCAGGGAGTCACGGGCCGCGAGGCCTGCGGGAATAGCCCCGTGCTTCTCGCCGCGCTCGGCGGCCAGAGCCCAGAGCTTGGCGGCGTCCTCGTTAGCGACATAGATTTCGAAGCCGTCCTCACCGGTGTAGCCGGTGCGAGCCAGCAGGGCCTCAATATCGCCGAAGCGGATGGGGGCAGCTGCGTAGTAGCCCATGGAGGTGATGGTCTCGGCGTCGGAGGGGTCCATGTCGAGCAGGATGGCTTCAGAGGCCGGGCCCTGAACAGCAACCAGGGAAGTCGCCTCAGTCTCATTGACCAGCTGCACGTCGAAGCCTGCGGTGCGGGCGCTCATGGCCTCGTAGTCGGCGGCGACGTTGGCGGCGTTGGGAATGACCAGGAACTCTTCCTCGCCCAGGCGGTAGGTAATCAGGTCGTCAATGACGCCGCCGTCCTCAGCCAGAAGCAGGGAGTACTTGGCCTTGCCCACCTTGAGAATCGACATGTTAGAGAGCAGGGCGTAGTCCAGGAAGGCGCCGGCGTCGGGGCCGGTGACGCGGAATTCGCCCATGTGGGAGAGGTCGAAGAGACCGGCAGCTGAGCGCACAGCCTTGTGCTCTTCAACGTCGTTGGTGTACTTGAGGGGCATGTCCCAGCCGCCGAAGTCGGTGAAGGCGGCGCCCAGGTCTGCGTGGACCTGGTAAAGGGCAGTTTTCTGGGGTGACATAGGGGTTAGACCTTTCTCGCCTTAGGCACTGTGGACTTCGATGTCGAAGGCTTCCATGGGCGGGCATTCGCAGACAAAGTTACGGTCGCCGCCGGCACCGTCGATACGGCCAACGGGGGTGAAGTACTTGTTCAGGCGCAGCTCGTGCACGGGGTAGGCGGCCTGCGAACGGGGGTAGGGGCGGGTCCATTCGTCGGCGGTGACGACCTCGGCGGTGTGCGGGGCGTTGCGCAGCACAGACTCCTCGGCGCTGACCTTACCGTCGATGACTTCCTGAATCTCAGCGTGGATCTGGGTCATGGCCTCAATGAAGCGATCCAGCTCAGCTAAGGACTCTGATTCGGTGGGCTCGACCATGAGGGTGCCGGGCACGGGGAAGGCCAGGGTGGGGGCGTGGAAGCCGTAGTCCATGAGGCGCTTACAGACGTCCTCGGCGGTGATTCCGGACGCCGCGGTCAGCTCGCGCAGATCCAGGATGCACTCGTGGGCGACCAGGCCGGTCTCACCCGCGTAGAGCACGGGGTACAGGGAGCCCAGCTTCTTGGCGATGTAGTTGGCCGAGAGGATGGCGGTTTCGGAAGAAGCTCGCAGGCCCTCAGCACCGGTCATAGCGATGTACATCCAGGAGATGGGGAGCACACCGGCAGAACCAAACATAGCCTGGGAGATGGGCAGGGGTGCATCTGCCAGCTTGCCTTCGGCGTCCGCCTCGAAGCCGTTACCGGGCAGGTACTTCTCGAGGTGGGCGCCGACAGCAACGGGGCCGACGCCGGGGCCACCACCGCCGTGGGGGATGGCGAAGGTTTTGTGCAGGTTCAGGTGGGAGACGTCGCCACCAAACTTGCCGGGCTGGGCCAGACCCATCTGGGCGTTGAGGTTGGCGCCGTCTACGTAAACCTGGCCACCGGCGTCATGCACCAGCTGGCAGACCTCAACGACCTGCTCCTCAAAGACACCGTGGGTGGAGGGGTAGGTGATCATGATGCCGGCGATGGTGTCACCGTATTTTTCGATCTTGGCCTTGAGGTCTTCAACGTCGATGGAGCCGTCGGGGGCGGTTGCCACACCGGCGACGGACAAACCTGCCAGGGCAGCGGAGGCGGCGTTGGTGCCGTGAGCGCTCATGGGAATCAGGACGACGGTGCGCTGGGTATCGCCGTTAGCCTCGTGGTAGGCGCGGATAGCACGCAGGCCAGCGTACTCGCCAGACGCACCGGAGTTGGGCTGCAGGGAGATAGCGTCGTAGCCGGTAATTTCAACCAGCCAGGCTGAGAGCTCATCAATCAGGGCCTTCCAGCCGGCAGCCTGGTCGGCAGGCACGTTGGGGTGGATGGAGGCGAACTCGGGCCAGGAAATGGGTTCCATCTCGGCTGCTGCGTTCAGCTTCATGGTGCAAGAGCCCAGGGGAATCATGGTACGGTCCAGGGCCAGGTCCTTGTCTGAGAGGGAGCGCAGGTAGCGCATCATGGAGGTCTCAGAGCGGTAGAGGTGAAAGACCGGGTGGGTCATGTAGTCGTCGGTGCGCAGCAGAGCCTCGGGCAGCTCGTAGGCATCGGTCTCCCCCAGTTCACCGCCCAGGGCAGCGGCCAAGGCTTCCAGTACCTCATCGGTGTGGGACTCGCCCACTGAGATGGAGATACGATCTGCTGAGATTTTACGGACGTTAATACCGGCGTCCAGGGCCTTGGCAACCAGCTCGTCGGCGCGTCCTTCGGCCTCAAAGGCAACGGTGTCGAAGAAGGTCTCGTGGACCAGCTTCAGGCCGGCTGCGGTACCAGCGGCGGCGATACGGGCGGCATTATCGTGCAGGCGACCCGCGATAACCCGCAGGCCCTCAGGGCCGTGGTAGACGGCGTAGGCACCGGCGGCGATAGCCAGCAGGGCCTGGGCGGTACAAATGTTTGAGGTGGCCTTTTCGCGGCGGATATGCTGCTCGCGGGTCTGCAGGGCCAGGCGGTAGGCGGGCTTGCCGAAGGCGTCCTGGGAAACACCGACCAGACGGCCGGGCAGGTTACGTTCCATACCCTTAGAGACAGCCATGAAAGCTGCGTGGGGTCCGCCGTACCAGAGGGGCAGGCCAAAGCGCTGGGAGGAGCCAACAGCGATGTCAGCGCCCTGGTGGCCGGGGGCGGTCAGCAGGGTCTGGGCCAGCAGGTCGGCGATGACGGTAACCAGGGCGCCACGCTCCTTGGCGGCCTTGATGACCGGCTCAATATCGCGGACTTCACCATCGTGGCCGGGGTTGGAGATAATGACGCCGTAAAGGTCGCCCTCGGGCAGGCCATCGGCAAAATCGGTAATCACAAAAGGAATGCCCAGGGCTTCAGCGCGGCCACGGACAACCGAGAGGGTCTGGGGCAGGGCACGGGAGTCAATAGCGAAGAAGCCGTTCTTGACCTTGCGGTTGGCCCGGTGCATCATGACGGCGGCCTCAGCAACGGCGGTTGCCTCATCCAGCAGAGAGGCGTTAGCGATGGGCAGGCCGGTCAGTTCCATAACGGTGTTCTGGAAGTTCAGTAGCGCTTCGAGACGACCCTGGGAGATTTCGGGCTGATAGGGGGTGTAGGAGGTGTACCAGCCCGGGTTTTCAAGAATGTTGCGGCGAATCACAGCCGGGGTGATGGCGTCATAGTAGCCGGCGCCAATCATCTGGTGCTTGACCTGGTTAAGGGCGGCGTAGGAGGCAATCTTGTTCTGGGCCTCAAGTTCGGTCAGGGGGGCGGGCAGGTTGAGGTCGCCCTCTAGACGAATATTGGAAGGGATGACCTCGTTGATGAGGGCGCCAAGGCTGTCATAGCCCAGCACCGAGAGCATGGTTTCTTGGTCGTTTGAGCGGGGGCCAAGGTGGCGGTCGATAAATGACATGGTGACTCTCCAGGGTAGAGGGTAAACCTGCCCACAGGGGTGCCCTGTGGTGGTGCCCTCCCCGCTCTGTTAAAACCTGAGAGTTTTGGTTCGCAGCTACCCATCACGCTTGGTAGCGGGCGCGAATTTTGCCCCTTCGGTGGGGGTTTAACGCCCCTCTCCAGAGTTGCCTAACTGAGCGGTACATGTGCCTGAGAGTTTCCCGGGGAGGGTTTGCTCCTTCGGCGCCGGTGCCCGTGGTCCCTCAACCTCGAGCATGTACGGTCTCTCCCGCACCAGTTGTAACGGCGTTTTAGTTGTAACAACCCTTATTGTGCCACACCTTACACCCAAAGCACCACATGAGGGAATTTTGGGGTGGAAAAGTCGATTTTACGGGGGGCGGACGCAACCGCGCCCCGCCCCTGCCCAAAGGCAGGAAAGCGGGGCGCGGGCGTCCGGAAATCTCCCTGGACGGAGAGTGCCAAGCCAAGCTTAGGCGGCGCGGGCGGGTTTCTTATCTGAAGCCATCCAGAGGGAAACCAGAATAGAAATCACGCAGGTAGAAGCCAGGGCCAGCACGCCCCAGAAATAGTTGCCGAAAGCGGTGTAGGCAGCGCCCATAATCAGGGGCGGGAAGTAGCCGCCCAGGCCACCGGCAGCCGAGACCAGACCAGACACGGTACCGGTATCTTGCGAGCGCACAACCTTGCCCAGCCAGCCGTAGATGGTGCCGGTACCGAAGCCCACAAAGAGGGCCATGACCACGTGAATCAGGGTATTCACGGCGGTGCTCTCAGGCTCAAAGGCAATGCAGATGGCCAGCACGGTCATAGCAACGAAAACGATGAGAGTGGTGAGCTTGCCGCCGAACTTATCGGCTGCGACCCCGCCGAAGGGGCGGGCCAGCACTGCGCAGGCCGCGAACATGGCCGCAAAAGTACCGCCGGCAACGGCCTCGTAGCCGTAGATGTTCTGCATGTAGGTAGAGAGGAAGTTCGAGAAAGCTACGAAGGCACCGAAGACCACAGCGTAGATGAAGCAGAGCTGCCAAGTGACCAGCTTCTTAGACACAGCCAGAATCTTGGGTAGAACCGGCTCGGGGGTGCGGGCCTTCATAACGGGTGAGTCACGGATGAAGAGCCAGACGATGACGGCGTAGGTCAGGGCTACGCAGCTCATAATGACGTGGGTGGGAAAGTAGCCAAAAGCAGCCAGCATGCGGGGGTTGAAGAAGGCGGCGCAGGCGGTACCGACCATGCCCATGCCGAAGATACCTGTGGCGAGGCCCTTGCGGTGGGGCTCAAACCAGGCAGCGGCGAAGGGAATACCCACCGCGAAGATGGAGCCACCGATACCCAGGAAGAAGGCTGCCAGCAGAAGCAGGGAGAAGTTACCCATCTGCCCCACCAGGCCGGTAACGAGCACCATGGACCCGGTAAGGGTCAGCATGATGGTGAACATAATGCGACCACCGAAGCGGTCGGTCAGTGCACCCACCGGAATACGGGCCAGGGACCCAACGATCACCGGGGTAGCGATCAGCAGGGAGCGCTGCCCCTCGGTCAGGCCGTAGGTTTCGGTGTAGTACTTGGCCAGGGGGCCAATCATGGTCCAGCCCCAGAAGCCAATCATGGAGGCCAGGGCCGCCATAATGACGTACTTGAACTGGCCAGCAAGCTGCGGATCTTTCGCAGCAACAGCCGTAGTAGACATGGTGTTTTCCTTAGTGGTGGTGGTGCTGGCGCTCGACCGTGCGGGCGTCCTTATTCACGGAGTCTGCGGTGCCTACCGGCGACCAGCCGCGGGCGTGGTTACGCTTGCCCCGCGAGCGGTAGACGATGTAGGGCCGGAAGATGTAGTGCAGGGGTGCGGTGAAGGCGTGCACCAGGCGGGTGAAGGGCCAGAGGCAGAAGAGAATCATGGCCACAATGACGTGGATGTGGAAGGAAGTAGTAGCGCTGGCCATGGCCTCGACGTTGGGCTGGAAGTAGAAGAGGGAGCGGAACCAGACCGAGACGGTTTCACGGTAGTTATGCTCGCCCTCGATCTCCATAGCGTTGAAGAGGGTGGCAACTGAGCCAAGGACGATGGCGCTGGTCAGGGCTACATACATCATCTTGTCGTTCCAGGTGGTGGCGCGGAAGACGGTGGCCGAGGTGCGGCGGCGGTAAATCATGGCGAAGAGGCCGATCAGGGTAGCAACCGCCGCAATGGAGCCCAGCACCAGGGCGTTGATGTGGTAGAAGTGCTCGGAGATGCCAACCGCGTCAGTCCAGGACTTGGGGATCACCAGACCCACGATGTGGCCCACGAGCACGACCAGGATGCCGTAGTGAAACATGGGCGAGGCGATGCGTAGCAGGCGGGATTCGTACATCTGGGAGGAGCGGGTGGTCCAGCCGAACTGGTCGGTCTTGTAACGCCAGATGGTACCGCCGATGACAATGGCGAGGGTGATGTAGGGGAAGATGCCCCAGAGGAAGAAGTCGAGGGCGTTAACTGTGCCGGTCACAGGGTGGCTCCGTTCTTATGGTCGGCACCGATGGTGGCGCCGGGTGTCTGTTCGTGGGGCAGCAAGAGGGGTAGCAGGCGGGGGTCGCCGGGGGCCAGGGCTAGGCCGACGGCTTCAGCGGGTGGGCCTGCTGTGACGAGTTTCTGCACGTCTGCCTGGGTTTCGGGGGAAACTCCGGGCAGGGTCTGGCAGACCGCTTCGATGAGCTCGTAATAGGGCAGGTTGTCGTCCCGTAGGGCCAGGCGTAGCAGCTCCAGGGAGGGGCGGTAGGCCTGCAGAGCAGCGCGGCCGGCGCGGGCGTCCACCAGGGCGGTGAACTCCAGCACCATGGGCAGGTAGTCGGGTAGTTCCCCGTGCAGGGTGGTGACCATGCCGGAGTCTCGGTACATCTGCTTGAAGCGGGCTAGGGCCTCGCCGCGGCGGCGGGTGTCGCCTTCGGTCCAGTAGGACAGGTGGAAGGCGTGCCGGCGTGACAGGTCGTATTCCTGTACGTATTCGGCCTGCATGGCGTCAAGCTCGGTTGCCTCGTACCAGGTCTTGATGCGGGCTACACCGCGCATTAAGTAGTCATTACCGGTTTCTTGGGCAAGCGCGGTAAGTTCCGGTAGCAGGGCGCGGGTTTCTTCGGTGGGGTAGCGCATGAGGACGCTGGTGAGCTGGTAGACCACGGCGTCGGTGGGGTGCCCGCTCCCCCAGTCCATGTCGAAGGGGTCGCCCGAGGGCGGGGTGGGTGGTTCCACCTCCGCCGCGTTGCGTTTGAGGAGTTTGGAGAAGAATCCTGCCACGGCTAGACCTTCTTGCTTCCGGAAGTATCGGGGAAGAGGGAGTCGGGGCGGGTTTTGCCGTCCCACATGAAGATATCGACCTTGCCGTCGGCACGGGCGGCGTTGGCGTAGGATCCTGCTGAGACGGGGACGGGGCGGTCACCGGGGTCGGTGAAGGCTCCGTCGTAGAGCATGCCGGGGCCGCCGTCGGTGTCGAGGGAGCAGCCGATTTCTTCGAGGTTGTGGGCGTCTTCGAGGTGGGCGGGCGGGATAACGTAGCGTTCTTCGTACTTAGAGATCGCCATGAGGCGGTACATCTCGTACATTTCTGCACCGGTCATGCCGACTTCGCGGGCGATGTCTTCGTTGCCGACGCCGCCAAGGGTGATGTCTCGCATGTAGGCGCGCATGGCGGCCAGCTTTTTGAGGACGTTGACCACGATGGTGGTGTCACCGGCGGTGAAGAGTTCTGCCAGGTATTCGACGGGGATGCGCAGGGAGTCGATGGCTCCGAAGAGGTTGGCCTGGGACTCTGCGTCGTGGCCTTGTTCCTTGAGTAGGTCGATGATGGGTGAGAGCGGCGGAACGTACCAGACCATGGGCATGGTGCGGTATTCGGGGTGCAGGGGAAGAGCGATCTTCCATTCCTTGGCCAGCTTGTAGACCGGGGACTTCTGGGCTGCGGTAATCCAGGAGTCAGGAATACCCTGCTTGGTTGCCTCGCGAATCACCTCGGGGTCAAAGGGATCGAGCATGATGTCGAGCTGGGCCTGGTAGAGCTGCTTTTCATCGGGTACAGAGGCAGCTTCGGTGACGCGGTCGGCGTCGTAGAGGAAGATGCCAATGTAACGCATGCGACCCACGCAGGTTTCGGCGCAGACGGTGGGAATACCGTATTCGATGCGGGGGTAGCAGAAGGTACATTTTTCGGCTTTGCCGCTCTTGTGGTTGAAGTAGATCTTCTTGTAGGGGCAGCCGGTGATGCACTGGCGCCAGCCGCGGCACTGGTTCTGGTCGACCAGCACGATGCCGTCCTCTTCGCGCTTGTAGATAGCGCCGGAGGGGCAGGACGCCATGCAGGAGGGGTTGAGGCAGTGCTCGCAGATGCGGGGCAGGTAGAACATGAAGGTGCGTTCGAATTCGAACTTTATCTTCTCTTCTGACTGCTGACGCACCTTTTCAACCAGAGGGTCCAGGTGGCCGGACTCGTGGGCACCGCCCAGGTTGTCGTCCCAGTTGGGACCCCATTCGATGGAGGTGTCCTCACCGGTAATCAGAGATTTAGGACGCGCGGTGGGAAAGTCATCGCCTAGGGGCGCGTTGGTGAGGTTCTCGTAGTCGTAGGTCCAGGGTTCGTAGTAGTCCGAGAGTTCGGGCTGAACCGGGGAGGCGAAGAGGGTAAAGAGTTTCTTGAAGCGGTTACCGCTCTTGAGCTCCAGGCGTCCGCGCTTGTTCAGCACCCAGCCGCCCTTCCACTTTTCCTGGTCTTCGTAGCGGCGGGGGTAGCCCTGGCCGGGGCGGGTCTCGACGTTGTTGAACCAGACGTATTCGGTACCGGCTCGGTTGGTCCAGGCCTGCTTACAGGTGACGGAGCAGGTGTGGCAGCCCAGGCACTTGTCGAGGGCCATGATCATTGAAACTTGTGCCATGACGCGCATTAGTAGGTTACCTCCTGCTTGCGGCGGCGAATTCTTGAAACGATATCTCGCTGGTTACCGGTGGGTCCCAGGTAGTTGAAGGCGTAGGCCTGGTGGGCGTAGCCACCGATCAGGTGGGTGGGTTTGACCATGATACGGGTGACGGAGTTGTGAATGCCGCCTCGCTTGCCCGAGACCTCTGACTTGGGAATGTTGACCAGGCGCTCCTGGGCGTGGTGCACGTAGACCACACCTTCGGGCATACGGTGGGAGACCACCGCGCGACCCACGAAGACGCCGTTGGCGTTCTCACACTCAATCCAGTCGTGGTCCTTGACCCCGATTTTGGCGGCGTCCGCCGGGCTCATCCAGGCATGGGTGCCACCGCGGGAGAGGGTCTGCATGTAGAGGTTGTCGTGGTAGGAGGAGTGGATAGCCCACTTGTTGTGCACCGTCACGTAACGTACAGCCACCGACAGGTCACCGGTCTCACCAATTTCAGGTTCACCGAAGAGGTTGTGCATATCGAGCGGCGGGCGGTAGACCGGCAGCTGCTCGCCCATCTCGCTCATCCAGTCGTGGTCTAGGAAGAAGTGCATACGACCGGTGAGGGTGTGGAAGGGCTTGAGCTGTTCGATGTTGAGGGTGAAGGGGGCGTAGCGGCGTCCACCGGTCTCTGAGCCTGACCATTCCGGTGAGGTAAAGACGGGGCAGGGCCGGTCCTGGGTATCGCGGAACTTAATGCGCTTTTCTTCGTTGCCCTCAGCAAGGTGGTGCATCTTTTTGCCCACCCGCTTTTCCAAGGCCTTGAAGCCCTTGAGGGCCACGGGGCCGTTGGAGGTACCCGAAAGAGCCAGGATGGTGTCGGCCAGTTTGATATCGGTGTCGAGAGCCGGCAGGCCAGCGCCCTTACCGCTACCCATCACCCCGTGTTCCTCAGCTAGCTGGGCCAGCTGCTCGTTGACGTCCACGGTCACGAACTTGGTGGTGGTGCCCAGCTTGGAGAGCAGGGGGCCGACCGAGGTGTACATGTCGTAGATAGCCGGGTAGTCGCGCTCCACCACGGTGAAGATGGGCATATTCTTGCCCGGGATACCGGCAATTCCCTGGTTCTTCCAGTCAGGTGCATGGCCGCCGGGCTGGGCCAGCTGGCCGGGGGTATCGTGCTGCAGGGGCACGGATACCAGGTCGCTGCGCTTGCCCAGGTGCTTGGCTGCCCACTTGGAGAACAGATAGGCCAGTTCCTTGAAGACCTGGTGGTCGGTCTTGGTCTCCCAGGGCGGGGTAATGGCCGGGGAGAAGGCGTGGATGTAGGGGTGCATATCGGTGGAAGAGATATCGTGCTTCTCGTACCAGGTAGCGGCGGGGAAGACGATGTCCGACAGCAGGGTGGATGAGGTCATGCGGTAGTCGGTAGTCACCAGCAGGTCCAGCTTGCCCTCGGGCGCGCTCTGGGCCCATTTAACCTCGGCAGGCTTGAAGTCCTCGGCGTCCTTACCCATGACCGAGTTATGGGTGCCGAGCAGGTGCTTGAGGAAGTATTCCTCGCCCTTGGCGGACGATCCCAGCAGGTTGTTGCGCCACAGCACCAGGGTGCGGGGCCAGTTGACCGGGTTATCGACGTCCTCCACCGAGAAGTCCAGGTCGCCAGAGTTAAGGCGCTGGGCAACGTAGTCTGCCGGGGACTCTGCGGTGCCTGCGGCAACCGCTGCGGCACCGGCGTCCGCAAGGTCCAGGGAGTTTTCGGGGAACTGGGGGTAGAAGGGCATCCAGCCCATGCGCACGGAGCGGGCTAGGACGTCCGCGGTGTGAACCCCGCGCAAATCCCCCTTGGCTAGGGGTGACTGCAGGGAGTCGGTGGTACGGCCGTCGGAGCGGAACTGGTCGGTGTGCATGTACCAGAAGGCGGTGCCTGCCTGGGTACGCGGCGGGCGAATCCAGTCCAGGGCGTTGGCCATGTGGGACCAGCCGGTGATGGGGCGAGCCTTTTCCTGGCCGACGTAGTGGGCCCAGCCGCCGCCGTTGCGGCCTTCAGCGCCGCACATCATGAGCAGGGCTAGAATCGCGCGGTAGGTGGTGTCACCGTGGTACCACTGGCAGATACCGGCACCCATGATAATCATGGTGCGGCCACCCGAATCGATGGAGTTCTGGGCGAATTCGCGGGCGGTGCGAATCACAGCATCGGCGGGTACGGAGGTAATGGCTTCCTGCCAGGCCGGGGTGTACTGGGTTTCGGCGTCCTCAAAACCGGCAGCCCAGGTACCGGGCAGGCCGGGGCGACCGATACCGTACTGGGCCAGCATGAGGTCGAAGACGGTAGTGACGGTCTTACCCTCAACCGTGATGGTGGGTACGCCGCGGGTAATGATCTTGCCGCGGCCCGAGGGCTCGTCAAAGGCGGGCATCTGGATTTCGACGGCACGCTCGGCGCCGGTGGGCAAATCCAGGATGGACAGGGCAGGCTTGACGCCCTGTAGGTCCAGGTTCCATTTGCCCTCGTCCTCAGCGTTGTAGCGGTACCCCAGGGAGCCGTTGGGCACCACGACCTCGCCGGTTTCGCGGTTGAGCAGGGCGGTCTTGAAGGACGCATCGGGCACCTGGGCGTGCTCGGCAAGGTTGGCGGCGGTGAGGAACTTAGCCGGAACCGTCACCCCGTCTTCGCGGGTCTCAAGGGTGACCAGGAAGGGGAAGTCAGTGTAGGTGCTCACGTAGTTCTCGAAGAACTCAACGCGGCGGTCAACGAAGTTCTCCTTGAGAATTACGTGACCCATAGCCATGGCCAGGGCAGCGTCGGTGCCGGCCTGGGCGGGTAGCCACTCGTCGGCGAACTTGGTGTTATCGGCGTAGTCGGGGGAAACCGAGACGACCTTGGTACCGCGGTAGCGCACCTCTGCCATCCAGTGAGCGTCGGGGGTGCGGGTGACCGGGATGTTGGAGCCCCACATCATCAGGTAGGTGGCGTCCCACCAGTCACCTGACTCGCGCACGTCCGTCTGGTCACCGAAGACCTGGGGTGAGGCAACAGGCAGGTCGGCGTACCAGTCGTAGAAGGAGGTCATCACGCCGCCGATGAGCTCAATGTAGCGAGCGCCTGAGGCGTGGGAGACCATGGACTTAGCCGGAATAGGTGAGAAGCCGATGTTGCGGTCGGGCCCGTAGGTCTTAATGGTGTGAATCTGCGCGGCGACCACCATTTCGAGAGCTTCGGCCCAGGAGCCGCGCACCAGGCCGCCCTTACCGCGGGCGCTCAGGTAGCGGGATCGCTTTTCGGGGTCAGAGACAATCGAGGCCCAGGCTTCGACGGGGTCGCCCAGGCGGGCGCGGGCTTCGCGGTACATTTCAAGCAGCACGCCGCGGATGTAGGGGTACTTCACGCGGGTCGGTGAGTAGGTGTACCAGGAGAAAGCTGCACCGCGGGGGCAGCCGCGCGGTTCGTACTCGGGACGGTCGGGGCCGACGGTGGGATAGTCGGTGGCCTGGGCTTCCCAGGTGATTACGCCGTCTTTGACGAAGACTTGCCAGGAGCATGAGCCGGTGCAGTTGACGCCGTGGGTGGAGCGGACGACTTTGTCATGGCTCCAGCGGTTGCGGTAGAAAACGTCGCCTGCGCGGCCGCCCTTGAGGAAGGCTGCGCGGCCGTCGTCGGTTTCGTCCCACTTGGTGAAGAATTTGCCAAATTTGATGAGCTTGTCAGTGAGCGGCCCGTCGGGCCCAGGTGTGTGTGATGCCTGCTGTGTCATGGGCACCAGTTTACCCAATAATTCGCACAATAAATACCGAATAAAAATCTTCGCTAATTAAGCATCAGGCATGCACATATTCAGCGGTGGCAAGGCTTTAAAGCACCCGCTCAGAAGCCCTACCCCTGGCTTGTCAGCCAGGAGTCAATGCCACCTTCCACGCTGTAGAGATCACTGAAACCAGCATCGGTGAGCAGCTTCAGCGCCTTGAGCGAGCGCACCCCCGCCGCACAGTAGAGGGCATAGCGCCCCTGGTGACTGGGCAGGATCGTGTCAATAGCCGACCCTAGAGCCGGATCGGTGGAAGCGGCTTCAATCAGCGACAGGGGCAGGTTGAAGCTACCCGGAACAGCTAGCGCTGCATGCTCGTGGGGCTCTCGCACATCAATGAGGGGAACCCCCTCAAAGTAGGGTGAGCTGGCAATATCAGCCCAGGTAACTTCCATACCGTACTGGTCAGGTTCGGCAGTAGCGGGTTCCCAGTCGGCAGCAGGCGGACGCAGGGGCGCAGGGGCCTGCCCCTTCCCCGCTACCTGCCCACCGGCGTCCGCACCGGAACCCGCCGTGCGGGCACTCGAGTCGGCACCCGAACCAGAAGCGGCGCGGGAGGTAGAGGCAAGCAGGGGGATGTACTCCCAGCGGCCGGTCAGACCGGTATAGTAGCCCACCTCGCCCATCAGCGGCTGTCCTATACCGGTCAGCAGCTTAATAACTTCCAGGGCCATCGCGGTTCCAACGACCCCAGCCAGGGCACCGATCACCCCTGCGGTAGCGCAGTTGGGTACCGAACCGGGGGCTGGTTCGAGCGGGTAAAGGTCCTCGTAGACCGGCCCATGACCCGCCCAGAAGACGCTCATCTGGGCGTCAAACCCGAGAATGGCACCCCACACATGGGGAATGCCCAGGGCGGCAGCAGCGCGAGAAGCGGTGTAGCGGGTGGGGAAATTATCGGAACCATCGACCAGTACGTCCACCCCGGCTAGCAGCTCTGCCGCATTAGCGTCGGTCAGACGCTCTTTGACAGCTTCGACCCTAATCAGGGGGTTGAGTTCGCGCAGGGTTTGGGCGGCTGAGTCAGCCTTGGAGGCCCCTACCCGGGCATAGGAGTGGATGACCTGACGGTGCAGGTTAGAGGTTTCTACCGCATCATCGTCGATGATGAGAATACGACCGACACCCGCCCCGGCCAGGTAGAGCAGAGCCGGGGAGCCCAGGCCGCCTGCCCCGATCACCGCAACCGTTGCCGCGTTCAGCTTTTCCTGACCAGCCTGCCCCATCTCCGGCAGAATCATCTGCCGCCCGTAGAGCTGGTAGGCCAGCGAGGTTAGTTCAGAGGTCATGGTGGGCCCTTTCTAGCCGGTAGGCGTATCGATTCCTACCCACTGCACGCTGCCGTCGGTGAGTTCTTGTTCTTTCCAGATGGGTACTTCTGCTTTGATGCGGTCAGCTGTCAGGGAGCAGGCAGTGAAGGCTGTGCCGCGGTGGGCGGCGGCGGCGAGTACGGTGAGGGCTGATTCTCCGATGGAGATGGGGCCGATGCGGTGGGCTGCCCAGAGGCGCACGCCGGGGATTTCTTCTGCCACCGAGTGCAGGACGCGCTCCAGATAGTCGGTTGCCTGCGGGTGGGCGGTATAGGCCAGGGCCGCTACAGGATCCCCGTGGTCGTGGTCGCGCACGATACCGTCAAAGACGACCAGGGCGCCCATGGCGCGGGTCATGGTCGCTTCTTTAGCTCCTGCCAGGAGCGGTTCGAGGGGGTCTTCGGTAATGGAGGCGTGAACGACCGTGGAGTCCACCGGTTCGAGCGGACGCCCCGCGTAGGGGTTAGCCACCGAGGGGCCTGTGGCATGAGGGTCTGGGTGGTTAGTGGTCATGGTAGTCCTCTAGCTGGCGGCAGATGTGGGTAACGAGGGGTTCGAGCACGGCACAACCGTCTTTGACTCCGCCGGTGGAGCCGGGCAGGGTCATGATGAAGCTGGTGCCGATGACGCCTGCGATTCCGCGGGAGAGGACGGCGGCGGGGGTGTTTTTGAGGCCCTGATTCCAGAAGGCATGCATGATGCCGGGGACTTCTTTGGTGAGGTGGGGGCGCACGGCTTCGACGGTTGTGTCGTCTGAGTTGAGGCCGGTTCCACCGCTGGTCAGGATGAAGGTGGGCAGGTTACCGGCAGCGACTAGCCGGTCGATGTAGGCGGGGACGTCGGCGTCCGCTACGACGACCGCGTCAGGGGTGTCGAAGCCCTGGTCGCGCAGCCAGGCTACGGCCAGAGGGCCAGACTTGTCTTCGTAGATTCCGCGGGCGGCCCGGGTAGAGGCCACGATCACTAGGCCGGTGCGGTTCTCGGGCAGGGTGTAGCTGCTGCTCACTGCTCCACCTTCCAGTCGCCGGATTTTCCGCCGGTTTTTTCCAGAACCCGCAGGCCGGTGATGGTGGCCTGCTTATCGACGGCCTTGATCATGTCATAGACGGTGAGGGCTGCGCCGGAGACCGCGCTGAGGGCTTCCATTTCTACGCCGGTGACGCCGCGGGTTTTGACCAGGACTTCGATGCGGACGCGGTCGGGGTGGCGTTCGAAGTCGATGGTAATTTTGCCCAGGGGTAGGGGGTGGCAGAGCGGGATGATGTCGGGGGTTTTCTTGGCTGCCATGATGCCGGCGACGCGGGCGACGGGCAGAGCGTCCCCCTTGGGCAGGTCGGCGTCGAAGATTTTGTCGATGACGTCCGCCCGGGTGATGACGTAGCCTTCGGCTATAGCGGTGCGGGTGGTTTCGTTCTTTTCGGTGACGTCAACCATGTGGGCACTGCCGTCGGCACGCACGTGGGTGAGGTTTCCGTTGGGGGTGGGGGCGGTCATGGTTCTTGGCTTAGCCTCTCAACACAAAATTAATCAGTATTTACTATACGTGATTTGCTGGCAGGGGTGTCTATCTGCACCTCACAGGGCAATATACCGCACCGGTTCACCGCCGCGGTAGGTGCGCCCCGGTTCCAGTTCCACCAGGGCATCGGCGCGGGCTGCCTGCAGGAGCAGATGGGAGCCGGTTGCGGCGTCCGGAGTCAGCAGGGCAAGGACGCTCCCGTCCGCCCGAGCCTGCCGAGTCAGGTGGGCGCGGCGGTACTGGGTTTTTCCAGCCGGTGCCGCGATGGGGGCATCGAGCACCAGCTGGCCGTAGGCGTCCGGCTGATCTTCTGCTGCCAGGTGGGCCAGGGCAGGGCGCAGGAGCAGGTGGTAGCTAATGAGGGTGCTCACCGGGTTGCCCGGCAGGCAGAGTACCGGTAGCACCCTGCCGTCGGGGGCCTCGAGTAGGGCCAGCCCCTGGGGGCCGCCGGGCTGCTGGGCAACATGGCCAAACCAGCTAGCCCTCACCCGCCCCCCACCGGCAGGAGCAGTAGCCAGAGCCGCCAACCCCAGACGCACCACCTCGTATTTACCGTGGCTGATACCACCGCTGGTCACGATAAGGTCGGGCACCTGATGGGCCAGAGCCTTCTGCAGGGCCGTGCAGAAATCTTCTACCGAGTCCCCGATGGGCAGGTGGTCGGTGGTACAGCCGTCCTGATGAAGCAGGGCCGCCAACACCGGGCCGTTGGCGTCAAAAATCTGCCCGGTAGCAGGCGCCCGGCCCGCCCCAGCGACCTCGTCGCCACCTGTCACCACCAGCACCCGAAGGGGGCGGTAGACCGGCACGCTCGCGATTCCCTGGGCGGCCAGGGCGCCGATGAAGGCCGGGGTCAGGCAACTGCCGCTTTCTGCCAGGAGCTGGCCTGCGGCAACGTCCTCTCCCACAGCCCGTACGAAAGTACCGGGGGTAGCCGGGGGTATCTCCACCTGCCCGCCCTCGGCTACGAAGCCTGCGGCGTCCGTCTCTCCGGCCACAGGGCTGGTGCGCTCGACGGGAACAACGGTGGTGTAGCCATCCGGCAGCGGAGCTCCCGTCATGACCGGGTAAACCAGAGTATCGCTCACCGGCAGCCCCTCCCCGGTGGCTCCGGCAGGAACGTCCCGCCCTACCCGAAAAACCCGCTGGCCTGCCCGGGCGGCAGTGCTGGTGAGGGCGTAACCGTCCATCTGGGAGTTAGCGAAAGAGGGCTGGGGGGCAAGCGCGTAGAGGGATTCAGCGAGCTGGTACCCGGCGACCTCCCCCAGGGGCAGGCTATAGGGGGTGCGGGCGACGGTGGCAGCTACCAGGTCGCGCACACAGGAAGCGTAGGCCCGCGGCTGAAGGCGGGAGCCGGTGGGAAGCAGATGGGCAAGGGTTTCTGTAGAGGTTTCTGTCGGCAGCATCATGAGGGGCGGTCTCCTTTCAGTCGCCCCAGCCAGAGGGCCAGGGCTCCGGCGGCAAGCAGGCTGAGGTAGAGGGCAATAAGCATGAGGGCTGCGCCCAGGGCTGCCTCCATGCGGTTGGAGCTCAGAGCCAGCTCAATGGCCAGGGGGATGGTTCGGGTGACGCCCTCGATATTTCCGGCGAAGGTAACGGTTGCCCCGTATTCACCCAGGGCACGGGCGAAGGTCAGGACGGCCGCCGTCAGCAGGCCTGGGGTAGCCAGCGGGAGCAGCACCCGGGTGGTGACCTCCGCGGGGCTGGCCCCCTCAAGCCGGGCGATTTCGGCATACTCTGGCGGCAGGGCCCGCAGGGTGGTGACCAGGGTGGCCACGAAGAAGGGCAGGGCAACAAAAGTCTGGGCCAGCACCACAGCCAGCGGGGTGTAGGCCACCGAGATACCGGCGGTATCGAGCCAGGAACCGAGCAGCCCGCGTCTACCCCAGAAGAAGAGCAGGGCTAGACCCGAGACCACCGGGGAGAAAATGATGGGGGTATAAATCAGTCCGTAGAGGGGCCAGGTCAGGCGGCGAGCGCGAGACCGTTCGAGAACCGTGGCTAGCACCAGGGCTGTAGGGGTGCCCAGTAGGGCTGATACAGCGGTGGCAGCTAGAGCGGTGAGCACCGAGAGCCGGACGGCAGCCAGGGCAGCTGGTTCTGCCAGTAGCTGGGGCAGACTCCCCCAGGGCGTACGGACCAGGAGGGAAAGCAGGGGACCCGCAATAACTGCCAGGGTGATCAGGGTGGGCAGCACGGCATGCACGGGGACGGATGTGAAGGAGCTGGCCCGCCCTCGTGGCGGCGGGGTGGGTGCGGGGCCGGGTGTGCTCATGGTTCTAGTTTAGGCAGGTTCGAAGCCGTAGTCGGCCAGAATCTGGGCGGCAGCCTCAGAGGTGGCCAGCCAGTTCGCAAAGTTTTGGGCGCTTTCCTTGCCTTGACCGCTGCTGGTGAGGGCTAGGGGGTAGGCGTTGCGTTCGACCTGGGGCAGGGTGATGACGGTGATATCGTCGGTGGCTGAGATAGCGGTGGCGTCGGTGGAGTAGATGAAGCCGGCATCCACCTGGCCGGTGGCCACCTTGGTGGAAACTGCCGAGACGTTAGCTTCTTCGGTGGAGGTCGCCGGGGTGATTCCCTGGCGGGTGAGCTCCTGGTGGGCCAGGCGTCCGCAGGGTACTTCCTGGGCACAGATTGCGGTCATGACGTCGCTTGCCGCCAGATCATCCACGCTATCGATCGCAGAGGGGTTGCCGGGGGCGGTGGCCAGCACCAGGGCGTTGGTGGCGATGGTTTCGGGGGTGACGCCGGCCAGTCCTTCAACCGTGTCGATAGCCTGGTTCATGGTGGTGCTATCGGCTGTAATGAGCAGGTCGGGGGTAGCGCCTTCGACCATCTGCGTAACCAGCTGGGATGACCCTGCGTAGGTGGCAGTGATAGAGACCTGCGGGGTTTCTTGACGATAGGCTGCTATGAGCTCATCGCCCACAGCTCCTAAGGAGGCCGCCGCAAAGAGCTGTACCTCAGCGTCCTGCCCCTGTGGGGAGGTTGCTGCTCCCCCGCAGGCGGTAAGACCCAGCAGAAGGGGGACGAGAAGGGTGCTCAGGCGGCGCATGGGGTCTCCAATGACGGGGTAACAGTGGCTAGCAGAGGGTCTTTGTCTATAGATTAGTGTAGAGCCAGGTGGTGTTCTTCACCCGGTTTAGCTAGGCTAAATATTACATCTGAAATGCCGATTAAGATTTGTGAAAGTGCGGGTATGCCCCAGTCTTCAGCCCCCAATCCCCCGGTGCCCCTGGGTTCGTCTATCCCAGTTGTGACCGGCGGTGCCAGTGCAGCTGCACACCCGGGCGCGCCCACCACCGGGCCTCTTGCCGACCGCTGGGGACGAACCGCCACTGACCTGCGCATTTCCCTGATGGACAAGTGCAACCTGCGCTGTGTCTACTGTATGCCTGCTGAAGGCCTCAACTGGCTGCCCGGCACACAGCTTCTAACCCTCGATGAGGTCACCCGCCTGGTAAGGGTAGGTGTACGAGATCTAGGAATCGAAGAGGTACGCTTTACCGGTGGCGAGCCCCTAGTACGAGCTGACCTCACCGATATTATTGCTGCCGTCCGCGCCGAACACCCCCACCTGCCCATCGCCCTGACAACCAACGGCATCGGACTCGATAAAAAGGTAGATGCCCTGGTTCAGGCCGGGCTCAACCGGGTCAATGTCTCCCTCGACACCATCTGCCCCGAAACGTTCGCTCAGCTCACCCGCAGGGATAAGCTAGCCTCGGTACTCACAGGTATTGAAGCCGCAGCTGCCGCCGGGCTCACCCCCCTCAAAATCAACGCGGTCCTCATGGCCGGGGTCAACGACACCCAGGGCCATGAACTCCTCACCTGGGCTTTAGAGGGCGGCTACCAGCTCCGCTTCATCGAACAGATGCCTCTGGACGCCGACCACAACTGGACCCGCGAAGGCACCATCACCGCCGAGCAGATTCGTCAGCGCCTGGCTGACCACTACGACCTGCTGCCCCACGGGCGTCCGCGCGGGGCCTCCCCCGCAGCCCTCTGGGACGTCTACCCACTGGGTCACGCCGGCACAGCAGAGCCCCTGGGCCAGGTAGGCATTATCGCCTCGGTCACCGAGCCCTTCTGCTCGGCCTGCACTCGCACCCGCATCACCGCCGACGGCAAGGTGCGCTCCTGCCTCTTCTCCCTGACCGAAACCGACCTTATGGGTGCCCTGCGCGGCGGGGCCAGCGATGCTGAACTGGCCCAGATTTGGCGCGGAGCCATGTGGGCCAAGCCCAAGGCCCACGGCAAGGACACCGTCGGCTTCGATACCCCCGATTTCACCCAACCTACTCGATCAATGAGCGCCATCGGCGGCTAAGATTCAAGGACTTTCCATGCAGATTAACTTTTTCGCCGCAGCCCGGGCGGCAGCGGGCCGCCCCAGCCTCACCCTCGACCCAGCCCAGCTACCTGCCCCTACTCTTGCCCAGGTTCGTACCTACCTGGCAGAAGAATTCACCGGCAGCACTCCCTCGGGCCAGACCCTGGCCGATATTCTGCCGCGCTGCACCTTCCTCGTCGACGGGGTTGCCGCCACCGACGAGCAACTCGATGACCCGATGCTCCTGAAACAGGCTGAACGCCTGGATGTTCTTCCGCCCTTTGCCGGTGGCTAGGAGGACAACCCGGTGAACACCCCCAGCTACTCGGCCCTGATCCTGGCGGGCGGACGCTCCTCCCGCCTCGGCGGGGTACCCAAGGCCCTGCTCTCCAACGGTGAGCACACCCTGCTCGACGGAGTTATCGCCGCTTGCACGGGTGCGGAGCACCGCGTGGTCGTCGGCCCGGCAGAGCTCACCCTGCCCGCGGGCGTCCTACAGACCCGAGAAGAACCAGCTTTTAGCGGGCCAGCAGCCGGTATTTCTGCCGGGCTTGCGGCCCTGGCAGCAGCCCAGCATGACTTGTCGGCACTCTCCCACCACTGGGTACTGGTCCTTTCCTGCGACCTGCCCCGAGCCCGGGCCGCTGTGCCCCTACTTTTGCAGACGGCGGCGTCCGCACCGGAGCAGGTGACCGGCTACTGGGCTGTAGCGGAGGGTATCACTCAGCCCCTGCTGGGCATCTACCGGGCCGCGGCTCTGGCTCCTGCCTTTGCAGGGGATACCGCCAACGCCTCCGTCCGCCGTTTTCTCAGCCCCCTTGCACCCGCCGATCTAGAACTGCCCGCCGAACTCACCGCCGACGTCGACACCTGGGAAGCCGCCCGTGCTGCTGGCTACACCCAGGTTCCCCTACCCCCTAAGGACAGCACCGTGCACCACACCAGCTGGCAGCAGGCCAGGCAGCTCCTGCACCGGGCAGGGGCGACCCTTGCTCGAACCGATGAAAAGGTGCCCCTCGCCCAGGAGGCTATCGGCAGAACCCTGAGCCAGGACGCCCGCGCCCTGCTGCCGGTGCCCCACTATGATTCCTCAGCTATGGACGGCTACGCCACCGCCGGTGCCCCACCCTGGCAGCTGCTCACCCACCCGCCAGCAGCAGAGGGCGAGAATATCCACCAACGAGTTCTGCCCCTAACCCCCGGCCAGGCTACCCCCGTTCTGACCGGCGGGCTCATCCCCCCGGGCACCGACGCCGTGCTCCGCCAGGAACACGCCCTAGTAGACGGCAACACGCTCAGACCCGACCCCAAAGTTTTTGGTCAAGGCTATCCGGCACTCGGTGCCGATATACGACGGGCAGGTGAAGAACTTTCAGCCGACAGCACGGTACTTCCCGCAGGAACACCCATTACCGCCCGCCACCTCGGCGCGCTCGCTACTCTCGGCCTTGACACCCTCACCGTCACCGCCCGCCCCGCCGTCGCCATCGCCTACACCGGCAACGAAATTATTACCTCCGGGCTACCCGGCCCAGGCCAGGTGCGCGACGCCTACTCCATGGCCTTCCCCCACATCATCGAACACATGGGAGCCAGTGTTAGCAGCGTCCGCCGTCTGCCCGACAGCAAAGCTCAGCTCACCAGCTGGCTCACCACCACCGGCGCCGACCTGCTACTTATCACAGGCGGCTCCTCTACTTCCACCGCAGACTGGGTACGCCGCGCCCTAGCCGACCTAGACGCCAGCTACCTCTTCGAATCCGTCGCTATCCGCCCTGGCCACCCGGCCCTGGCCGCCCGCCTACCAGCCATAAGCAACCCGGAGACCCCACTCGTCCTGGGCCTACCCGGCAACCCCCTAGCCGCCTACACCGCCCTCTACTCCTACCTAACTCCCTGGCTCATCGGCGCCACTGGTGCTCCCCTGGCCGATCTGGCCGAAGGCGTCCTCACCCACCCGGTACCCGGCTACCGCAAAGAGGATCTAAGGCTCATCCCCGCACGCCTTACCCCAACAGCCGAGGGAAAAGCGCTGATTCCCCTGCCCAAAACCCAATCCCACATGCTTACCTCCTTCGCCACCGCCGACGCCCTAGCCCTCATACCGCCCCAGGGGGCAGCAGCAGGCAGCACCGTACGCTACCTCCTGCTTCCCAGCTAGCTTTACATCCCTCCCCTCCCCCTGATGGTCTCAGAATTAGGCAAACATTCCGTCACAGAGCTCAACAGTTCCCACCCCTGTTAGACAGGACTTATAATTGAGAACAACCTGAGCCCTCCCCCAACAGACCGGAGCCCCGCGTGCCTAAACCAAAACTCGGCGATGTCGCTGCGCTCGCAGGCGTCTCCCCCACCACAGTCTCCCGCGTGCTCAACAACCGGGGCTACCTCTCCGAAACAACCCGCGTCAAAGTCTTCGACGCCATGCAGCAGCTCGGCTACCGGCCCAACGCCATCGCCCGCTCCCTGCAGGGGCAAAAAAGCCAGCTCATCGGCCTAGTCTTCCCCTCCGTCGCCAACCCCTTCTACGGGGAAATGGCCTACCGCATCGAATCCCACCTGGCCGATATCGGCTACAAGACGATTCTCTGCAACAGCAACGACCACCCCGAATCAGAGCAGCGCTACCTCGATATGCTCATAGCCAACCAGGTCGACGGCGTCATCACCGGCGCCCACTCCCAGGTTGTTGCCAACTTTCCCCATCTGGGTGCGCCCCTGATTACCATCGACCGCCAGCACACCGGCCGCGGCCCCAACATCAGCTGCGACAACTTCGACGGGGCCTACCGGGCCACCCACCTGCTTCTTGACGGCGGGGCCACGAATATTCTGCACATCACCTCAACCATCTCCCTCGACAACGCCCGCCAGCGCGGCTACCAGCTAGCGGTCACCGAAGCCGGTTACACCCCGCATATTCTCGAACTGGGCTTCACCACCCCGCAGGCCACCAAACGCGAGCGCATCTTCACCTACCTCGACGAGCACCCGCAGGTTGATGCTGTCTTCGCCTCAAACGATGTCTATGCCGCCATGGTGCTGGGCTATGCCCGCGCTAGCGGCCGGCAGGTGCCCCAGGACCTACAGGTCATCGGCTTTGACGGCACCGAAACCAGCCGGGCCCTCCTGCCCGAGCTAACCACCGTGGTGCAGCCCATCGACGCAATGGCCCAGCGGGCCGTCGCCCAGCTCATGCACGCCATGAACGGCGAAGAAAAAGAGCTCACCGGCAGCGATGTGCTACCGGTGAGCCTTCATGAGGGGTCAAGCACCCGCTCCCTGCTCTGGGTAGAGAGCGCGGTGGCATAAGCTAACGTCCCCTGCCCGACCTCTCCGCGATTTCTATTCTTTGACACAGAGCTCACTCGTGAACGCCCCTGAACCAGAGGAAAAAGAATATTACTTATTCCGGTGGTGGTCATGAAGCGATACCTGGGTCACCGGCGCCGGGTGCAGCATACCCAGGGCGGGCTTGCCGCCCTTAAACCGGAAAAGCTCAACAAACCCGTGACGGGCATAGAGAGAAGCTGACCGGTAGGTAGAAGCCTCCAGGTAGGCGGGCACCTCGCCCAGACGCTCGCGGCGGTAATCCAGCAGGTGGGAGCCGATGCCGTGCCCGCGGGCGTCCTCGTGCACACCGATGGTGTAGAGGTACCAGTGGTCGAATTTTGGGCGGGCCGCCAGCAGGCGCAGCTCGGTGACGGTGGCACGAGCCAGCCCCTTCCCCAGTACCCGGTAGTAGTCGGGCAGGGCCTTAATGTCGGCCAGCAGGTTACCCTTCTGGGCCTCGGGCGAGAGCCACAGGGCAGCGCCCAGCACCTTGCCGTCGGCGGTGACGGCGATATCGATAGTGCCCTTCGGGGCGTAGGTGGTGCGCAGCTGGAACTCAAAAAGCCCGCGGACGGTTTCGGTGTGGCCGTCCCCGCCCATAGCCTTGTTCATGACCGGGTCGTGCTCAAAGGCATTGGTCAGCGCCTCAATCACGCCGGGGTAGTCAGCTTCGGTCGCTTCACGCACGGTAAAGTCGTAGGTTTGCTCGGGCATGGAATCCTCCTGGGTACGGTGTTACCTTTCAAGATTACCCGGTCAAGAAAGCTCTAGAGAGAGTTTTCCTTGCACCTTCTACGGAGGGGGTGACCCTGCATCGCAGCTCGTTGGCTCGGGGCTGGCGTGAATTGCGACGAGCCCCCGGGCGAGGAGCAAGAGGGTCACGAGCCAAGATGTAGGGGCACCCCCGTACTGGTATAGCGCAAAGCAACCCGCCCCGCGCGCGTCCTTACTATCAGGACGGGCACGGGGTGGGTTTTCTTTCTTGGGAAGGTTTTAGACGGTTGCGGTCTTAGCGGCTACGCTGACCAGCTCGTCGCGGCCTGCGGCCACGGTTGAGCCTGTTGCAACGGCAAGAGCGGTTGAGTCAACGGTCTTCTTGGCGTTGGTGATGACCAGCGGGGTGGTCAGGGGGTAGCCTGCGGCCTTGATGGCGGCCATGTCGAACTCCACGAGCACGTCACCGCGCTTGACTTCCTGGCCCTTTTCGACCTTGGGAGTGAAGTGCTTGCCGTCCAGCTCGACGGTGTCGAAGCCGATGTGCATGAGGACTTCTACGCCCTTGTCGGTGCGCATGCCGATGGCGTGGCCGGTGGGGAAGGCTACGGTGACCTTGCCGTCGGCGGGTGCGTAGAGCTTGCCTTCGGTGGGTTCTACGGCTGCGCCGGGGCCCAGGGCGCCGGAGGCGAAGGTGGGGTCTGATACCGCTGAGAGTTCCACGGCGGTGCCGTTGAGGTGGGCGGTCAGTTCGTAGCCTTCGGTGGCTGCTGCGGGGGCGGACGCGGCGGGGGCAGCTACAGACGCAGCGGTAGCGGCGGGGGCGGCGGCTTCAACTTCTTCTTCGGCAACCTGGCCGGCGAAGGCGCGCTTACCGTAGATGAAGGAGGCACCGGTGGAGAGAGTAGCTGAGGTGAGAGCGGCAATGATGAAGCCGGTCCAGCCCATGCCCTGCTGGTTGTCGATAGAGGGAATGCCCAGGAAGCCAGCAGCACCCAGGCCCGATGCCTTGACACCGAAAATAGCGATCATTGCAGATGCGATAGCTGAGGCACCCATTGCGATGTAGAAGGGCCAGCGCAGGCGCAGGTTCACACCGAAGATAGCGGGTTCGGTAATACCGAGGAAGGCGGAAGGAGCGGTAGCACCTGCCAGACCCTTCATCTTCTTGTCCTTGGTGGTCAGGTAAACACCGAGAGCTGCACCGCCCTGGGCAATGTTCGCCATCGATGCAGTAGCGAAGATGAAAGAGCCACCGGCAGCAATGAGCTGAAGTTCGATGGGCGGGAAGGACTGGTGCAGGCCGGTAATGACGATCGGTGAGTAGACCAGACCGAAGAGGAAGCCACCCACGGGGCCAGCGGTGTCATATACCCAGTTGATACCTTCACCGAGTAGGGTACCGAGCTTGAACATGGGCGGGCCGACCAGCATGAAGGTGGCAAAGCCGGTGATCAAGAGGGTCAGGGTGGGGGTGAACATGAAATCAATGACACCCTTGAGAATCTTGTGGAAGAACTTCTCAATGTTGGCCAGGATGAAAGAAACCAGGATAACGGGAAGGACGGTACCCTGATAGCCAGCCTGCTGCACCTGGATGCCGAAGACGTCCCAGTAGGCCATGGTACCGTCCTGCAGGGCGGCAGCTACGTTGTAGCCGTTGACCAGGGAGGGGAAGACCATGGCAGCGCCCATGGTCATACCCAGGTAGGGGTTACCGCCGAATACCTTGGTGGCGGTGAAGCCGACGAGCACGGGCAGGAAGGCGAAGGCCGCTGCTGAGAGCAGGTTGACGATTTCAGCGAAGCCGGTCCAGGCGGGGTAGAGCTCAATGAGTGACTTTTCAGGGTCGAAGATACCGGTTGCGGTCAGCACGTTGTTGAGTGCCATGAGCAGACCGGAACCGACCAGCACGGGGATGATTGGCAGGAAGATTTCTGAGACGACCTTGATGAAGCGGGTGAAGAGGTTGCCCTGGTCCGCTGCGACGTTCTTGAGTTCGTCCTTGGAGACCTGCTTCATGCCGGCGGCGGCCATGTGCTTGTAGACCTCGTCAACGTCGCCGGGGCCCACGATGATCTGGAA
Organism: Rothia sp. 11273D007AR; assembly: GCF_053547255.1. Taxonomy (NCBI): domain Bacteria; kingdom Bacillati; phylum Actinomycetota; class Actinomycetes; order Micrococcales; family Micrococcaceae; genus Rothia; species Rothia sp. 11273D007AR. The sequence goes on along the minus strand of NZ_JBPPWJ010000002.1, from coordinate 45,653 downwards.
CTGGCCGGAGTTGTTGAAGGTACCCTTGAGGTCCTCGTCGTTGTCTAGGGCGGCCTGGTTGATGACGTTCATGTCTTTGAGCACCAGTCGCAGGCGGGTGGCGCAGTGGGCGCCTGCTGCGATGTTGTCCGTGCCGCCGACGGCGGTGAGGACTCGCTCAGCCACGGATTTGTGGTCCATGTCTTCTCCTTGGTGTATGGGCCAGGCTCCCCCTACATCTGTGGTTCAGCCTCGGCGCGAGTGTGTATGTTGTGTGTAAAAACAAACATGCCAATCGTTTGACATACTAGCACCAAAAAAGGGGCCAAAACAGCCCCTTGCAGAAGGTCGGTGGCCACCTGTGTTAGGTGGCCACCGACCCTATCTCAAGCTTTGTTTTAGCCCTTGCGAGCTACGGTGATGAAGTCAGCACCGGCTGCTACGTCGCTTCCTGCGTTGGCAACTGTCAGGTCGGCAACGGAGCTCTTGGCGTTGGTGATAACAAGCGGGGTGGTCACGGGGTAGCCTGCAGCCTTGACCTGCTCCAGGTCGAGCTCCACCAGCACCTGGCCGCGAGTGACGGTATCGCCCTTCTTGACCTTGGGTTCGAAGAACTTGCCGTCCAGTTCCACGGTATCGAAGCCTACGTGGATCAGGATTTCCAAGCCGTCTGCGGTACGGATGCCGAAGGCGTGCCCGGTGGGGAAAGCGACAGTTACTTCGCCGTCTGCGGGAGCCACAACCACACCTGCGGTCGGCTCAATGGCGGCGCCGGGGCCCAGGGCGCCTGAGGCGAACATCTGGTCGCTCACGCCGGCAAGCTCAACAACGGTACCGTTCATGTGGGCGGTCAGAGCGGACGCGCCAGCGGCGGACGGTGCTGCCGCGGGAGTAGTTGCGGGAGCGGGAGTCTGCGCTGCGGTGTCGTCGCTGCCGCCGAAGAGCTTTTTGAAGAAGCCTGCCATGATTGTCACCTCATAGTGGTTGGGAGTGGTGGGGCCGCTGTGTGCGGCGTCTCTACCAGCCTACCACCGTCGACAACCTGTGAGACAGGTCTTACTGTTTCCTGCCGGTGCCAGGTCACGGAAAATTTTTCGCCCCACGCGCTAAGGCACCGGCGCCATTTACCCTAGTCTTCTACAAGCCGGGCAGCTTCGAGGCTCCGCACGGCCGCCTCGTCTGCTACCAGGCGGACGGTGCGCTTAGCTCCGGTGAAGTAGGTTCGGGATGAGAATACGGCGGCTCCCCCATCGAGGAAGAGTTCGGTTCCGGAGGCATCGACCAGCAGGTCGAAGGTGCGGGTAGCGCCCTGCTCTAGGGTGCGGTGGCGTTCTGCCCCGCCCACAGTGTAGCGGCTGCCGGTGCGATCCAGGTGGGCACCGTCCTCGCTCAGGGTCAGAGCTAGAGCCTGGCCTGCGGCGTCCTCAACGATAATCTGCACGGGGCTAGTCACCTCAACCTCACCGCGCAGGCGCCAGACGCGGGCGTCCGCCAGTTCCGCAATCTCCCCCTCAGCCCCAGGTGCTACCGGGGCAGGTGCCAGGGCGTTATCGAGTTGTTCCACGGGGTTCTGGTACACACGACCCGCGCGCAGGGTCAGGCGGCGGGGGTAGGTCTGCATGTGCACCCAGTGGTTCTCCCAGGAGGGCTGGTCATCCTGGTCGGCGTTACCGAACCAGCCCTGGAGTACAGCGTGGGAGCCGTCTTCGCCCACCCCGTGGAAGCACTGGGGGGCGTAGAACTCTGTGCCGGCGTCTAGTTCGGTGAAGGGGGTGGTGACCTCAAAATGGGTACCGGTGAGGGTGCCGACCACGTAGCCGGTCTGGAAGATATTGTTGTACTTTTCCCCGTCCGCTTCCATGCCCTGGGGGCTGAAAATCAGCACGTCCTTGAGCTCGCCGCTTTCTTCATCGCGCAGCTGAATCAGGCCGGGGCACTCGTACATATAGCCTAGCTTGGCCAGGGCCGGGTCTGAGAAAGTGATCTCGCCGTCGAAGGTCCAGGTGCGGCGGTCGGGTGAGGAGTAGAGCACCACGGCCCCGGTTTCGTCCTCGCGCTGGGCGCCGATGACGGCGTAGAAGCTGCCCTCGCGTTCAATTACATGGGGGTCGCGGTAGTGGGCGGTGTAGCCCTCTTCGGGGCCGTTGATAAAGACCTCTTGCTTGGTGAAGGTCTTGCCCTGATCGGGTGAGGTAAAGAGTACCTGGTAGGCCTCCCGGTTACCGTCGGCGTCCTTGACGTTGCCGGTATAGAAGAACTCAAAGGTGCCGTCCTCGCCCACGAAACCCGAGCCCGAGTAGCAGCCGTTCTTATCAAACCAGTCGGTGGGGGCGATGGCGGTGCCGCGGTCCTGCCAGTGGGTGAGGTCGTCGCTGGTGGCATAGCGCCAGAAGACGGCGCGGGTGGGGTGCACCGGGGAGTACTGGTAGAAGGCGTGGTAGGTGCCTTCATGATAGATCAGCCCGTTGGGGTCATTGAGGCGACCCACGGGCGGTGCTAGGTGCAGGGCCGGGTAGTCGGGGTCGGTGCGCACCCGCTCGTGGTAGGTGGCATAGGCTTGCTCTGCGGCTGCGAGCAGTTCGGCGGCGTCCGGACGTCCGGGCTTAGTCACGCGGGGCTCCTTGAGTGGGTGCGGTAACGGGTTCTGTCAATCGTTGATCATATCCAGCTTACCCCCTGTCCTCTCCCCAGGTCTTAGGTCAGCAGCGTGCAGGGCAGACCGGCAAATATTCCAGTTTGTGATAGGGGCTAGCCCACGCGCCTAGCTGCAAAGGTCTACGACGGCACTCACTGCCAGGTGGTCAGAATTGCCCACCTGCTGGTAGGTCACTTCTTCACCACCAGCAGGTGGCCCCTGCATCACCATGATGTGGTCGATCGGGGCCCGCATTCCTAGCACTCCGCCGACTGGCCAGGTGCCCTCAATCCGGTGGGTGGCCAGGGCAGCATCCGCACCCAGGTGTGAGCCTACCCCCGCGTAACTGGCCAGGCCGCCGTGGAGCAGGGTCGCGTTGAAGTCGCCAGCGATTAGGTCAGGGCGGTTCTCATCGCGGGCCAGGCGGTCGATGGTGGCTAGGTCATCGCGCCACTGCTGCATGTAGGAGGGCACGGGCGGGGCCGTGTGCACCGCAAGCAGTGAGGGGTGACCACTATCGTCATTTTCAGGAGCCAGAATGAGGGCGCCGAAGGTCATGGGCACTTCCTGCGCGGTGTAGGTGCCCAGCCGGTCGCTCACCAGGGTCAGTGTCGGGGCGATGTGGGCCTTTCCGCTGGTGGAGGCGAACAGCTGGTAGCCCGAAACGCCGCCAGCAAGGGCGGGTGTATCGGGTGAGACTTCAGGGAGTACCAGGAAATCCGGTTCATCGGCTAGCAGCCGAGCCAGGGACTGGGCGGTCAGGGTGTCGAGGGCGTTATAGGTGGTCACCCGGTAGGTCTGCATATTAACGCACCCAATAGCGGGCACCCCGCGCGCCTGATATCGCATAGACCCGTAGGGGTCAACCACCGCCAGCAGGCTAGAAGCGGCACAGGCTAGTGCCGTCAGCCCGGCAAGGATGCGGGTAACTGTGCTGGTTCTAGAGCGCAGGGCAACCAGCAGAGCCACCATCAGGACGCCCGCCCCGGCAACCGCAAGCAAGGTGGGGAAGGCAACGGCCTGGGCAATGATCAGGCGGGTGGTCAGCCAGGCGGTCACCGGGTGCCCCGGCCAGAGGAGGATAGCTAGCCAGGTCAGAAAACCTGCCAACAGCAGGCACCAGAGCACACGAATCAGAGTCTTACCCATGACCCCAGCCTAGCTAAAACCAGCAGGCAGGGGAAGAGGTGGGGGCGGCGTCCGTCCTTAAACAAAAAGCCGCAAGGGCGGCAACCCGTAATGGGTGCCGCCCCTGCGCCAAAGATAAGAAAAGTAAGAAACTTACTTGAGGGTGACGGTTGCGCCAGCGCCTTCGAGAGCTTCCTTAGCCTTCTCTGCGTCTTCCTTGGAAACGCCTTCGAGAACGGGCTTGGGAGCGCCGTCAACGAGGTCCTTAGCTTCCTTCAGACCCAGTGAGGTGAGGGCGCGAACTTCCTTAATAACGCCGATCTTCTTGTCGCCAGCTGATTCGAGGATAACGTCGAATTCTGACTGCTCTTCAGCAGCACCAGCGTCGCCACCGGCAGCACCAGCAACAGCAACGGGAGCAGCTGCGGTTACGTCGAATTCTTCTTCGAATGCCTTAACGAATTCGGAAACCTCAACGAGTGACAGTTCCTTGAATGCTTCAATGAGTTCTTCGATTGAAAGCTTAGCCATGAGATTGGCTCCTTCTTTGATTCAGTTGCAAGCCTCAGTATTTCAGCCTGCGAGCTTGAAAATTGTGGGGTGGCCCGGGCAAGTGGGCCGAAGTCTGTGCGGTGGGCAGCTTCGAGGCGATTACTCGGCCTCGGGTGCTGCGCCTTCCTGCTCTTCGAGCTTGATACGCAGAGCGTCAACGGTGCGAGCAACCTTTGCGATTGCGCCCTTTGCGCCGCCGGCGACCTTTGCAAGAAGTACCTCGCGTGATTCGAGGCTTGCAAACTTGTTGATGCCAGCTTCGTCGAGAGCTTCGCCCTCGAAGTAACCGCTCTTAACGATCAGCTGGGGGTTAGCCTTGGCAAAGTCACGCAGACCCTTCGCAGCATCAATGAAGTCGCCCTTGATGAATGCGATTGCGCTGGGGCCGTGGAGCTGACCATCGAATGCGTCGATGCCAACTTCCTTAGCCGCGATAGCGGTCAGAGTGTTCTTTACCACGGCGTACTCGGTCTCAGCACCCAGTGCACGACGAAGTTCCTTCATCTGTGCAACGGTGAGACCACGGTACTCGGTGAGAATTACGCCGTTTGAGGATTCAAGGAGTTCCTTGATCTCAGAGACGGCAGCAATCTTATCCTGTGTTGCCATGGTGTTCCTTCCAGTTCTTATCCCGCCAGGCCAACAAAAAATGCCCCGACGCGCAGGCATCGAGGCACAATACAAGCTCAGCAAAAACTGGTTTGTATTCTTTTATCGGCACCTACGCAGGTGGGCTAGTTGGCCCTTATCGTGCCTGTAAAAGGCATAGACCGGCGGTCTTTGGTTACTTCATCTAATCACGCTTGGCGGGGCTCTGGCAAGTTAAAACCGGGTTTAAGGGTGCTTAATCACTTAAACCGCCGCTTCTATCCACCTTTGTGCCGTATACAGACCAGATGAGGCAGGTTTTTTGGTCAGCACATGGTACAAACTAGCTCTGCCCTGAGAAACAGTGCAGAGTACCGGGTCGGAGTTTCAGGTAGAGCCCCTGCTCCGCGCCTACCGGGGTTTCTGGCAGCACAGCCGTGAGCGGGCTACCGGCGGGAATGGTCACGGCACCGTCCGAGTGTGGCAGCTCTACCGCCCGAGTGGTTTCAAGGCTAAAACGGCTTCCTGCCGTATGGGCGAGCACGCCCAGCACCCGCACCGGCAGGGCCCCCGGGCTAGCGGCGTCCGCCCGCTCAAATCCGTGGGCAGAGATACCGGCCGGTATTGCCCGCCCACCCCGTTCTACCTCTAGCTCGTTGTAAAGCGGGTGCAGCAGGCGGGCGACCTGCGCGGACGCCGGGGCGGCCAGTACCTGCCCCGGGGCGGCAACCTGGGCCAGGCGTCCGCCCTCTAGCACCGCAAGCTGCTGGCCCATGGCCAGGGCTTCGTCGGGGTTGTGGGTGACGTAGATGCCCGTGAACCCTAGCTGGCGGTGCAGGGTCAGCAGGTCGGCGCGGATAGCTTCGCTCAGGTGCTCATCGACGCTAGAGAGCGGCTCGTCGAAGAGAGCCAGCGTGGGTTTACGCACCAGGGCCCGGGCGATACCGGCCCGCTGGGCCTGGCCACCCGATAGTTGCGCCGGCCTCTTACGCAGGTGCTCCCCCAGACCCAGGGTATCGACGAGGGAAAGGTAGTGGTCGCGGTCCAGCTGCTCCCGGGCGCGCAGGCGCTGGGCGAAGAGGATGTTCTCTTCCAGGCTCAGGTGGGGGTAGAGCACGGGCTTTTGAAAAACGAACCCCACCGGCACGGCCCCTGCCTGCCGGGTCTTGGCCTTGCCCTTGATGCGGGTGCCTCCCCCAACACCTACCGGCCGGTGGCCGAACAGCACGCGACCGGCGTCCGCCTGTTCCAGCCCGGCAATAATGCGCAGCAGGGTGGATTTGCCCGACCCCGACTCCCCCACCAGGGAAAGTAGGCTGCCACCGGGCACGGTCAGGTCAATGCCGTCAAGCACGGCGGACGCACCAAACCGCTTGGTCAGGCCGGTGATGGTGAGGGCGGGGCTGGTCATGACCTCTATTATGCCCGACGGTTGCACGGTATGCCCTAACCGTAGCCTTCCCACCACAGCGCAACCCTGATTCGACCGAGCGTGCGCCTTATCGCTGAGCGTGCACCTATCTGCGGCACGCTCGGCGATAAGGCGCACGCTCGTTAGGGAAGCAGTTAGCCTCGTGCCTGCTCAATGCGGTCATCGGGGTAGATAATCTCACCCTGCTCTACCAAATCTCGAATTGAACCGGGCAGGTTCTCGCCGCTGAAACCGGGAAGTAGCCCGGCATCAGCTTCTCTGCCCCACACCGTGGGAGTCAGATTGCGACCCCATTTGAGCACATCAGCCCCCGCACCTTTGACCTTAGCGGTATAGCCGATACTAGGGGCAAGCTCCCCCGGGTGGGCTGGCCTGTCGCTTACTGTATCGGGGTGGACGACCTGTACTAGACGGTTAAGGAGTGGCAGGGGCTCCTCGTCATCAGTGTGCTGTGCGAGCTGCTCTGTGTACCAGGTGCAATCTTCGCTGTGCTCTACTGCGAACCAGTGGGGCAGGTGGCGTTCAAAGTTATGGTCGGTGATGGTTAGTTCTTCACTCAGGAGTTGTGGCAGGTCCCAGGTGATAACCTGCCCTTCTTCGATGGTCTCAGGTGCTTTGGCCGGGGCCTGAGCCAGGTACTCGATCAGGGTTTTCACGTGGGGGTATAGCCAGTGGCCGGGGTCTTGTTCGTCCCAGCGGATTTCTCCGGTGCGGGTCAGCAGCCCCTGCGAGATGAGTTTGCCAGCGCGGTCTTCGAAGCGGGAGTACGCTTCAAACTGATACATTAGTTCGCCATCGCCGCGTTCTTCCGCAGGCCCCAGGGCGGAGATATTGATGCGCATTTCGCTCTCAAGGGGGCCACCAGCATAGTTATAGATGGTGTAGTCGGTGGGAAAGTCCCCCTCGTACAGGGTTTCAAGGCGGTAGAGAAAGACGGTTTGGCTCACCGGTTCTTGAAGGGCAAGCAGCCCGGGGTAGAGCGACTTTTCATCGCGGTAGGCAGGCAGATCGGACGGACGCGGGTAAGGGAAGTAGGCGACGCGGTACACGAGAGTTGAACCTCCAGACATCATTGAAAGGGGTGTGCTCTTTACCACAAGAATAGCTGCCTGTGCCTGCAAAAGCTAGACCCGGGCGTCCGCGCACCCCGCCCTTGCTTCACCCTCGCTCCGCCTCCCCGCCACAACAAAAAGCAGGCTCCCCGCGCACTAGACGCGGGGAGCCTGCCTTATTTAACCGTTAAGGTCTAAGAAACTTAGGCTACGGTGGTGGGACCTATCAGGGATGAGTGCTCTACACGCTAAATCAGGCGTTCAGTGCTTATAGAGGATATCCAGCTTTGCCAGCCGCTACCGAAACCACAAATTTTCCTGCACCGTTGGGAGTTTCCCAGGTTCCATCTGTTACATAAATATCTAGAACATCCTCACCCTTATCGCACCTATAGGGAATTTCTACCCTATAGATATTTGAATCATAGTTTACATGAATATGATCTTTTTTATTTTTTAGCAGTCGACACCCCTGTGGGATACCTACAGAATTTCTCAAATCTTCAATAGACTCAGCAGATTCACCTAAGTTTGCATAAGAATCATAATAGGCAGTTGCACCGTCATAGTCCTCTCTATCTAAGTTATAAGCAAAAGCATAAGCCACTTCTTCTGGCTCAGCCTCGAAGGGTGAAACGCTAATCTTTGAATAAAGAGATATTTGGATCATGCCATATATGATAAATATGAGACCACCTAGGCAGAAAGTCACAAGAAGAATCGCATTATTTTTCTTATGAATAGCGACTGCCCCCCGGATTGCACTGATCAACAGGGTTGAGCTGTTGCCACCAAGGCTTATAGGGCAACCAGGATTCCATATTATAATCTTCTCTCTCGAAAAGGTTACCAGCGACATGGCAGAGATACTGTTCTCGGATAGTTGGTGTTATCCGCCCCCGTGCGGTCTTCGAGACAAGTTCATCAACATGTGCCTTATGTGTCGCGACTCCACTAAAAGCCCTGCCCCAACTAGTAGCTACAACATTTACCTTGTAGCCTTCACGATGGTTAGTTACCCAGACGCGGCTAATCAAATCCCGTCCTAGCCAAGGGTCAGCTGTCACAGGATACGCTACGCTCTCCTGCCCCCGATGCTCTACAACCTGAACCAAAGTAGATCCCCGAATCTCATACCGGGTAGGTATATCCACTCCGTTAGCGTCTTTAGCCCAAGGAGCAGCAACACCAGCAAAAAAGTTCCCCTCAGAATCTTCTACAAGAACAAGACCGCCCTCAAGAATCTCCATGCTGGCGCCTTCCGGCAAGTCAAGATTATAAACGTATTCCTCAGGGGCAGAGGAATCAGCAATCGTAGTTACCATCTGCACAGAGCCATCTTCGTGAGGCAGGACAGATGTAGAAGAAGCATTACCATGATCAAAGCTAACCTCCCCAAACTCACCAGGTTCAGCCACAGCCTCTTCTATACTTGCAGGAATCGAAATAGCAAGATTCTCTTCGCTCTCAGAAACTAATACAACTGGATAATCAGCCTCTTTAGGAATCTCAACCGAACTTTCTTCACCAGCTACTACAAATGCAGACGAAGTCTCTTCAAGCTCATCAATTGTAAATGCCTGTTCTGCAAGCACATCTAGCCTATATTCCACAGAGCTCTCTTGGCTCGTCGGAATTGAATTCTGAGCTAAAGCAGGTGCAAGACCTACTCCACCAATCAACACAGCGCCAACCGCATAGATACTAAAAGCAGAACGGGGGGGGTAAAAGGGACATCTTTATCTCTTTTCTCTAAGGTACCAGACTCCTTGATGGGGCTGGTTGATAAGTAGCCTACAGCCGGGGTGCAGGAAAAACCAGAGTTATTCTGTCACTAGACCAAAGAGAGTACTTAAGTACTTTTCTTTAATCTGAAAAAGCAGGCTCCCCGCACCTATGCGCGGGGAGCCTGCCTTGTTTAACCGTTAGGGTCTAAGAAACTTAGGCTACGGTTGAGGGGTCAACGGGAACGCCAGGACCGAAGGTGGTGGCGATGGTTGCCTTTGAGATGTAACGGCCCTTAGCTGATGAGGGCTTGAGGCGGTTAACCTCTTCGAGAGCTGCTTCGAAGTTCTCGGTCAGCTGCTCAGCGGTGAAGGAAGCCTTACCGATGATGAAGTGCAGGTTTGAGTTGCGGTCAACGCGGAAGTCGATCTTACCGCCCTTGATGTCTGCAACTGCCTTAGCAACGTCCATGGTGACGGTGCCGGTCTTGGGGTTGGGCATGAGGTTACGGGGACCCAGAACCTTACCCAGACGGCCAACCTTGCCCATCATGTCGGGGGTTGCAACTGCTGCGTCGAAGTCGGTCCAGCCGCCAGCGATCTTTGCGATCAGGTCGTCTGAGCCAACGAAGTCAGCGCCAGCTGCTTCTGCTGCTTCAGCCTTTTCACCGGCTGCAATAACTACAACGCGGGCGGTCTTACCGGTGCCGTTGGGCAGGTTGACGGTACCGCGTACCATCTGGTCTGCCTTGCGGGGGTCAACGCCGAGTCGCAGTGCGACCTCAACGGTTGAGTTGGGCTTGTCTGCCGCGATGTCCTTTGCTACTGCAATAGCCTCGGCGGGTGCGTAGAGCTTGTCCGCTTCGATCTTGGCTACAGCTGCCTGGTACGCCTTGCTGCGCTTTGCCATCTGCTTTTCTCCTTTGCAGGTGTGGTCTTTGGTGAGCCGCGCTCGGCTCTGCCACATGCCTCCCGGGTGGGAGACTCTAACAATTGTCTTTGGGTGAAGTGTGAACCTCGGTTCCCCGCGGTGGGCGGGGTGGAAGGGTTTTAGCCTTCGACGGTGATGCCCATGGAGCGGGCGGTGCCGGCGATGATCTTCGCTGCGGCGTCGATGTCGTTAGCGTTGAGGTCTTCCATCTTGGTCTGGGCGATTTCCTTGACCTGGTCCAGGGTCAGTGAGCCGACCTTCTGGGTGTGGGGTACGCCGGAGCCCTTAGCAACGCCAGCTGCCTTCTTGATGAGCTGTGCTGCGGGAGGGGTCTTGGTGATGAAGGTGAAGGAGCGGTCCTCGTAGACGGTGATTTCTACGGGGATGATGTTGCCGCGCTGGGATTCGGTGGCTGCGTTGTAGGCCTTGCAGAATTCCATGATGTTGACGCCGTGTGCACCGAGTGCGGGGCCAACGGGGGGCGCGGGGTTAGCGGCGCCTGCCTGGATCTGCAGCTTGATGAGGCCTGCGACCTTCTTCTTGGGAGCCATTTGTGTTTGGTCCTTTTCTTAGCTGGTGGACCGGCGCACAGGAGTATGCACCGGGCGGTGGTGCTGCCATGGCGGCGGCGGCACCGTGTAGGGGCGCACCGGCGTGGGTGCGCACATACAGTCTTCTATCTTAGTACGGTCTGAGCTTTAAAGCTATTGCGGGGCGGACGCCTACCCCTGGGTGCTTGCTCACAGGTGGATAGGTACGGGGTTAGGCCGATTGCGCAAACACCATCACTCCAGGTCCCCCGCATTTATTCTGGTTTACCCGCAACTAGTTGCGGGTAAACCAGAATAAATGCGGAAAACTCTAGTAACCCTCCCCCACTTTTGAACAAAAACAAAAGGGCCGCCCCACATCAAGCGGGGCGACCCTTGACCAGACAAGCTGGTTTTACATCTTGGTGACCTGTGAGAAGTTCAGGGTCACGGGGGTCTCGCGTTCGAAGACGGAAATCAGCACAACCATGGATGAAGCTGCTGCGTTAATCTCTGAGATGGTTGCGGGCATGCCCTCGAAGGGGCCTTCCTTAACGGTGACGGCCTCACCAATCTCAAAGCCGGTCTCGACGGCGGGTGCAGCCTTGGGAGCGGCGCCTGCTTCTGCCTGCTCAGCTTCAAAGACGGGAGCCAGCATGTCGACAACCTCATCAAGACGCAGGGGAACCGGGTTGTAGGCGTCCTGACCCACGAAGCCGGTCACACCGGGGGTATGGCGCACAACGCCCCAGCTCTCGTCGGTCAGGTTCATACGCACCAGAGCGTAGCCGGGGACGCGCACACGGCGAACCAACTTCTTGGTGGTGTTCTTGACTTCCATGACCTCTTCCATGGGGACCTGAACCTCGAAGATGTCATCTTCAGCGTTCATGGTCTGAGCACGGGATTCGAGGTTAGCCTTGACCTTGTTCTCGTAGCCAGCGTAGGTGTGAATGACGAACCATTCACCTTCCTGGCGGCGCAGCTTAGCCTTGAACTCTTCGAGAGGGTCAACGGCGGGCTCGCCAGCTTCTTCAGCTTCAGTGACTTCTTCGACGACCTCAGCGGCTGCTACTTCAACAGCCTCGTGGCCCTCTTCGGTTGCCTGCTCTGCAGGTTCTACGACCTCTTCGGTTTCAGGTGCAACTTCCTGCTCGGACACGCTTTCCTGCTTTCGTCATTGGGGTTTACTTGAAGGCGCGCACGCCCTACATACACAAAAGATTCTACGGGTTAGGCCGCCGTCGGCCTAGCTTCGTGCTTCTAGTTGATGCCGTTACCAAAAATCCAGAAGGCTCCCTGACCGAAAACGTAATCTAGGCCCGAGATGAAGAGCATCATAAAAGCAACGAAGAAAAGAACAATAATCACATACTGCACCAGTTCTTTACCGGTGGGAGTGGTGACTTTTTTGAGTTCTGCGATAACTTCGCGTAAGAACTGGAAAATGCGGCCGAAGAAGCCCAGCTTCTTCTCTGCGCCTGGTTCTTCAGAATCGGCGGTCCTGGCGGCGATTGATTTAGCCATGGTAGGCCCGCCCCTTTCTAGACTCATCATGAACATGAACTGTTCGATTGACAAATAAACCTGTGAGGCTTGAAGCAGGGCGGACAGGACTCGAACCTGCAACCTGCGGTTTTGGAGACCGCTGCTCTACCAATTGAGCCACCGCCCTTTGAAGGTTATCCCTTCAAGGAGGCTTGAGACCCTTGCGGGCACAAACCTAAAGCTGTTCGGTTGCGAACAACGTTATCTACTGTAGAACATATTTTTTGCTTTGGCAATTTGGTGCGCGCCAGCCCCTCTTCAGGCTCCCGCCCACCCTATGATTTAAGGGGTAGGTGCCAGCTGCCGCGCTGGCGTCCGTACCCCTTTTGCCATAACCCAACGGTCCTGCCCGCAGGACGGAAGCGAGAACCTCCCCATGACTGCCCGCGTATCACGCCGCATTGGCGCTATCGCCCCCTCGGCCACCCTCGTCGTTGACGCTAAAGCTAAGGCCCTCAAGGCGCAAGGACGCCCGGTTATCGGCTTTGGTGCGGGCGAGCCCGACTTCCCCACCCCCGACTACATTGTGGACGCCGCCCGCAAGGCTCTCGAGGACCCCGCCAACTTCCGCTACACCCAGGCCGCTGGCCTGCCCGCCCTCAAGCAGGCAATCGTTGAGAAGACCAAGCGTGACTCCGGCATCGATATTGACGCCTCCCAGGTGATCGTGACCAACGGTGGCAAACAGGCCGTCTACCAGGCCTTTGCCACCGTCATTGACGAAGGCGACGACGTACTGCTGCCCGCTCCCTATTGGACCACCTACCCCGAGGCCATCCGCCTGGCCGGTGGCAACCCCATCGAGGTCTTCGCGGGAGCCGACAAGGAGTACAAGGTCACCCCCGACATGCTGGAGGAGGCCTACACTCCCGCCACCAAGGCCCTGATTTTCGTATCCCCCTCTAACCCCACCGGCGCGGTCTACACCCCCGAAGAGACCAAAGCTATTGGCGAATGGGCGCTGGAGAAGGGCATCATCGTGCTCACCGACGAAATCTACGAGCACCTCACCTACGACGGCGTACCCTTCACCTCCATCGTCAAGGCCGTGCCCGCCCTGGCTGAGAACACCGTCATTCTCAACGGTGTTGCCAAGACCTACGCCATGACCGGCTGGCGCGTGGGCTGGATGATTGCCCCCGCCGACATCACCAAGGCGGCAACCAACCTGCAGTCGCACATGACCTCCAACGTCAACAACATCGCCCAGCTAGCGGCACTTGAAGCTGTTTCGGGCTCCCTCGACGCCGTCAACGAGATGCACAAGGCCTTCGACCGCCGCCGCAAGACCATCGTTGAGGGGCTTAACGCTATCGAGGGCGTCCACTGCCCCACCCCCAAGGGCGCCTTCTACGCCTACGCCGACGTCACCGGCCTGCTGGGCAAGACCATTGCGGGCAAGACCCCGCAGACCTCCGCTGAGCTTGCCGAAATCATCCTGGAAGAGGCTGAAGTAGCGGTTGTTCCCGGTGAGGCTTTTGGCCCCTCCGGCTACCTGCGTCTGTCATACGCCCTGGGCGATGAAGATCTCGCCGAAGGCCTTGCCCGCATGCAGAAGCTGCTGGCAACCGCAGAGTAGTTTGCCTGATTCGGGTACGCAGGACGCCCCTTTGCCGACTAACCTTCTTGCTGGTTCGCTCTGGCTCGCAAGCTCGCCAGATTCACGCCGAGATTATTTTCCTCGCGCGCTCGGAATCTCGACGCTCATCGACTGCAATTCATGCCAGCCCCAGCCAGTCGGCGCCAGGGGCGTCCTGCGCACCCCATGGAGGCACCAAGTAAGCGCGGCATATGAACCGCAAGCAAGCTGGCTCGGCGGCTGGCGTGAATCGCACCTGAGCGAAGCGAAGCTGCGAGAGGGTCGCTTGCGAAGGTTCATATGCCGCGCTATCTGTATATCCGGTGCGCCCGAACCTACTACCTCACCCGACATAAAGTCATCACTGACTCTAACGGCGAGGTTGAAAACATACAGCGCAACCTACCCCACAGCTACCCAACGCAACCCCTCTTTACTACAATAGAAACCAACAAAGACCCACACTTTGGATTGCCTAAACGGGCAGAAACCCAACAGGGTCACCACCATCATTCCCCACCAGGAATAACACAAGGAGTTTCTCCATGAAGATCGGTCTGCTCACCTCCGGCGGCGACTGCCCCGGCCTGAACGCTGTTATCCGTGGCGCTGTGCTCAATGGCGTCAAGACCTATGGCGACGAGTTCGTTGGCTTCCGCGACGGTTGGCGCGGTGTTGTTGAAGGCGACTTCATGGATTTGCCCCGCACCAAGGTTCGCGGTCTGGCTCGTACCGGTGGAACCATTCTGGGTACGTCCCGTACTAACCCCTTCGATGGCCCTAAGGGTGGCCCCGAGAACATCGAGATCATGATGGAGCGCAACGGTATCGACGCTATTGTCGCTATCGGCGGCGAGGGCACTCTGGCGGGTGCTAAGCGCCTGGCTGACGCGGGTCTGCCCGTGGTTGGTGTTCCCAAGACTATTGATAACGACCTGCAGGCAACCGACTACACTTTCGGTTTCGACACCGCGGTTTCTATCGCAACCGATGCCCTGGACCGCCTGCGCACCACCGGCGAGTCCCACCACCGCGCCATGGTCGCTGAGGTTATGGGCCGTCACGTTGGTTGGATTGCCCTGCACTCCGGTATGTCCGGTGGCGCTCACGCTATTCTGATTCCCGAGGTTAAGGTCTCGATGGAAGAGGTTTCTGGCTGGGTCAAGGAAGTTCACGACCGCGGCCGCTCCCCCCTGATTGTTGTTGCTGAGGGCTTCATCCCCGAGGGCTTCGACGATGTAATGGCTGGTAAGGGCCAGGAGAAGGACGGCCGCCCCCGCCTGGGCGGTATTGGCGACTGGGTTGCCCAGGAGATTGAGCGCATCACCGGCATTGAAACCCGTAACACCACCCTGGGTCATATCCAGCGCGGTGGCGCCCCCACAGGCTTTGACCGCGTGCTCTCAACCCGCCTAGGCATCCAGGTTGTCGATATGATTCACGACAAGGAATGGGGCAAGATGGTTGCCCTGCAGGGCACCGAAATTAAGCGCGTTGACTTTGCTGAGGCCCTTAACGGCCTGAAGACCGTTCCGGTCCACCGCTACGAAGAGGCTAAGGTTCTCTTCGGCCGCTAGACCTAAGAATAAAAGAAGTGGCTTTCTCCCCCTGTCCAGGGGGAGAAAGCCACTTCTTTTTACCTTCGTCCTCTATAGGTTTATATACCTCGCAGGGCGATGACCATAGGGAGTGTGAGTATCAATAGGGCGAAGACAACTGCCCAACCCCAGGTACGCGCAAAGAGGGTCAATATAAAGCCGATAAGACCCAGGAGCGGAGCCAGAACCCAGATATAGCTGGTAGTAAACCCACCATATATAAAGGCAAAGACGCTTGCACAGAAGATGAGCCCAGCATATATATTGAATCTCTGCCAGCGCGAGGAAGAAAATACCCCCCCCTGCCGCTTTCAACAACAGGGGGATTCTTACTAAAAGGATGACTAAAGCTAGGATCTAATCCTTCGGAGTAGCTACTAGCTGCACCTCAATAGCCCCGCTTTCTTCTACAGAAACAAAACCTAGGCTGGGGGCTTCGATGCCGCAGTCAGAGAGGGTAATGGGAATGGATGATGCAACCTGCACCTGGCTTCCATCACTGGCAACTTCAACAGTAAAGGTAACCGGCTGGGTGACACCGGCTAAGGTCAATTCACCATTGACGTCAACGGTTACGGTTTCACCAGCTACCGGAGTACCCAGGTCAACCGGTTCACTCACACTAAGCTCAGCGGTGGGGTAGTTTGCTGTGTCGATGGTGGTGGACGTGAAGTAAGAATCGCGGCGGTCACTATCGGTGGTAATGCTGGCGATATCGACCGTAAACTGGGCGTTCTCCAGGGTGGAGCCATCGTCGCTTACCGTAAAAGCACCTTCAACATTTGAGGTACGGCCAGTTACGATAACGTCCTGCCCGTTCAAAACTTCTGCTACGCGATACCCCGCTTCAGATCCGTCAGAAACCTGCCAGCTTCCAGCAAGCACAGCGCTGTTTGTGGCGCTTTCAGTTGCAGCACCTTCTGCTGCGTTTGATCTTGCCGACATTGAAATGCTGGGAGCATCGGCTACCTGATCTTCTGAGTACGAAGCATAGAGCGAGGGGCCCGCAATTGCTGCTCCACCGAGCACAACAAGAGCACCTGCTCCGATAATAGCCAGACGTGATTTATTTTCTATGTAAACCATCCTGACGTGTTTTTCTATGTTTAAGCTGTGCAACAGCTCAAAGGCATCAGAGCAAGCCTCTCGCTCCCTGTTCCCCAACTATCCCCTTCTGCAGGGCCACACAGCGCGCGTAATATTCGCCCAATGCACAGGAAGCGCACGCTCTATGGGCATACTGTCATTTAGCGGACGATCTCGGTTTCCCCACGTCTTATCTATAGATATTTGGCCTACCCCGAAGGATAGATCTATGAAAAAGTTTTATCTTCCTCTATGCACACTTATTCTTATGTCGACCGTTTCAGCATGCTCTTCTCAAACCAGCGCCGAGCCACCCGCTGAGGCCACAGCTACCAGCGTCATGGAGTCCCTGCCCAGCATCGCCCCCTATGAGCCGGTAGCTGACGAGGCCCAGGCCTTAGCCCAACTCACCGAACAAGAAATCGCCACCTACCACGACATTCTCTGTTCAGGCAGTTCTTTTGCAGAACTAGAAGATATTGCCACCATCGACAGCATGACCCAGGAAGAAAAAATTCAAACTGTGCGCTCCATCAATGATGCTCCAGCCATCGTGCGCCAAATCAGCGATAACAACAAGAACCTCACCGGTAGCGAAGGCAACCTGCAAAAGCCCCGGCCAACCGTATGTAACTAGAACCTAGTTTCTAGCCCCGTAAGAAGTCCCCCATGTTCCGGCGTCCTGCCACCTGACCGGCGTCCGGAGCAACAATGACGGTCTGGGCGGCAGCATACTGGCTAGTTGCGGGGTTGCCGTCGGCATCCGTATCTCCCCCGTCTACCACGCGCAGGGCGGCGGTGGGGTCAACCGAGCGCTTGAGGACGGCCAGGGCAATAGGCCCAGCCTCGTGGTGCAGAGCCACCGAGGTCACGGTTCCCACCTTCTTCTCACCGTTCATCACGGCAGAACCGGCAGCGGGCAGGGTGTGCTCGGAGCCGTCCAGGTCGAGGAAGGTCAGACGGCGGGGCGGGTGGCCCAGGTTGTGCACGCGGGCCACGGTCTCCTGGCCCTTGTAGCAGCCCTTCTCCAGGTGTACGGCGGTGCGGAGCAGGTCAAGCTCGTGGGGGATAGTCTTCTCATCAGAGTCCACGCCCACGCGCGGCCGCCAGGCCTCAATACGCAGAGCCTCAGCAGCCCAAACTCCGGCCAGCTGGGCCCCCTCCACCGCATCGAGCAGACGGTGGGCGGGCACGATGGTCAGGTAGCGGCGGTAGGCGGACGCCGGGTGCTCGTCTTCCCCAGCGGACGCGTAGGTGTAGCCCCCGGGGGCAATGCCGGCGCCCCAGGGGTCAGTCCAGACGATGCCGCCTGCCAGCACGGCATCCGCGCCCTCAGCCTCGCGCGGGTCAAGGGTGGACCCCAGCACCGCGTGGGTTTCGGTGCGGTCGGTAATCTCAACGCGCAGCATGAACTTCATGCGGTTCAAATACTCGGCCAGGGGCGCAGCCTGGTCTCGTTCGGTGATCAGCCAGACCGCGCCGTCCTTCTCCACAGCGAAAGCAGAGAACTCGATACGGCCCTGCGGGGTCAGCAGAAGAAGCTCGGTGGAGCTCCCCTCCCCCAGCCCGGCTAGGACCTGGCTTGAGAGGGTGGTCAGCCAGCTCAGGCGGTCCTCGCCCGCAACCGTCACCACGCCCAGGTTGGAGTGGTCAACCAGGGCAAGCCGGGTACGGCGGGCCAGGGCCCGCTGCTCAGCAACCGGGTCGCCGTAGTGGGCAGCGACCCCGGCGTCCGCCCCGGACGCCGCAAAGGCGCCCGGGCGAGACAGCAGGGGGCTACGGTAGGCAGTCACTGCTGGTCACCTGTAAGGTTTTCGCCGCCGAACATGGTGGTGCCCAGATCTTCACCGGTCATGGACGAGGTCTTACGCAGCTCAGCCGAAGCGTGCTTCTCAAGCTTGCGGGTTTCGGGGTTAGCGGTTTCCCAGTCCCACATGAGGTTGCCGTTGACCAGGCCCCAGAGGCGTACGGAACCGGCATAGTCCTTAGTGATGTCGTCCTTGAGCATGTTGCCGGTCTGCATACGCACCACCGGGCCCTTAATCATGCCCACATAGTTTTCGGTCAGGCCACCGGGGTGGGCGATGGTGGCCAGCAGGTTGAAGCCGCCGTCCTCGTTGCGCAGGGACTCAACGGACTCAGCATCCTGGTGCACAGGGACCACGTCAGCAGGCACCAGGCCGGGGCCGACGTCACCGTCCACCTGGGGGCGGTCAATCTGCCAGAAGCCGGTCTCAACAGTGATGGTGCGCAGCTTCTGGCCCTGGTCATCGAGCAGGAAGCTCTCGGCGCGGTATTCAATGAAGGGCAGACCGTCCTGGCTGAAGGTAATAATCTGCCCGAAGGGAGTTGATTCTGCCCCCTCGTACCAGAGGGAGCCGGTACCCTCCCAGGTGCCCAGCAGCCAGGAGAAGGGCACGAGTTCGGGGGTAAGGTTGGTGGGAATTTCAATAGCCATACATACCAGTGTAATCGGCAAGCCTGTCTGAGGAGAGGGGCAGTTATGAGCAGCGGGGCGCCCCTCTGACGACTAACCTTCTCGCAGGCTCGCAAAGCTCGCACGCGATTCATGCCAGCCCCAGCCAGTCGTCTGCCGGGGCGCCCCCGCTGCTCCCTTCACCTTAGGCGCCCGAAACATAAAGAAAACCGGCCCTCGCGCAACAGTGCGCGGGGCCGGTGTTGATAAGCCTGTGGGTTGCTTACTTCTGGCCGCGGAAGAGGCCGGTGAGTACGAAACCGATGCAGGTGAAGATAGCCAGACCTGCCAGGCCCAGAAGGACGAGGAAGAAAATTTCAAGTGCAAGAATACTCATACCGCTACCCTACCACGCGCGTGAGGAAAGTCGCACACACATAGGCGATGACGCCGATAAATGCTACGGGTGTTACGCCCAGGGTGACGGCGCCACGGCGGGGGCCTTCCTTGGGGCCTGCCGAGACAACCCGGATGCCGATAAGACCCAGCAGCAGGCCGACGGCCAGGCCGATGGTGATGACGGGGTAGGCGGTTTCAACGTCCCTGGCCAGAATGGCTAGACCCACCCAGCCTGCCACAGAGACTGAGGCCAGTACACCCGAGACGCAGCTGATGACCGATTCCAAGCGCCCCACAGCGCCTTCGCCGCGGGCAAGTTCTGCCATGAAGCTTGCGACCACGCCCACCGCTGCGATGGCGGGTAGGAAGGCCAGGGGGGAACTGCCGGGGTTGAGCCAGGAGTAGAGCAGGGAGGCTACGCCCGATATCAGCACGATGACGGAGTGGGAAGTGATGCGGCGGCGGCCGCGTAGTTCGGCGATGCCGGTAGCTGCGGGCCAGCCGCCGGCGATGAGAAGGACGGCGCCCAACCCGGCGAGTGCTGCGAGGTCAGGTGAGATAGCTGCGGTGATAACCAAGGCTATGAGGGTGATGAGGGCTGAGAGTGCCACCAGTGTGTAGCGAGAACGGCGAGTTGTGCCGATACGCCCGATGGGCCCTTCGTAGACGGTTTTCTGCCTGGCCCGGCGGAGCTTGGTGAGCTCGGGGACGAAGGTGCGGATAGCTCGGGTGTGGGTGGGGTCTTTAGTCGTCACTCTGGGGTTTCATCTCGCTGTGTGGTGGGCCGGTGGTGTGGGTTCCGGGCTTCTTCTTATCTTCCCGTATTACGAACCTGTTTATCAACGTCTGTGGCCTGCGTTTTATACTGGTGCTTGAGTTGACCTGTTCTAGGGAGTGTATGAGCGTGCTGCATATTGTCGTATTGAGTGATTCTGCGACCGATGGCGCCGATGTCACTCAGTCGCTGGGGTTGTTGGCTCATCAGATATCTGTTCTTCCTCTGGGCGCTGCGCCGTCGATGGTGCAGGCCGCTGGGCCCGACGTGGTCTTGGTGGATGCCCGTGAGCAGTTGGTTGCGGCCCGTAACTGTGCCCAGTTGTTGAAGGGGTCTGGTTTTACTACGCCGCTGTTGATGGTGCTTACCGAGGGCGGTATGGCTGCGGTGGCGCCGCACTGGATGGTGGACGATATCGTGCTTGAGTCGGTGGGTCCGGCTGAGCTTGAGGCCCGTTTGAGGTTGCTGACGGCGCATGTGGCTGAGGAGGCTGAGCCTGAGAGCACGGTGATTCGGGCCGGTGGTATCACGGTCGATGAGGCCTCGTATTCGGCGCGTTTGCAGGGGTCGCCCCTGAACCTGACCTATAAAGAGTTTGAGTTGCTGAAGTTTTTGGTGCAGCACCCCGGGCGGGTTTTTACGCGTGCCCAGCTTCTCTCTGAAGTGTGGGGTTATGACTACTACGGTGGTACGCGCACGGTTGATGTGCATATTCGTCGTCTGCGGTCGAAGCTGGGCCCTGACAATGAGCAGTTGATTACGACGGTTCGCAATGTGGGGTATAGCTTTAACTCGGCGCGGTCGGATTCTAGGTAGGCTTAGAGGAGCTGCGATGTGTGTAGGAGGCGCGTGTGGTCTATGAAATTGTTTCACCCAAGGTTTCGGGTGTTGTGCTAGCTGATTTTGAGCGGTTGGCTGAGCTGGCCCGGCGGCAGGACGGCGCCTCCCCCTTTTCTGAGCAGACCTTTGTTGAGCTGCACAAGGCAGCTGCGGGGGCGGACGCCGGTGTGCGGCTTTTTGAGGCCCGGCAGGCTGGTGCGCCCCTAGGTTTTGCGGCCCTGGTGAGAGAAGGCAAGATCTGGGTGTTGGAGGCCGCTGTTGCCCCCGAGGCCCGTGGCCAGGGCCTTGGCTCGGCCCTAATAGGCGCGGCGGTTGAGGCTGCCGGTGAAGAGCCGCTTCGGGCCTGGGTACACGGTGGTTCTGATACGTCTAGCCCTGCCCTGCAGGCTGCAACCCACCTGGCCGATAAGCTGGGCTGGCGCCCTACTCGCGAACTCTACAAGCTGGGTCTGGCCCTGACCGATGAGGCGCGGGAGAGCGTCCGCGCCGCTGCCCAGGCCCGCCCCCTCCCCGCTGGCCTAACGCTGACCACCTACACCCCCGACCGGGCTGAGGCCTGGGTGCAGGTCAATGCCCAGGCCTTTGCCCACCACCCCGAGCAGGGGCGGCTAACCCTCGATGACCTTGCGGCCCGCACCGACTCTGACTGGTTCCGGGCAGAAGGGTTCTTCCTGGCTGTAGAAAAGGACGGGCAGCTGGCAGGCTTCCATTGGACCAAGATTCCTACCGGCCAGGGCGAGCACCCCGAAGGGGAAGTCTATGCGGTGGGCATCGCGCCCACCTGGCAGGGTAAGGGGCTGGGGAAGGCTCTGACCCTAGCCGGCATGGCCTATCTAGCCGGGGCTACCGACGAGTCCGGCACGCCCCTTGACCGCATCGTCCTCTATGTCGATGCCGACAACACCGCCGCTGTAGCCCTCTACCGCTCCCTCGGCTTTACCCCCCTCACCATCGACCGACAGTACGCACCTGCCCACCCCTAATCTTTACCACCGCCCCTCGCATTGAAAGGCACACCATGACCACTACACCGGCAGAAACCCCGGCCCACCCCCATATCAACGGCGATATTAACAAGCTCGAACGCGCCGAAACCCGCGTAGACCGTATCGACGTGGGCGAAAAAATCAAGCAGCCCAACCTCGAAGGCGATTTCGGCAGTGACCGCTTCCTTGACCGCGAAATCAGCTGGCTCGAGTTCAATACCCGAGTGCTCGAACTGGCCGAAGACCCCAACCTCTACCTGTTAGAGCGCCTGAACTTCCTCTCCATCGTCACCAGCAACCTGGACGAGTTCTTCATGGTGCGCGTGGCCGGCCTCAAGCGCCGTATCGCTACCGGCATCGCCGTGCCCTCAGCAGCCGGGCTCTCCCCCGAAGAGCAGATGGAAGAAATCTCCGAGGCCGCCCATGCCCTGCAGGAGCGCCAGTACCGTGTCTTCCACGAGCAGGTCTACCCCGAGCTGGAGAAGGAAAACATCCGTATCGTCGGTTGGGCAGACCTCTCCTCCAGTGAGCAGGAGCGCCTCTCCCGTTTCTTCCGCGCCGAGCTCTTCCCTGTGCTCACTCCCTTGGCTGTTGACCCGGCCCACCCCTTCCCCTACATTTCTGGCCTGTCGCTCAATCTGGCCGTCATCGTCCGTAACCCCCAGACCGGCAAGGAGCTCTTCGCCCGCCTCAAGGTGCCCGAAGCTATCGAGCGCATGGTGGCCGTTGACGGTGCCCGCGCGGTCAAGTCCTCCTCGGGCGAGGTCCGCTTCATCCCCCTTGAGGTCATTATCGCCGAGCACCTCGACATGCTCTTCCCCGGTATGGAGGTCGTGGAGCACCACGCCTTCCGCGTGACTCGCAACGAGGACCTTGAAGTTGAAGAAGACGACGCCGAGAACCTGCTCAAGGCCCTAGAGACCGAGCTGCTGCGCCGCCGCTTCGGCCCCCCGGTACGCCTGGAGGTTGAAGACACCATCAACCCCACCATCCTTGACCTGCTCGTTTCAGAGCTGCGCATCGACGAGCACGAGGTCTATAAGCTCCCCGCTCCCCTCGACCTGCGCGGCCTGTCTGATATCGCCAAGACCAACCGGCCGGCCCTGCACTACCCCAAGCACATCGCCCACACCTCCCGCTGGCTCAACGCCAACGAGACCTCCAAGGCTGCCGACGTCTTTACCGCAACCCGCGACCACGACGTCCTGCTGCACCACCCCTACGACTCCTTCGCCACCAGCGTGCAGGCCTTCCTGGAGCAGGCCGCGGCCGACCCGGCCGTCCTCGCCATTAAGCAGACCCTCTACCGTACCTCCGGCGACTCCCCCATCGTGGACGCCCTCATTGAGGCAGCCGAAGCCGGCAAGCAGGTGCTGGCCCTGGTTGAGATTAAGGCCCGCTTCGACGAAGAGGCCAACATAAACTGGGCCCGCAAGCTCGAACGCGCGGGCGTGCACGTGGTCTACGGCATCGTGGGCCTCAAGACCCACTGCAAGCTCTCCCTGGTCGTGCGTAAAGAGGCGGACGGGCTGCGCCGCTACTGCCACATCGGCACCGGCAACTACCACCCCTCCACCGCCCGCTTCTACGAGGATCTCGGTCTCATCACCTGCGACCCGCAAATCGGTGAGGACGTCTCCCGCCTCTTTAACCAGCTCTCCGGCTACGCCCCGAAGACCACCTACAAGCAGCTACTGGTTGCCCCCCGCTCCCTGCGTTCGGGCCTGATTGACAACATCAACAAGGAAATCGAGCACAAGCGCGCGGGCCACGCCGCCAAGATCCAGATTAAGTGCAACTCTATGGTCGATGAGGCCATCATCGACTCCCTCTACCGCGCCTCTCAGGCAGGGGTTGAGGTCAACGTGGTCGTTCGTGGTATCTGTGCCCTGCGCCCCGGCGTCCCCGGTCTCTCCGAGAACATCAAGGTGCGTTCAGTCCTGGGCCGCTTCCTCGAGCACTCCCGCGTCTTCACCTTCGAAAACGCCGGGACCCCCAAGGTCTACATCGGTTCAGCAGACATGATGCACCGCAACCTCGACCGCCGTGTTGAAGCCCTGGTGCATGTGAAGGCAGAAGCCCACATCAAGTACCTGCTAGAGATGTTCGACAACTACCTCTCAGAGAAAACCAGCAACTGGCACCTGGGGTCAGACGGCACCTGGGAACGCCACCACCTGGCAGCCGACGGCTCACCCCTGCGCGATGTGCAGGCCTACTACCTGGCTAGCCGCGACCAGAAACGCAACAAGCGAGCCTAAGCCGGGCGCAGACGTCCGCGCCTTGTCCACCGCTCACAGCTAAGAGGCTTAGAATGTCCTTGGGTTAACATTCGGTTAACTCAAGGACATTCTCAATGCCCGCCCCACCCCCACGGAGCTTTCCACATGCCGCACACCGAGACCTTCTACGCCGCCCACACCCACGACGGAGCGCTCTCGCTCAGCCGGGGCCCCCACAACCGGGCAGCTGTCAACGCAGCAGGCGCCATCATCTGGCGCTGGCACCACGACCAGGTGCAGGTCCTCATCATCCACCGCCCCCGCTACGATGACTGGTCCTGGCCCAAGGGCAAGCAGGACCCCGGCGAAACCCTGCCCGAAACCGCCATCCGGGAAATCCGCGAAGAGGTCGGGCTCAACGTCACCCTCGGCGCCCCTCTGGCGGTGACCGCCTACGAGGTCAAGGGCAAGCCCAAGGAGGTCTACTACTGGGCAGCCGAAGCGCCAGCCGGGCAAAAAGCCGTTGCTGACGAGGGCGAAGTGGACGAGCTGCGCTGGGTCACCCCCAAACAGGCCCGCACCATGCTCACCAACGCCACCGACAAAGAGCCCCTCGACGCCCTACTGGCCCTGGCCCGTGCGCAGAACCTGCGCACCCGCCCGGTGATTATCGTCCGCCACGCCAAGGCCAAGCCGCGCGCCAGCTGGGCCGGGGCCGAAGGCGAGCGCTCACTTGCGGCTACCGGCAAGCGCCAGGCCCTGGCGGTAGGACGCCTGCTGGAGGCCTGGCAGCCCGAACGCATCGTTTCCTCCCCCTGGGTGCGCTGCATGCAGACGGTCTACCCCTATTCGAAGGCCTCTGGCATTTCCATCAAGGAGAAGCGGGCCCTGACCGAAGCCCACCATGCCCGGGCGCCCAAGCACGCCCGCAAGGTGGTCGAGTCCCTCTTTGAGAAGCGGGATAAGTCGGTCATGCTCTGCACCCACCGCCCGGTGCTGCCCACTGTCCTTGAGGTTCTGGGCGAGCACCTGAATAAGCAGCTACGCTCCCATCTGCCCGTGCATGACCCCTATCTCAAGCCCGGGGAGATGTGGGTCTTGCAGGTGTCTGTTGCCCACCCCAAGACCGTGGTGTCGCTGGAACAAATTAAGCCTTTTGACGATTAAAGAAGATATGACTGTTATTCCTACCCCCTACGAAGACCTGCTGCGCGAGATTATGGCGACCGGCGACGAGAAAGCCGACCGTACCGGCACCGGCACCAGAAGCGTCTTCGGCCGTCAGATGCGCTTTGACCTATCTGAGAGTTTTCCGCTGATCACCACCAAGAAGGTGCACTTCAAGTCGGTGGTTATTGAGCTGCTCTGGTTCCTGCGCGGGGAGTCCAACGTACGCTGGCTGCAGGAACGCGGCGTGACTATCTGGGATGAGTGGGCGGACGAGGACGGCGAACTGGGCCCGGTCTACGGGGTGCAGTGGCGCTCCTGGCCGGCCGGTGACGGGCAGACCATCGATCAGATTGCCAAGGTGCTTGACTCGCTCAAGAACAAGCCCGATTCCCGCCGTCATATTGTCTCTGCCTGGAACCCGGCTGAGGTTGACGACATGGCGCTGCCACCCTGCCATGCCCTCTTCCAGTTCTACGTGAAGACCCGGGAGGACGGCCAGAAGGAGCTCTCCTGCCAGCTTTACCAGCGGTCTGCCGATATGTTCCTGGGCGTGCCCTTCAACATTGCCTCCTACGCCCTACTGACCCAGCTGATTGCTGAAGAGGTGGGTATGGTGCCCGGTGAGTTTGTCTGGACCGGCGGAGATTGCCACATCTACTCCAACCACTACGAGCAGGTCACCGAGCAGCTGTCGCGCAAGCCCTACCCCTACCCGCGCCTGCGCATTAAGAATAAGAAGCCCTCAATTTTTGACTACGAGTTTGAGGACTTTGAGCTGGTAGATTACCGCCATCACCCCCTCATTAAGGCCCCGATTGCGGTCTAGGGTCGAGGAGTTGAGCATGAACGGTGAGCGGGTAAGCGACTCGGGTACCCTGCCCGAGCTAGCAGCTATCTGGGCGCAGGCGGGCAACGGGGTGATTGGCCGTAACGGCGATATGCCCTGGTATGCGCCCGAGGACCTAGCCCATTTCAAGACCTTGACCCTGGGCGCCCCGGTCATTATGGGCCGGGTGACTTGGGAGTCCTTCCCTCCCCGCTTCCGCCCCCTGCCGGGGCGGCTCAATCTTGTGATTACACGTTCTGTCTCGCAGGTTGAAGAAAAGGACGGCGCCATCTGGGCGCCTTCTCTCAATGCGGCTTTGGGGGCGGCACAGAGTTTGGCTCCGGACGCCCCCACCTACTGGGTTATTGGCGGCGGCTCCCTCTACGCCGAGGCTCTACACCGCACCGACCTGCCCGGAGTAGCGGGTGGGCAGGTGGCCCGGGTGGAGCGCACCCTTTTTGAGGCTGAGGTTTCCGGTGATACCTATGCCCCTGAACTGGGGGCCGACTGGGCACTAGTTGCTGATGACGCACCCGTCCGCTCTGAAAAAGGCTATGCTCTCACTGGTACCGGGCAGAAGCTGCCTCTCGCCATGCGGTTCCAGACTCTGCGCAAGTAAGATATCAATAAGACTTACTCATAAGGGATTCAGCAGGCTCACACTCGTTGCTGACTCTCTCGCTTGATTCGTTTCGTTCGCACGAACAAATCAAGCCCCGAACGTAGCTTCGCTGTAAGCCTACTTCACCTTCCCTTAAGGAGAGTCTTGGCAGCCACCCAATGTGAGCTACTTTTTATATTCGAGGATTAGATTCTTGGCAAAAGCTTGGAAGCCTTTCTCTGACAGGGTTAGTTTCTTATTTTCCAGCGGAAACTTTTCCCACATTGTTTCACCAGAGCGAGATTTAGTTCGATACCACTTAGAAATCTCAGTACCATTTCTGACCAACTTACTTGATGAGTTCTCAGTATTATCACGGTTCTTAATTTGTAAGGCTTTCCAAGGGTCGTTAGGGGTTGACGGCCGCTGAATGAAGTCAACGTGCTTTACAACCCCGCCTGCGCACCAAATCCAAGAATCTTCTAGAACTGAATCTAGATATCGTTCAAGCAACTCACCAATCATATTTTCAGCTACCATTGCGGTTCGATGCCCTTCAACCAGTCTAGGTAAATCTTTCTCAGGTTCGCCGTAGCCATAATGCATAATCAACGGAAGAACCGGATCCGGAATAGTACTAGGTTGAGGCAGTCCTTCTCGTATACGACCTCTATTAAACTTATTTGCCAGGAAGAGGTAATGCTCCAAATCGGTAGTCGAAGGTTCAGAATTAGACTTCGTTGACTTCCGCCGCCTATAAGCAAGGCCTGGCTCCGTATAGGAGAACTCTACGATAGCTAGAAACTTTTCAGTGAGTTCAGGATTTACTTCTTTTATGGCTTGGCGCGCCAAATCTAGGTAAGACAAGTTAGAGACCTCCAGTCTAAATTGGAGGCACTTTGCCCCCACTCCAGAATAGACGAGCCACCTTGCACTAAAAAAGTGTGTCTTCAGGCGTGTCATCCTCAATAGGACACAAATCTAAGTCAGACGTATTTTTGTATCGTGAAAATTTAAACCCTGAAGGAAACTCTGTTTTTTCTCCTGAATCATGCGCGACAATAGCTCGCCCTATAGCTTCACCTAACCCCAGGGGCACCGCGTTGCCGATTTGTTTGTATTGTTGCTGCGGGCGCCCCTCTATTACCCAATCGTCAGGGAACTGCTGGATACGTTTATACTCAGCAACAGTTAGAGGTCTATCTTTTTCCGGGTGCCCCAGGTCAGTTGCAGGCATAGCAGGATGTGTTACTAAGGTAGGAGAAGGTTTATCCCAAGCAAGCCTCCTATAAAAACCAGTCTTACCGCCTCCCAAATGGTATGACTTTCCCATAGCAATAGGCTGAATATCAGCAGGCAAATCTTTCCAGTATTGTCCAGGCTTCAGCATTCTGAAATATTGAAGTCGCTTTTCAGGGAACGGAATGAACTCAGAGTTCACTTCATCGAGGTCAGAGATTACACTTCTGAGAGTATTCCATGCTGGAAGCCCAAACTGGGGGTCATCAGAATTCGTTGGGGTTAGGTAAGGAACTTTTTCATCATCAAGGGTGGCTACAATAACCACTCTTTCTCGAACCTGAGGGGTACCAAAGTTTGCAGCATTATATAAGTTGAACGAAACCTTATAACCAGCTTCCCTCAACCGATATGTAACTAGTTGAATAGCACCATGTTTCTTTGAGAAATCACGACCTGTAGTTTCGAGCAACGCAGCAGATTGCGTGGGTGACACTGGCAACGAAAGCAACCCACGAACATTTTCGATTACTGCATATTTAGGCTTAATTTGTGAGATTAAATCAAGGTAATGCAGAAAGACATTTCCTCGTAGATCTTCGAAGCCCCGCCGCGCTCCTGCGGTTGAGAAAGCTTGACAAGGCGGGCCGCCAACCATCATATCGACCGGCTCCCCTTCATCAATACCAGCCAATCCCAAAATTTCATCAGCCTGATACCTCCATATGTCACCAAGTATCGGCAAATCAGGGCGGTTTGTCGCAATAGTCTGCCTAGCCCATTTATCTGATTCGCAGGCCAAAACGGTGTCGATGCCTGCGCGTTCTAGACCAAGATCCAGCCCCATTGCTCCCGAAAAAAAGCTCAGGGCTTTAAGCTTCCCCGCATGAGAGCTGTCAGCACGCGCAGGGATAAGCGAGGTTGTTGTTGAAGCTCGAACCGCATCTAAGTCTTCTTCACGAATGACCCATACACGGCCTACACGTTCGGCGTGGAGGGTACCGTTCGCAATAAGTTGACGCACTCGCTGTGAGGTAACACGTAAAGCTTTCGCAGCATCGTCAGGAGTTAGCAGCCTATTTGGAATATCAATATTTTCAGTCACGAAAGTAATCATAGACCAAATTTGTCAGGAGTGGGGGTCTCCAAAGTAAGCATTGAGTTCACTCATGATGCGGCCTTTACTTGAAGCTCTAGGTTTAGAGCCCAAAAAGCATCTAGCACCTTATAGAGCTCAACCGTTGGCTTACCTTGTTCAAGGTCAATGTACCATTTGCGGGATACGCCAATCTTGGCGGCCACTTCTTTTTGAGTAAGACCGAGCTCTTCTCGGCGGAGACGGACGACTTCCCCCACTTCTCCAGTGATGTGCAGGGTTCGTATACCGGTGGCATCTTGCTGTGTCATACCGCAAGTGTAACCGAACGACTACTTTTCCTAAAGTAATCGTACGGTTACTTTAAGTAAAGTCACCGTACGATTACACTTTCTCTCACCATGCGGTTCCAGACCCTGCGCAGAGAGCCCGTAAAAGCTAGACTGAAACCATGACTTTTACATCTGGTGATTCCGTAGGCTTTGTTGGTTACCGTGGCATGGTCGGCTCCGTGCTCATGAAGCGCATGCTCGAAGAAGGTGACTTCGAGGGTATCAACCCGGTCTTCTTCTCCACTTCCCAGGCCGGTTCAGCAGCCCCCACCTTCTGCGGGGCGCTGGAAGAGTCCATGCTCAAGGACGCCCACGATATCGACGAGCTCGCCAAGCTGCCCGTCATCGTGACCGCCCAGGGTGGCGACTACACCAAGGCAGTCCACACCCAGCTGCGCGAGCGCGGCTGGAGCGGTCTCTGGATTGACGCAGCCTCAACCCTGCGCATGAACGATGACGCCGTCATCGTGCTTGACCCCATCAACCGCGACGTCATCGACCGCGGCCTGGAGTCAGGGGTTAAGGACTTCATCGGCGGTAACTGCACCGTCTCCTGCCTGCTCATGGGCCTGGGCGGCCTGTGGAAGCAGGGACTGGTCGAGTGGGGCACCTCCATGACCTACCAGGCAGCCTCCGGTGGCGGCGCCCGCCACATGCGCGAGGTGCTCAAGCAGTTCGGCGATATCAACGGCTACGTAGCAACCGAGCTGGACGACCCCGCGTCCGCCATCCTTGAGATCGACCGCAAGGTGCTGGAACTCCAGCGCTCCGGCGACCTCGACACCACCCAGTTCGGCGTTCCCCTGGCCGGTTCACTGATTCCCTGGATCGACTCTGACCTGGGCAACGGCCAGTCCCGCGAAGAGTGGAAGGCCGAGGCTGAGTCCAACAAGATTCTGGGCCTTGAGGGTGATGACCGCGTGGTTCTTGACGGCCTGTGCGTGCGTATTGCAACCATGCGCTCCCATTCCCAGGCTCTGACCCTAAAGCTCAAGGAAGACCTGACCGTTGAGGAAATCGAGAAGATTATCGATGAGGACAACGAGTGGTCAAAGGTTATCCCCAACACCAAGGACGCCACCGTCGAGGGGCTGACTCCCGTTGCGGCGTCCGGTACCCTGGATATCCCGGTGGGCCGCATCCGCAAGCTCAACATGGGCCCCCAGTACATCTCTGCTTTCACCGTGGGTGACCAGCTGCTGTGGGGCGCCGCAGAACCCGTGCGCCGCATGCTGAAGATTGCGACCGGCACCCTTTAGACTGGTGCCATGACAAAGAACGAGATGCCCCCGATTCACGACTCCCACGAGGAGCTGTGCGGGGGCATCCGTGCTTTAAATTTTAGGGTTGATAAGGGGTCGGACGTCCCGCCCTACTCCCAGCTGCGGCGGGCTATTATTGCGGCACGGGCTTCCGGCGCTCTGGCTGCCGGTGACCGGCTACCGCCCATGCGGGCGCTAGCTGCCGAAACAGGTCTTGCAGTAAACACGGTGGCGAAGGCCTACAAGGAGCTGGAAGCCGCCGGCGCCATTGAAACGCACGGCCGGGCAGGGTCCTTTATTACGGCCCTCGACTCAACCGCGCACAAGGCACAGACCCTAACCGAAAAGTACATTACAGCCATGCGCAAACTGGGCTTTGAAGACCAGCAGATCCACGAGACTCTGGATCATATGCTGGGGTTCGAAAGCTAGAACCCATTAGACTCAAGAGTCTCTGCAAACCTCACCAGCCCAATTTTTCTCAACCCCACCAGATACTCCGTGTGAGTTACCTCTGGGTTCTTCATGTCTCGCACAATGTCTTCAGCAATTTGTTTGATTCTCTGCGGGTTCAGTGCAAACCGGTCGCAGAGAAAATCATCTGGATGAACGGCCCTCACATCAAATGGAGCTAAAGTCTCTTCAGGGAAGTCTTTCAGATTAAAAGTAACGATAAAGTCAGCACGAGCTCGAACTGCTGCTGCTAAAACATGGCGATCTTTAGGGTCGTTACCCATCTGATGTATCAGCGATTCATACTCACAAACTTCTGCATCTGGGAAGTATTTCTGCATATTTCTCACGCGCTTCTCAGCCTGCCCAGGCGTTCGCATGAACGCTGTCTGCAAGTTGCGTTCTACTTCCTCTAGAATCCCATGCGACCAGAGGGGCCTGTACTCTTTTGCATCTGCTAGGCGCAGAAGTAAGTCGCACGTTGGCATCGGTAGCAGTACACATGCATCGAGAACAGCAGATAGCCCAGACATTAAGATTTTCCTGACGGAATGCGAGTCTGCGCAAAGCTTGGAGGTAGGTCAAAGTAGCTACCGTCTGCTGATGATTCTTGCGTTTGTTCTTGGAGGAAAGCTTTACGCTCTCTTCGCTCTTTCTCTTCATACTGAATCAAGTCTGCGAGAAGCACACGGCGATGGCGGCCAACAGTAGTAAAGGGAATATCACCAGATTCGAGAATTTTTACGAGTGTTGGACGAGATATTTGGAGATAATCAGCAGCTTGCTGAGTGGTGAGCTTGGTATCGGTAGGCGTAATCGAAACAGCCTTGTTATGGGCTAAGGCATCAACGATGGTTGTTAGTGTGTCATATAAGAGGAAGGGAATGACCTGTTTTTTACCGTCTGGCGATAGCAGCGCAGGCTGAGCCCCCTCATCCTCACTAGAAGCGCTGTGCAAAAAAGAAAAAAGTAGTTCTAAGTCTGCTTCATGAAAGGTGGAGGGTTCAAGAATAGAACGCTGATTATTCTGAGTGACGGTCATGCCACCACTATAGCACTATTCGAAATATTCGAAATGTTATAGTGTTTGCCTGTAGTGGCAGCCCGTTGGGCAGTAGTGGCTGCGGTTGCTGCGGCTAGCCCAGCGGGCGGCGGTGCGACGACGGTGGGCCCGATGCCGCTTAGCCTCTAACTGCCGCCAGATATTCAGCACCTTAGCTTTCGCCCACACGTTCAGGCGGTGGGCCCAGTGGAATTCGGTGCCCCACAGACTCATGCCCATGAAGATGAAAAGCCAGCCGGGGCCGGGCGTCACCAGCATGATAATACCGGCGACGATGCACAAAAAACCTAGCCCAATAATGAGCAGGCGGTAGAGCAGAAGCAGGGCGGCGTGCCGCCCCATAAAGGCGCGAAAGCGCTCCATACGCCGGTGTAGGCGTCCGCCCTGCCCGCTCTCGATTTCTTTCTCTAGGCTCATGACGCCCCTGCGTTAGAGAGTAAACCCAACGACAACAGGCTCAGGGACCAGGCGCACCCCGAAGCTTTCCTCAACCCCGGCTCGCACAGCGCGGGCGATGGCCGCGATATCGGCGGTCGAGGCGCCACCACGGTTGGTGATAGCTAGGGTGTGCTTGGTAGAAAGCGACGCTCTGCCACCGGCAAGCTCCGCTGCCTCGCCCTCAAGTCCGAAGCCCTTATCGAACCCGGCGTGCTGGATCAGCCAGGCGGCAGAGAGCTTGACCATGCCTTCCAGGGGTTCACCGGCGGGGGTGGTTGCCGGGTAGCGGGGGGCGTCCTGGGGGAGCTGGGCTGCGACGTCCTGCCCCACGATGGGGTTGGTGAAGAAGGAGCCGGTGGAGTAGGTGTCGCGGTCGGTGGCGTCCAGCACCATGCCCTTGCCGGCGCGCAGGCGCAGCACGGTTTCGCGCACCAGGCGGGAGTCGGCGCGCTCCCCCACCTCAACGCCCAGCTGGCGGGCCAGCTCAGCGTAGCGGACGGGGGCGGACTGGGAGCCGTGCGGCAGCTGGAAGTCTACGGTCAGCACCACGTAGCGGGGAGACCCGTTGACGGTGGACTGTTTGAGAATCGAGTCGCGGTAGGCGAACTTCAAGTCGGCGTTAGCGAAGGTCTTGTAGCCGCCGGTTTCACGGTCCCAGGTGCGAACCGAGGCGATGGTGTGGGCGACCTCAGAGCCGTAGGCCCCCACGTTCTGCACGGGGGTGGCGCCCACGGTGCCGGGAATACCTGAGAGGGCCTCAATACCGGAGAGCTCGTTCTCTACGGCGTAGGCTACCAGGTCGTCCCAGGTGTGGCCTGCCTGCACGCGCAGGGTGGTGCCGCCGCAGGCGTAGTCGCTCACGGTTTCAATACCGGTTGAAGCGATGTGCACCACTGCCCCGTTAAAGCCCTCATCGGCTATCAGCAGGTTAGAGCCCCCGCCCACCACCAGCAGGTCTTCTCCTGCACGGTCGGCGGCGGTTACGGCATCAATAATCTCCTGCTCGCTGGTGGCCTCAACGAAGAGACGGGCGGGGCCACCCACAGCGGCAGTGGTCAGTTCACTTAAAAGCTTGTCAGTCACGGTGCCCATTCTACCGGCTTAGCCCGGGTGCCGCCTGCGAGCGTGCTCACCGGGCGCTGGGAGCTGGGCGCGGGCGTCCTGGCGGCTAACGCCCCTAGAGCTTTTCGGTGTGGACGGTGTTGCCCGGCTTCTTGGGTTCCAGCTGGCTGGTGAGCAGTAGGGACACAACCACAAAAACCAGCACGGCGAGCAGGCCGTTGCGGATGCCAAAGTGCTCCCCCAGCAGGCCCAGCAGGGGCGGGCCGCCCAGGAAGGCCGCATAGCCGATAGTTGAGACAACGGAGACGCGGACGGCGGCCTTGAGCGGGTCGTCCGAGGCAGCTGACATGCCGGTCGGGAAGCCGAGGGAGGCTCCCAGGCCCCAGACCAGCAGGCCAACAAAGCCCAGGGGCACGGTAGGGGCGAAGATGAAGAGGGCCAGGCCGATAATGGCGAGCGAGCAGGTGGTGCGGAGCACCGGCACCCGGCCAAAGCGGTTAAGCAGGGCGGTGCCGCCAAAACGCCCCACCATCATGGCCACTACAAAGGTGAAGTAGCCGAGGGACCCGATGGTGTTGCTGGTGCCGTAGTCGTGGGTGAGGGCGAGTGCGACCCAGTCGTTGGCGGAGCCTTCGGCCAGTGCCATGCCCAGTACGAAGAGGCCGATGAGGATGGTGTGTTTATCGCGCCAGGCGTCGCGCACCCGGTAGGAGCCGACGGCGGCGATGGCCTGGGTGTCGTCCTGGCCGTAGTTTTCACTGTGGCAGAACTTGAGGGAGATGAGGACGAGGGCAGCAACTGCTAACGCGAAATAGGCCATGTGGACGACGAAGGGCACGCCCAGGCGGGTATCGAGTGTGCCGATGGCGGCACCTGCTACGGTGCCGATCGAGAAGAAACCGTGCATGATGGGGGTAACGTAGCGCCCCAGTGCCCGCTCGTTGGCTACGCCCTGCACGTTGGAGGCCACGTTGGAGACAGCGCTACCTAAGCCCTGAAGCATGAGGCCGAGCAGGGTTACGGGAACGCTGGCGAGGTGGACGCCCAGGCCGATCAGGAGCATGCCGGTGACGGTGGTGATGTAGGCTGCCGCGATACAGCGGATAGCGCCGAAACGGGCAACGAAGGCACCTGAGAAGCTCACGGCGCAGAAGGAGCCGATGGTCATACCCAGCAGCAGCAAGCCCATGGGACCGGAGCTCAGCCCCAGCCCGTTAGCCACATCGGGCAGGCGGGTCAGCAGGGCAGAAACCACTAAACCGCTAGCAAAGAAAAGCCCCAGCACAGCCCTGTACCAGGTCTTAATCTGCCGGTCGGAAAGCTGGGTGCGGGGGTTATGTGCCATGGTGGGTAAGGTCAATTCTCTCGTAGTAAAGCTAAGAGGGCATGTCAGTGTGTTTGTGTCCTGCTGTCTATTCTAGTGGTCGTGCACAACAAGGCGCCCGCTCAATCTCTGAACGGGCGCCTTTAGTGCGCAAGGTGGGGGCTATACTAGGCAAGCTTCACGAGTGCCTGGGCCTTCATCAGCACCTTCTGCTCCTTGCCCTCGGTGTCGGGGGCGGTGACGGTCAGGTCGATGCGGGCGGTGCGGGCGTCCGCGTCCAGGGCACCGACCTTACCGGCAACCGAGATGACGTTGCCACCGGTAGCAGGGGAGGCCGCGTCATCAGCATCGGGTACCGGAACCGGTTTGGAGAAGCGGGTCTGGTAGTCCACAATCGCACCGGCGTCGCCTACCCAGTCGGTCACCAGCTGCACGGCAGCGCCCATGGTGAACATGCCGTGGGCGATGACGCCGGGCAGACCCACAGCGGTTGCGAAGCGCTCGTTCCAGTGGATGGGGTTGAAGTCGCCGGACGCGCCCGCGTAGGCCACCAGGTCAGCGCGGGTGACAGGGATCTGACGGGCACCAATCTCGGTACCCTTTTCAAGGGAGTCAAAAGAGATAGCCATGGGTTAGTCCTCCGCCCGAACCAGCAGTGATGAGATGCAGGTGGCGACCTTTTCGCCCTCTACAGTGGTGATTTCTTCGCGGGTGGTCAGCATAGCGCCGGCTCCCATGACGCGCACGCTATCGACGTGCACCTCGGTCAGCAGCTCGTCCCCTGCCACGATTGGGCGGTGGTGGGTGAAGCGCTGGTCAGCGTGGACCACGCGGGAGAAGTCGATACCGGCTTCGGGGTCACCAATCAGGGCGGCGTCTGCCTTCTGGGCCAGAATAATAGCGAAGGTGGGCGGGGCGATCAGGTCGCTGTAGCCTGCGCTCTGGGCTGCCTGCACATCAAAGTGCAGGGGGCTGGTGGCCTTGACGGCAGCAGCGAATTCACGGATTTTCTCTCGCCCCACCGAATAGGGCTCAGTGGCCGGGTAAATGCGGCCCACGATCTCTTGGTTAATAGCCATAGAGACCACTCTACAAACAAAAAACCTGCCAAGCTAATGCTTGACAGGTTATCTGAGCCCCGACCGGGAATCGATCCCGGGACCTCCATCTTACCAAGATGGCGCTCTACCACTGAGCTATCGGGGCGTAGCGGTGGACGGGCTCGATCCGTCGACCTCACGATTATGAGTCGTGCGCTCTAACCAGCTGAGCTACACCGCCACGTATGAACTTTTGGGCTCATACAGAGCCCCGACCGGGAATCGATCCCGGGACCTCCATCTTACCAAGATGGCGCTCTACCACTGAGCTATCGGGGCAACAGATACTAGCTTACGATACAACCTTTGGAAGACGCAAATCTAGAACCTGTTTTTTGGGGTGTTCTAGGGCACAAGTTGAAATGGTGCCCTATGGGTAAGGTGGCGCAGGCTCGCAGCGAAGCTGCTGGCTCGGCGGCTGGCGTGAATCGCTTGTGAGCGTCAGCGAACCAGCGAGAGGGTCGGCAGCGAGCGCGAGCCTGCAGAACCTTATCCTTAGAACTTCTTGCGGCCCTTCTTCTTGCCGAAACGGTCGTCGCGGTCGAACTTTTTCTTTCCGCCAAAGCCGCGGTCGTCACGATCAAATTTCTTACCGTCGAACTTCTTCTTGCCGCCGAAGTCCTTCTTACCGAAGCCGCGGTCGTCACGGTCGAACTTGCGTCCGCCTCCGCCGCCCTTGGGGCCGCGGTCGCGCTTGATGTTGATGAATTCGCCGGCTACCTGGGTGTCGCGCAGGCGGTCGAAGAAGTCACCGGGCAGTTCTGCTTCGGGGAGGGAGACGATGGTGAAGTGCTGGCGGATGTCGATTGCGCCGACCTGCTTGCCCTTGAGGCCGCCTTCGTTGGTGAGGGCACCGACGATAGCTGCGGGTGAGACGTGGGATGAGCGGCCTACGTTGAGCTTGAAGTCGACCATGCCTTCTTCGGAGTGGCGGCGGCCGCCGCGGGGCTTGTCGTCGCGGTCGAAGTCGCGGTCGAAGTCGCGGTCACGGTCGCGCTTCTTGCTCTTGGGTTCGGGCATTTCTTCGGCTAGGAAGGGGCGGCCCTGCTGGGCGATGACGGCCAGGGCTGCTGCGATTTCTTCGCCTTCAACATCGTGTTCGTTGGCGTAGGCGTCGATGAGTTCGCGGAAGAAGCTGAGGTCTTCGGTTTCGATGGTGTCGGTGATCTGCTGGGCGAACTTCTGCTTGCGGTTGGCGTTGACGTCTTCAACGGTGGGCATGTGCATCTGTTCGACCTGCTGGCGGGTTGCCTTTTCGATCTGGCGGAGCATGTACTTTTCACGCGGGGTCATGAAGAGGATGGCTTCGCCGGCGCGGCCTGCGCGGCCGGTTCGGCCGATGCGGTGCACGTAGGATTCGGTGTCGTGGGGGATGTCGAAGTTGACGACCAGGGAGATACGCTCGACGTCGAGGCCGCGGGCGGCAACGTCGGTGGCAACCAGGATGTCGATGCGGCCATCGCGCAGGGCTTCAACAGTGCGTTCGCGCTGGTTCTGGGGAATATCGCCGTTGATGGCGGCAGCCTGGTAGCCGCGGGCCTTGAGCTTGTCAGCGACTTCTTCGGTTTCTTTCTTGGTGCGGACGAAGGCGATGATGCCGTCGTAGTCTTCGACCTCAAGTACGCGGGTCATGGCTTCGAGCTTGTGGGAGTGCATGACCTGCATGTAGCGCTGGCGGATGTTGGCGCTGGTGGTGGTCTTTGACTTGACGCGTACCTCTGCGGGGTCGTTGAGGTACTGCTCAGCGATCTTGCGGATGGTCTTGGGCATGGTTGCTGAGAAGAGGGCAACCTGCTTGGAGTCGGGGGTGTCTGCCAGGATCTGTTCTACGTCTTCGGCGAAGCCCATGCGGAGCATTTCGTCAGCTTCGTCCAGTACCAGGTACTGCAGGTTGGAGAGGTCCAGGGAGCCCTTTTTCAGGTGGTCGATGACGCGGCCGGGGGTACCGACAACGACCTGGGCGCCGCGTTTGAGGCCCGCCAGCTGGGGGCCGTAGGGTGAGCCGCCGTAGACGGGCAGCACGGTGAAGTCGGGCATTTCGGTTGCGTAGGACGAGAAGGCTTCGGCAACCTGCAGGGCCAGTTCGCGGGTGGGGGCTAGGACGAGCACCTGGGTGTCTTTGGAGACACCGTTGATGTCGGCCAGTTCTGCCAGGGTTGAGAGGGCAGGTAGGGCGAAGGCTGCGGTCTTGCCGGTGCCGGTCTGGGCTAGGCCGACGACGTCGCGGCCTTCAAGCAGCAGGGGGATGGTTTCAGCCTGGATGGGTGAGGGCTTTTCGTAGCCGACCTTTTCGAGGGCTGCCAGGACGCGGGCATCCAGGCCCAGGTCGGTGAAGCGGGTGCCGCCGTCCTCGTCCTTTTCTACCTGCTGGGTGGGGGCATCTACAACCGGTTCCTGGAAGATGGCGTCGGTTGCGGTTTCTGCGTTAACGGCAGTATTTTCAGTCAATGTTGTCCTCATCGAGTGGGGTTTCAGCACTCTCACTGAGGTGGAGGTGCTGTACGGGGTGTCCCCGTGGAATGCTCGCGAGGGGCCTCAAAGATCAGAGGTCTTCGGTTCGTGGGCGCTGGCTATCAGGGGTGCGCGCTTGGGCGAGCTGATTACACATCAGGTTCTCTAGTCGAAGGTTCAACGGTCTGCTTAGCCTAAGTATGTTCGTTGAACGCGCGTGGCCCTGTGGTTGTGTGCCAGTAGCGGGCGTGGGCGCTGAAGAGAAATGGTCGGGGGTTCCCGAGTCTTACGTTTTCAACTCTACCCTAGTTTGGGCGTTTTGGGCCCGGGTGGTGATAGAGGGTACAGCTAGCGGGTGCGGACGGCGATGTCGATGGTGCCGATGGTGCGGTAGTGAACATAGGTGGCGGTACCGTAGCGGTCGGTGGCGTAGGCAACGGCGCTGCTGGGCGGGTTGCCGCCCCAGGCGCTGCCAAGTTTGTCGACGAGCACGTAGTCGGGGCCGGGTTCCCCGGAGTGGCCAATCCAGTAGGCGGTGTGGTTGGGCACCAGGTAGGTGAGGACGGAGAGGTCGGCAGCTACGGTGGCGCCTTCTGGGATAGCGGCGACGGCTTCAGCCTTCATCTGGTCAGTGGTGGAAGGCTCTGTGGTGGCAAAGTCCGGGTCAGCCAGCTGGGCCAGGGGCTGGTTGGGCAGGATTCCTAGGCTGATGATGAGGGCGAGCGCGGGCAGGGCTACCGGGGCGCGGTGGCGTAGGGTTGCAAGGATTGTGCGGACGGTGCGTCCGGCGGGTGTTGCCCCGAGCCGGTAGGCGGGGAGGTGCGTACGGGCGACGGCTCGGGCAAGCACATCGAGCAGGGCGGTGAAGACGATGGGCATGAGCACGAGGTTGTAGTGCCAGGTAGGTTCCCAGTAGCCCTCTTGGGGTGAAAGGAAACGCCAGATGAGGGTGGGGGCGGCGATGAGGGCGAGGGGGCTGGTGGTCCAGGCCAGGACGCCGGTGAGCAGGAGCAGGCCGAGGGTGGCGGTTTTTTGCCAGGGGTAGACGAGCTGGGCGAAGGCGCCGAGGGGGTCGCCGATAGCTGCTGCGATGTCGAGTTTGTCGGAGTAGTCGAAGACTCCTGCGGTGTTGAAGTGGGGCAGGATAAGGCCGATGGCGAGCAGGGGCCAGACTATGCCCCAGAGCATGAGTAGGCTGGCTTCGGCGACCGCGGGGGTGTTGACCCAGGAACGCAGCAGGGTACGGTAGCGTTCGCGGCGGGGGCGTACCGGGGCGGACACCGAGGGGAAGGCTATGCTGCTGGCGGTTGAGAACCAGCCGGTGCGGGCCAGGGCAACGAGCCCGATCACGAAAACCGTGATGCCGACGTCCTCTTTGACGAAGACCAGAGGGGCTGCCCAGTAGATGGAGCGGCGCAGCAGGGGGGCGGGGGCGCCCGTCAAGCGGGTCATGGCCAGGTAGCCCAGGCTCATGACGAGCAGGGGCAGGGCGAAGGCAACCTCGTGAAATTGAACGGCTACAGCCTGCTGAATACCGAAGCTCAGGGCGTAGGCAAGGCCCAGGGCCAGGGCTGCCCAGGGGGCCAGGATTCGCTGGGCAAAACGCACTAGCAGGTAGACAGATAGGGCGACCAGCCCGTTTTGCACATAGAGCAGGGTGGCGGGTGTAGGCCAGAGCCAGTAGAAGGGAGTCAGTAGCACCGTGACGGGGTGGAAGTGGTCCCCCAGCAGGTTGAACCCCTCCCCCTTGATCGGCACAATCGGGGCCTGCCCTGAGGCATATGCCTTAGCCAGCTGCGAGAAGATACCCAGATCCCAGGAGGGCACCACGTAGTGCCGCCACTGCAGCCAGGAGTAGACGCTGTAGAGGGCAAAGACAGCTAGGGCCAGGGCTGCAGCGCTGATACGCGCCCTGATGGGGTGGGCTTCTGCTGGCAGTAGGGGGGAGCTCATGCGCCTTCTTCGTCTGAGGTTGGGGTGGGCGCCACGGGTGCGGCGTCTTGTACGAGTATAGACAGCAAAGTGGTTCTGTGGGTCGGGTAGAGCGGGTGTGAGACGATGGTGAGCATGTTGCGCGCGCATTTTGTTCTGGAACCAACCCATCGGGTACACCTGGGCCAGACCTTTGCGTCCCTACAGCACGGAGCCTTTGACCCCCTCTTTCGTCAGGTAGCCGGGCCTGCTGGCCCTGTTTTTTGGGCGACTGCCCGCGAAGCTGGGGTGGGTCTGCTTGTTCGTTTTGCCAGGACGCACCCCGCCGACCTGCGCGCCCCAATTGAGGTAACGATTTGGGCGGGTGCCAGCTCCCCTAGCGGTACATCATCTGCGTCCGCCCTGGAAGCTTTTGCGGCTCGCGTGCCGGGCTGGGTGGGTGAGCAGGACCGCTGGGCCGGCTTCTACGCCTCAGAGGCCTGGGGGCAGCTGCCAGCTAGGCTGGTGCGGGCACGGGCCGAGGCACCGGGGCTGCGGCTACCCTCTGTTGGCCTGCTCTCGCAAAACCTGCTACTCGCCATCACCGAACAACGAGTCACCGGCATCGAGGCTATGGGAGGTATGCGGGCCCTGCTACGCCAGTACGGTGAACCAGCTCCTGCAACCGGGCTCCCCGACCAGCCGCCGGGGCTTGTTATCTTCCCGCAGGCGTCCACCTTTGCCCAGATTCCTGACTGGGCCTACCACCGCGCCGGCTTTGACCGCTCCCGCTCATCTGCCATGGTGCACTATGCGAACCGGGCTGAGTCCTTCGAACGGTTTGCCTCCCAGCACAGCGTGAGCGAACTCGCCCGGGCGCTGAACTCGGTTCCCGGTATTGGCCCCTGGACCATCGCAGAAACCCTGCAACGCTACTGCGGCCACCCCGATGCCGTCAGCGTGGGCGACTACCACCTTGCCCACCACGTCACCTACGCCTTCGATGGTACCCGCGGCGATGACGCCCGCATGGTAGAGCTACTTACTCCCTATGCCGGGCACCGCCAGCGGGTCGTGGCCCTCATTAAGGCCGCCGGGATCAGCGAACCGCGCCGCGGCCCCCGATACGCCCCGCAGGATATGCGCTCCTTCTAAGACGAAGTCGCCCTCCCCCAGTTAGGGGGAGGGCGACTTATATAAAGAAAGTTAGTGGCCTTAGGCCTGCTCAGCCTGGGCTGCTTCAGCCTCGGCAACCTGCTTGTGCACCTCGGCCATATCCAGACCCTTGACCGCGTCGATAATCTGGTCGAACTGCTGGGCATTCAGGGCGCCGGGCTGAGAGAAGACGAGAACGCCCTCGCGGAAGCCCATGATGGTGGGGATAGAGGTGATACCTGCTGCGGCGGCCAGCTGCTGCTGGTCTTCGGTGTCGACCTTGCCGAAGGTGATATCGGCGTGCTTTTCAGAAGCAGCTTCGAAGATGGGGCCGAACTGCTTGCAGGGGCCGCACCAATCGGCCCAGAAGTCGAGGAAGAGAATATCTGAGTTTTCGACGTTCTGGGTCAGGTTTTCCTGGGTAATTTCAATGGTTGCCATGACAAACACGCTACCGGTTTTATCGGGGCTTGTCTAAAGACTGTGGCCGGTTTCTCTGATAATGAAGCTAGCTCACCAGGGAATAAAAAATCCCGCCTCGTGTGAGGCGGGATTTTTGCTGTGGCAGATGAGGGATTTGAACCCCCGTAGGCAATGCCAGCTGATTTACAGTCAGCCCCCTTTGGCCGCTCGGGTAATCTGCCGTATTCAATTTCTTGAATGTGTTCGTTTGAGCGAACAGTAGAATACTTTACACACTTTTAGGCAGCTTGCCAAACCGAAAGTAGCTTTTGTTGCAAAGACCACTTAAGCGGGCCGACCGGCGCGCTGTGAGAGCGGACGCCGGTCGGGGTAAGGCTAGTTGGATGCAGAGCTTGCCGCCAGGGCTTCTTGCTCTAGCAGGAGCGATATTTCAAGGTTTTCTAGGTAGGCATAAGCCTGGTCGGGGGTGCACATGCCGCCACGAATTTCGCGGGAGAGGTTTTCTTTCACGCCCTCGAATCTAGCGACCAAATCAGCATCGTGCAGGGTTTGACCTAGCCCACGGGTAAAATCTGGGACCCGTTCGACTTCAGGCGAGCCGCTGCCCGCCGGGGCAGTCGCATCGGCGGCAGTAAAGCCGTCTGCCACTAAATCTGCAAGGAGAGCCTCGTAGGCTCGCTGCATGGTCTCGTCAGTTACAGCTAGTACCTGGTGCGCTGCCGGAGTGGTTCCTGAGCCGGGCCGTACGCCGGCTGCAGCGTGGGCAGCTGTTTTCTTTTCAGCCATAGCTTCATCCTCCCAAACCAAGATGAACTTTAGCTGAGAATGGTGTCACAGTTTCATAACGATTGCGATAACCTGCATAGCCCCCGCAAAACAGGGTACCTTTGTAGGTAAGCGCCCCTCACCCGCTAGCGGTCTACAGGGGCACGGTCACCTATCTACAAGCAAAGAGGTAAGCACCCGTGGCAAGCGATTCATCATTCGACGTTGTTTCAAAGGTCGACAAGCAGGAAGTTTCTAACGCCCTCAACCAGGCCCAGAAGGAAGTAGCCCAGCGCTACGACTTCCGCGGTGTCGGCGCTGAAATTGATTTCTCCGGCGAAAAGATCCTGATTAAGGCCAACTCCGAGGAGCGCGCCCTGGCCGTGCTCGATGTCTTCCAGTCCAAGCTGGTCAAGCGCGGCATCTCGCTCAAGTCCCTGGATTCCGGCGACCCCTACGCTTCTGGCAAGGAATACCGCATTGAGTCCTCTATCAAGGAGGGTATCGCCCAGGACCAGGCCAAGAAAATCTCTAAGCTCATTCGCGAAGAGGGCCCCAAGTCGGTCAAGGCTACCATTCAGGGCGATGAGCTGCGCGTAACCTCCAAGTCCCGCGATGACCTGCAGGACGTCATTGCCCTACTCAAGGGCGCCGACCTTGAGGTTGACCTGCAGTTCGTCAACTACCGCTAGGCACCTGCCCCATAGGGGCGTCCGCACCTAGATATAAGGCTCCCCACCTGCCCGGGCAGGTGGGGAGCTCTTCTTTAACCTGTTCAGATTTGTACGGTCAACTTTCAGTCAGCGTGACCTGAAGTCTAGAGCTGCCCGTTCTGACGAGCCATATTTTCGAGTCGGGCGATACGGTCAGCCATGGGCGGGTGGGTAGCCATCAGGTTCTTAATCGAACCACCGCCTCGGAAGGGGTTAGCAATCATCATGGAGGCAGCGCCTGCGGTCTGGCGGTTCTCGGGGTTCATGGGGTAGCGTGACACCCCGTTTTCCAGCTTGTGCAGGGCGGATGCCAGTGCCAGCGGGTCGCCGGTGAGGCGGGCGCCGTCCTCGTCGGCATCGTATTCGCGGGTGCGGCTAATGGCCATCTGCATGACGGCTGAGGCCAGGGGCGCCAGGAAGGCGATGAGCAGGGTGAAGATGAGGCCGCCACCGCGGTTTTCTTCGCGGTTACCGCCAAACATGGCGCCGAAGGTAGCGAACTGGGCGATAGTACCGATGACGGATGCGATAGCGGCGGCAATTGAACCGGTCAGAATATCGCGGTTGTAAACGTGCATGAGCTCATGGCCAATCACACCGCGCATCTCGCGCTCATCGAGTAGCTGCAGAATACCCTCGGTGCAACAGACCGCGGCATTCTGAGGGTTACGGCCAGTAGCGAAGGCGTTGGGGGTCATGGTCGGGGCAACGTAGAGCTTGGGCATGGGCTGGTTTGCCTTAGCGGAGAGCTCTTCAACGATGGCATAGAGGCCAGGAATCTGCTCGCGGGTAACCGGGTAGGCGTTCATGGAGCGGATAGCGAGCTTGTCGGAGTTCCAGTAGGTGTAGGCTACGGTACCTACACCGATCAGGCCGAAGAGCACAATAAAGATTGAACTTCGGGTGAAGTAGGCCAGGCCTGCGCCAATGAGGAGCAGGAAACCTACCATCGACCCCAAGAGCAGGGCTGTTTTGAGGCCGTTGTTATGGCTGTGCATAAAAGAGTCCTTTCGTTGGGGCTTGATTACCAGAGTAGATGTTCTAGCTGGGATATCCCCGGTGTTCCGCTAGAGGCTTGAGAAAAGCGCCTGCTGTATCTCGTACGAGAAGCAGCAGACGCTTTTATCTAGTAGCACGTGATGTCTTGAATCTTACTGAGGCCGAGGTAGCCTTCGAGCAGGTAGGCGGCATACGGAGATTCGATAAGGACGGGCGGCAAGTAGGTGGCGAAACCGGAGGGCCAGTTGGCGCCTTCAGTGTCAGTGACGATAAAGGTGATCATGCACATCCGGTTATCTCCGATGGGCTGACCAATAGCGCCCCACGGTATTGATGCTATGAGCTGGTAGTAGTCAGCACTTCCCTGCCAGGAATCATAGTCTGGAATTGTCGGCTCTACCGGAACGGTCGGGTCAACCGGGTCAGTTGGGTCAGTCGGTTCAACCGGAACAACCGGGTCAGCCGGTTCAACTGGCTCGACAGGATCAGTAGGCTCACCCGGGTCAGTTGGGTTAGTCGGTTTAACCTGAACAATCGGGTCAGCCGGTTCAACTGGCTCGACAGGATCAGTAGGCTCAACCGGAACAGTCGGGTCAGTC
Organism: Rothia sp. 11273D007AR; assembly: GCF_053547255.1. Classification (NCBI taxonomy): domain Bacteria; kingdom Bacillati; phylum Actinomycetota; class Actinomycetes; order Micrococcales; family Micrococcaceae; genus Rothia; species Rothia sp. 11273D007AR. Next base: position 671 of record NZ_JBPPWJ010000002.1, on the reverse strand, counting down.
GGATTGACCGGGTCAGTCGGGTCGACGGGAATCGTGGGGTCGACAGGGTCAACCGGAACAGTCGGGTCGGTAGGTTCAACTGGCTCGACAGGATCAGTAGGCTCAACCGGAACGGTCGGGTCGGTAGGTTCAACTGGCTCTACCGGAGTGGTCGGGTCAGTTGGGTCAACAGGTTCTACCGGATCAGTAGGTTCTACCGGAACGGTCGGTTCAACCGGGTCAACAGGATCTACCGGAACAGTAGGTTCAACGGGAAGCGTGGGGTCGACAGGCTCAACCGGGTCAGTAGGTTCAACCGGGTCAGTTGGGTTAACAGGGTCAGTAGGTTCAACGGGAACCGTGGGGTCAACAGGCTCTACCGGAACAATCGGGTCGGTCGGTTCAACTGGCTCGACCGGAGTGGTCGGGTCAGTTGGGTCAACAGGTTCTACCGGATCAGTAGGTTCTACCGGAACGGTCGGCTCAGCCGGAACAATCGGGTCGGTAGGTTCAACTGGCTCGACCGGAGTGGTCGGGTCAGTCGGGTCAACAGGAACCGTTGGGTCAACAGGCTCAACCGGGTCAACAGGCTCAACCGGAACAGTCGGGTCGGTAGGTTCAACTGGCTCGACCGGAGTGGTCGGGTCAGTTGGGTCAACAGGTTCTACCGGATCAGTAGGTTCTACCGGAAC